>JAQXIQ010000001.1 GCA_029007865.1 Bacillota bacterium
ATTGAAAAATATATCAATCAGGTGGCATTTTCCGGAGCCGCGGAATTTATAGAGAAATACGAAAAGACCGGTACGGACGGCATCATCGGGCATTTCGGACTGGGCTTCTATTCTGCGTTTATGGTTTCGGACAAGGTTACCATCGACACTCTTTCCTATCTCAAGGATGCACAGGCCGTTCACTGGGAGAGCGACGGGACGGTGGAGTACACCATGCAGGAGGGTACAAGGGACACCCACGGCACGGTGATAACCCTCTATCTTAACGATGAGAGCAAGGACTTCCTTGCAAACGACGAGCTGAGCAAGATACTCAACAAGTATTGCTTCTTCCTGCCCTATCCGGTGCTGCTGGGCCAGACCAAGGACGGCAAAACCGAATTCCGCCAGATCAACGACACCAATCCGCTTTGGAACAAGCCGGCAAGCGAATGCACGGACGAGGAATACCGCGATTTTTACCGCAAGGTGTTCTTTGATTATAACGAGCCGCTCTTCTGGATACATCTGAATGTGGAATACCCCTTCAGGCTCAAGGGAATACTGTACTTCCCCAAGCTGACCCAGAATATCGATACCATGCAGGGGCAGATCAAGCTGTATAACAACCAGGTATTCGTAGCGGACAATATCAAGGAGATAATCCCGGAGTTTCTTATGCTGCTCAAGGGCGTTATTGACTGCCCCGATATGCCGCTCAATGTTTCCAGGAGCTTTTTGCAGAACGACAGCACGGTGCGCAGGATATCCTCGCATATCACCAAAAAGGTTGCGGACAGGCTCAGCGGTATGTTTGCCCAGGAGCGCGACAAGTATGACGAATACTGGAACGATATCGGCATTTTCATCAAATACGGCTGCATGAAGGACGATAAGTTCTATGACCGCATGAAGGACTGTATAGTCTATAAAACCATGGGCGGCGAATATCTCACTCTTCCGGATTACCTGGAGCGTGCCAAGGAAAAACACGAGAACAAGGTGTTCTATGTCACTAACGAGATCCAGCAGGCCCAGTATATCAAGCTGTTCGGAGATAACGGGATCGAGTGCGTACTGCTTGACGGAGTAATTGACGGGCCCTTCATAAGCTTTATTGAGAGCAAAAACAACGGAGTTAAGTTTACCCGCATAGATTCCGATCTGGGCTCGCTTATGGGCGAGAGTGCGGGCTTTGACGCTTTGTGCGGGGAATTTACAGCCATGCTGGATGACGCCAATACCACGGTCAAGGCGGGCAGTATCGCTTCGGATATGCCGGCTTTGCTGCTGCTGGACGAGGATAACAGACGCATGCAGGACATGAGCCGGTATTACAGCGGCGTAAATATGGCGGATATGTTCCCGGGCAAATATACCCTTACCCTTAATGCCGGAAGCGAGCTTATCAAAAAGCTCAGCCTTATGGAGCCCGGCGAGGAAAAGACCCTTATCATGCGCCAGATATATGACCTTGCTGCCCTTGCAAATGTTCCGCTTACACCGGACCGTATGAGCCAGTTCCTGCAGCGCAGTACGCTGCTGCTGGATAAGCTTACAAAATAAACCGCCTTCATGCCGGCCGGGTTGCCGGCATGAAAGCTTTCGGAGCGTCCGCGTATCCGGGATACGCGGACGGCAATGGCCGCGCGCCCTGTGTTTTTATCCACAAAAGAAAGGATGAATCCGGATGATAGAGCTGCTTTCTCCTGCCGGCGGCAGGGAACGCCTGGAGTTTGCCGTAAAGTACGGCGCAGATGCCGTTTATATGGCGGGCCCGGATTATTCTCTGCGCGCTTTTGCGGACAACTTCGGTTTTGAAGAGTTGGCGCAGGCTGTAGCTTTTGTCCATTCCAAGGGCAAAAAAGCCTATATAACGGTAAATATCTATGCTCATAACGTCGATATCGACGGCATCGCCCACTACCTTAAGCGCATAGAGGCCGCCGGAGCCGACGCCGTGCTGGTTGCCGACCTGGGCGTGCTGGCCGTGAGCAAAAAGGTCTGTCCGGAGCTTGCGGTGCATATATCCACCCAGGCCAATGTCACCAATTATGCCGCGGCGCAGGTAATGCGGGATATGGGAGCAAGCCGCATAGTGCTTGCAAGGGAGCTTTCCCTGGAAGAGATTGCACGCATACACAGTACGGTGCCGGACATTGAGCTGGAGGCCTTTGTGCACGGAGCCGCCTGTATTTCCTACTCGGGGCGCTGCCTGCTGTCAAACTATCTCACCGGGCGCGGCGCCAACCAGGGCAAGTGCGTGCAGGCCTGCCGTTGGAAGTACGAGATACGCGAGGTGGGGCGCAGCGAATGGCTGCCCGTTGCCGAGGACGAGCGAGGCACCTATATCCTTAACAGCAAAGACCTGTGCATGATTCAGCATCTTAAGGAGCTGGCGGATGCCGGCGTGTCCAGCTTCAAGATAGAAGGCAGAATGAAAACGGCATATTATGCCGCAGCGGTTACGGCGGCATACCGCCGGGCAATAGATCTTATGCTTGAGGGCAAGCCCTGCGGACAGGAGCTTGTCAGGGAGCTGGAAAAGGCGGCCAATCGAGAGTTTACCACCGGCTTTTATTTCGGCAGGCCGGAGGATGGGCAGAGATATTCCTCCAGCAAGTGCCGTCAGAGCTATGAATTTGTTGCGGTGGTGCGGGGCAGCGACGGCGGGTTCCTCACTCTGGAGCAGCGCAATAAGTTTTGCCTGGGCGATTGCCTTGAGGTGCTCTCGCCCAACCCGGAACGCAGCGGCAGGATAATAAAGGTGGAAAAAATAATCAATCAATGGGGACAGGAGGTGCCCTCTGCGCCCAATCCCCAGGAGACGGTGCGCATTCCCTCCCCGGAGCCTCTGGAGGCAATGGACATTCTGCGCCGCCCCTGCAGTGATTGATGCCGTTTTTACGCGCAATTAACTGAAACCGCAGGTTTCAATATCACGATTATTAACTGAAACCGCAGATTTCAATATCACGGTTGCCGCAGACAATCATCCTCTTTGCGCAGCAATGAAT
>JAQXIQ010000002.1 GCA_029007865.1 Bacillota bacterium
TTCTCCAAATGTCGCACAGAAGGACGGTATGTTCTCCCTCCGGGACGATCAGCTTCCCCTGCCGGCAGACTATGTCCGCGGCATCAACCGCATTTTCTTTGTCGCCTGCGGCACGGCTTACCATTGCGGCCTTGTGGGCAAGCACATAATCGAGAAGCAGCTTCGCATACCGGTTATTGCCGATATCGCATCGGAATTCAGATATCGCGACCCGATAATAGATAAAAACGACCTGGTAATAGTCATCTCCCAGTCCGGCGAGACCGCCGATACCATTGCCGCGATGAAGCTGGCACAGAGCAAAGGTGCAAAGGTGCTGGCAATTTGCAATGTTGTAGGCTCCACCATAGCCAGGGAGGCCGATTATGTCAGCTACACCTGGGCCGGGCCGGAGATATCGGTCTGCTCCACAAAAGCGTATGTTTCGCAGCTTATGCTGACCTATATAACCATACTTGACATCGGGCGTAAGCGCGGCATATATGACGCCGAATACATAAACCGCGCCCTGACGGAACTGAACACTCTACCGGAGAAAAACCGTTCCATATTTGAAAACAAAGCCTACATTCAGCAGTTTGCCAGCTGTCACTACGGCCACGAAAGCGTTTTCTTCATAGGCCGCGGCCTTGATTATGCCATTGCTCAGGAGGCATCTCTCAAGCTCAAGGAGATTTCCTATATACATTCCGAAGCCCTGGCGGCAGGCGAGCTCAAGCACGGCACAATAGCCCTGCTGGAGGAGGGCACCCTTGTCATAGCCATAGCGCTCCAGAAAGAACTTGCGGAAAAAATCAAAAGCAACATCACGGAATGCCGCGTGCGCGGCGCCAAAATACTGGTGCTGGTTGAGCAGGGCGACCGTTTCTTCGATGACGACGCAGACTATATCTGGGAGGTGCCTTCCACATTCCCGGAATACTCCCCCGCTCTTGCCATTCTTCCAATGCAGTTGCTTGCATATTATATTTCCGTTCAGCGCGGCAACGATGTGGATATGCCCCGAAATCTTGCCAAAAGCGTCACGGTGGAATAGACGGCCATTTACGCATTGCAGGCGCAGAAAGCCCGGATACAAAACAGCGCGGAAAATTCCGCGCTGTTATTGTTTTTTGTCCTTGTCGGTCAATCTTCTCTTATCGCAGGAAGCTCCCCGGAAAGCATAAGCTCATAGGCTTCAAACAGCTCCAGTATCTGACTGCGTTTCATCTTGCAGGCGTTTTCGGTTTGCCCGCGGAACCGCAGGACACAATAGTTACTGTCCAGCTCGTAAACCTCAGCCGTTACCGCCGCATACAAATCGGTGTCCTCCTGGCCGAAAATCTTAATATTTGTCTGCATTGTAACCGAGAATATCTTTTCCCCTATTTCCTGAGGATCGTCATCCCTTAAGAATGCCACCGCCTTTATGGATATCAGTTTGATATAAAAGGCTCTTGCGCAGGATTCCAGCAATCTGGTGCCGTCATCCAAATCAAAGAACGTAGCGTAGCTCTTTACTCCCGAAGCATCGGTTATCGGGTTGCCGTCATCGTCCAGCAGTTCCTTTTTGCTTATTTTAATACTGCTCTCCTTGCCGCGGATATTCAGTTTTATTTCGGTAACATTATCTATGTTTGTCAGTATCACCTGTTTGTCCAGAATATCAATGGCCTTTACACCGAATATTCCGTCAAACACCTCGTCGGAGATGGCGTAAACCTTACAGGACGGAATATCCGGGCTCTCACCGTCTTTGACGGTATAGGTATAGCAGTAACGGTATCCCTCCACCTCACGCACGGGATCCCCTACAAATATAGCCTGAGACGGCAGATGCGCTACGGTTTCCTCATCCTCCTCATCAACAAGGGGAGGCGCCAGTACCAAGGACGCATACGGATCGTCAAATCCGTATTTAGACATATCATCGCCTATGGCCGAATCGACATAAAGGCTCATCTTAAAATTCGATATTGCGTTCATAAGGCTGGTCACGGTGGTGGAATCGGTATATCCCCCAACAGGAGAAACCATCTGCCACGACCTGCTATCCGACATTATTGACGGTATATACGCAAGAGATATATCCGGGCTTCCTTTTTTGGCAATGGCAATGATACCGGTATTTCCCGTCTGCACCTCAAGCCCGGGCAGAGTACGAAGCTCATTGCTGGTAAGGTTAAAATACGTCCCTACGGTGGTGGGTGCAATATAGAACTTGCCGGTGCCCTTTTCATACATATAATATTCGGTTCCGTACGCATCTCCCACTACAAATGTGCGTACGCCGTCCTTATAGGTGATTGTAACCGTAGAGGTGGGGTTGTCAAAGCCGTATGCGGCCATAAGCTCCTTATTTGCCGTGTCAATGGTACCAAGCTCCCGGCGGGCATTGAGCTTATAGCAGCGGTTTATAATGGTTTTAAGAGAATACAGATCCACATCGGTATTGTCCTGACCCTCGATCTTCCACTGCAGTATGGTATCCTTTATCCCATCCTGAGAAATCGTATAGGTATCCCGAAGCGATTCAATTGTAACGCTGTAAATATCCTCTTCCGAGCAGGCTATCAGCGGAATAAGATCGTCGTCCTCTTCCTCCTGACGCCCTGCGCTCATGGCAAAGGCTCCAAGCAGCAGCCCTGCAAGCAGAACCACCGCGACAGCCAGGGATATTATCATTGTTTTGCCTGCGCTTTTGGGCTTGTCTGCTGTCATAAATTCTTCCTCCTGTACCAGATAAACACGCCGCCGCCCAGAATCAGCACCGGGATAACTATAATGACCACCGTTACCAGCGTTTTTACCGTTGATGCGTTATAGATGCTCAGAGTATACGCATCCATCTGCGGCCCCTGTATAGCCACGCGGTTTGTTTTGTTGTCCACCCAGTTGACGCAGTTTTTGATCAGCGTGATATTGCCTGCGGAGTTCTGCCTTTTTCCAAGAACCAGCTCCGAGGTACCGAAAACACATATTCTGGTGTCCGCGTCGTTCTGCATACTGCTTCCGTCTTTCTGCAAGAACGCAAGTCCTACGGTTCTTTCTTCCTGAGTATATTCTCCCAGCTTCTGCAAATATTGCTCTGCGGCAAGGTCCTCCTGAGGTATGCTTACGGAGCTTGCAGAGCTTTTAAGCAGCGGCATTACCGTTATATCGTCGGAGGTGCCGTTATATTCCTCAAAATAAACGGTGCTGTCGGCATATACCCTGTTTCCCGAATTGATAATGCCGTCGGTTATCTCGCCGGAAACTATATTGGGCACCAGCTCAAAATTGCTGCGCTCCGTGTGCATGGAGGACTGGCTTTCATAAACCGTCTGGTTTTTCAGCTTTATCATATAATGGTCCAGCACCGCGCTGAAATTTGTCAGCTCCTTTTGTGTCGGATCAAGGAAGAACAGAGCCTTTCCCCTGTTGTCAAGGAATTTGACAATGGCGTCTCTCTCCTGCTCTGACAGGTCTGTAGCCGGGCCGATAACCATAAGTATATCCCCCTGTTTAAGCTCCTGCATGGCAAGGTCCAGGGTCTCCACATGATAGTTTTCTTCCTCGAGCCGAGCCTTGAGATTGGCCGTGGTGCTCTCATAGCTCGGGTCGGTTACCAGTTCCCCGTGTCCGGTAAGCAGATATACATTTGTCTGTATATCGCTTGTCATAAACATGAATGCGCTGGTAAGCTT
>JAQXIQ010000003.1 GCA_029007865.1 Bacillota bacterium
CGGTACTGCTTGTACTGCTTGCCGCAGGGGTAGTCGGAGTCTGGATAAAAAGGGGCAGATCCACTCTTGCCGTTATCGCTTCGTGGGCCGGGATCACTTTTGCATGCGCACTTGCGGCGTGCCTTGCCGCAATAGGGCTGACGGCGCTTGAGGGCGGCAGTTTTTCCGACGGCTTGTACCGTCTGCTTACTTTTGACGCAATATTTGATTATACCGGGGGTAATCTTTCGCTGCTTTACGGCCGTATAACCATGGATACGGTTACAACTGCGGCATATTGTATGAGCGGATTTTTTGCCGTTATTGCCGCTATACTGCTGGCGGTGTTTAGCAGAATAGACAGACGAACTCCGGATCTGCTGGACGATTATATGTATCAATAGTGCGGCATACCGTCCCGGAAACAGTATTTTCCGTTACAATGCCGCCACGGCATTTTTATCTTACGATTCACTGAAAGGCTTTATTATGACCGTTAAAAATGGGATTTTGCTGGCTTTGGAGTCTTCCTGCGACGAAACCTCGGCCGCGATAGTGGCGGACGGGAGAAACGTCCTGTCCAATATAATATCCTCCCAGGTACCCATACATCAGAAATACAAGGGAGTGGTGCCGGAAATTGCTTCGCGGTGTCATACGCAGTGTATTGCCGCCGTGACCGAAGAAGCGGTGCGCGGCGCCGGGCTGGAATACGGCGATATTGGCGCCGTTGCTGTTACTTCCGGCCCGGGACTGGTGGGTGGACTGCTTGTGGGCGTTTCCTTTGCCAAGGGGCTTGCGTATTCGCTGGGCGTACCGGTGATAGGCGTTCACCACATAGAGGGGCATATTAGCGCTAACTATATAACAAATAAGCAGCTGGAGCCGCCTTTCCTGGCCTTGGTGGTGTCCGGCGGACACAGTCATATCGTGCTTTGCCGGGATTACTGCAGCTATGAGCTTATAGGGCGCACGCGCGATGACGCGGCGGGGGAGGCCTTTGATAAAGTTGCCAGGGTGCTTGGGCTTCCGTATCCGGGCGGCATTCACATTGACAGACTGGCAAAGGAGGGTAATCCGGAGGCGTTTCATTTCCATTCCGTGCTTGCCCGTCAGGATAATTTCGATTTCAGCTTCAGCGGCATAAAAACCGGGATAATAAATCTTGTGCATAAGCTGGAGCAAAACGGCGAACCTGTGCCGGTTGCCGATATAGCAGCCTCCTTTCAGCAGTTTGTCTGCGGCGTTTTATGCGAAAAAACCGTTAAAGCTGCCCGCTTATATGGCATGAAAAGCGTTGTCCTTGCAGGCGGTGTTGCGGCAAATTCTCAGCTCCGCAGTATGCTTGCAGAGCAGTGCCGTGTTAACGGAATGAGCTTTTTCTGTCCGGAACCGGTGCTGTGTACCGACAACGCCGCCATGATAGGCTGCGCCGGCTATTACAGGCTGCAAAAGGGGTTTGTATCCGATCTTGCCCTTAACGCCGACGCCGCCATGTCGTTATTCTGAGCGCGCTATTGCTTCCACTGCCGCTACCGCGGCGCAGATGTCCTCGGCGCTGTTTGCATAGCCTACGCTGGCTCTTACTCCGCCCTGAGACATTGTGCCCAGATATTTGTGCGCAAGGGGCGCGCAGTGGTACCCGGCACGGGTGGCAATGTCAAAATCCCTGTCTAACAGATAGCTTATACGCCTTGAATCTATGTCTCTTACATTAAACAGCACAACGCCGGACTGTACCTTGTGCGGAGAAAGCACGTTTACTCCTTTTATGCTCTCAAGACCGTCCGTAAGCAGCTGTGCGAGGCGTTTTTCGCGCCTGCATATTTCTTCTTCGTGTCCCATTACCGTTTTTATTCCCGCCTCCAGCCCAATTATAGCGGGCAGCGCCTGCGTCCCGCTTTCGTACCTGTCCGGCCGGAAAACAGGCTGATCCAGGCTCTCGGACTGGCTTCCCGTTCCACCTACGCGCAAAGGCAATACATTGACATCCGGGGCAATATACATCAGTCCGCTGCCCATAGGGCCAAGCAGCCCTTTGTGCCCGGGCATACATATAATATCGGCCATGTCTGCCCTTAGCGTCTCACAGCCTGCGGACTGTGCGGCATCCAGACAAAACACTATGCCGTTTTGCATACAATAGCCGTATATTTCTTCCGTTTCGCACTTTACACCGCATACATTGGAAATATGGTTTACAATAACCATTGCCGTATTTTTTCTTCGCAGCGCATCTATTGTCCCGGCGGTTATTCTGCCGTCCGGGCCGGGGAGAGCGCAGTCAAAGGTAATTTTGTCCTGCTTGCGCAGCATTTCCAGAGGCCGCAATACGGAGTTATGCTCAAATACCGTGGTAATAACATGATCTCCGGGCTTTAATAAGCCGAAAATTGCGCAGGAAAGGGCGTCCGTACAGTTAAGCATAAAAAATACATCGTCCCGGTTTGCGCTAAGCAGTTCCGCGGCCGTAAGCCGGGCCTGCTCTAACGCATGAGATGCCGCAAGGCTGGCTTTGTGCCCGCTTCGGCCCGGGTTTGCGCTCAGGTTTTTAAGACAAAATTCCACCGCTCTTATTACGCTTTGCGGTTTTGGATAGGATGTTGCCGAGTTATCCAGATATATCATATAACACCGTGCCTTTCGTGCAAAGGCTGTCCTTTCAATCATTCATCTATTAAAGCTTGCAGTCAGAAAACTTAATAACCGATGCTTATGCACACTCCGTGAACAGCAACAGTATATTATATTGATATGAATCGAAAGAAGTGATTGTTCATGGAGGAAAGAATAATAGCATCCTTTAAGTCAAGGTCACAAATGATGAGTTTTGATACGGCTCTGCGCCGCGGCGGTGTGGAGACGGACATCATCCCAACACCTAAAGCCATAGCGCTGGGCTGCGGGCTGTCCGTAGAGTTTCCGGCAGAGGGAATAAACACCGCAAAAGCCATTATTAAAGCCCTCAATCCTTCGACTTTTGAGGGGTTTTACACTATAGCGGGAGAGGGCAAACGCGTTAAGGTGCAGAAGATTTTCGAATAAATGAGCGCTTGCCTAAAAAATAAAAATAGGGTAAAATATAAGCATGATGAAAACATTGCTTACAAAAGACGAAATCGAGGATGTACGGCGGCTTTTGTGCCGTGCCTATCCGCAGGCCGAGTGTGCGCTTGCCTTCCGTACGCCGTATGAATTGCTTGTTGCAACCATGCTGTCGGCTCAGTGTACGGATGTCCGGGTGAACATCGTAACGGCGGAGCTGTTCAAACGGTATAATACACCGAAAGCAATGGTTACGTTAGGCAATAAAGAGCTGGAAGAGTATATCCACAGCTGCGGTTTTTTCCGCAGCAAGGCGGATAATATTCTAAAGACCAGCCGTTTGCTGATGGAAAAATACAACTCCGAGGTTCCTGCAGACAAGAAGCTTCTGCAGGAACTTCCCGGAGTGGGACGCAAGACCGCCAATGTTGTTTGCGCCGTTGCTTACGGAATTCCGGGCATAGCGGTGGACACACATGTCTTCCGGGTGGCCAACAGAATCGGGCTTGCCGACGCCAAGGACGAACTGGGTACGGAGCTTCGGCTTATGGAAATCTTTGATGAAAGCTGTTGGATTCAGATGCATCATGTGCTGATAGCTCACGGCAGAAACAGATGCGCAGCCAAGCATCCGGACTGCCGGAACTGCGAAATACATAACATTTGCCTTTGCAAAGGAATTGATAAATAGTGTTTGTTGATACGGCAAAAATATATATCAAAAGCGGAAACGGCGGCAGCGGTGCCGTTTCCTTTCACAGAGAAAAGTATATGCCCAGCGGCGGCCCCGATGGCGGTGACGGCGGCAACGGCGGAGATGTCGTTTTTGTTGCGGACAGCGACCTCCGCACTCTGCTGGACTTCCGTTATACCCGCAAATACAAGGCACAGGACGGGGAAAACGGCAGAGGGGATATGCGCAAGGGTAAACGCGGTGAGGACATCGTTATCAAAGTGCCTCGCGGTACCGTAATACGGGACGCCGAAAGCGGACGGGTTATCGCCGATATGTTTGCCCCCGACGAAAGGCGTGTTGTGCTCGGCGGCGGGGCGGGAGGCAAGGGCAATGCCCGCTTTGCAACTCCTACGCGCAGAGCGCCTAATTTCTCGCAGAGCGGGGAAACCACAAAAGAAAAATGCGTGATACTGGAAATTAAAACAATTGCGGACATCGGCCTTGTGGGCTTCCCCAATGTCGGAAAGTCCACCATACTGTCGGTTATTACAAAAGCCCGTCCCAAGATAGCAAATTATCATTTTACCACCCTTTCGCCCAATCTGGGCGTGGCCTCCTCGGACGGCAGGAGCTTTGTTGTAGCGGATATTCCCGGCCTTATAGAGGGCGCGGCACAGGGGATAGGTCTTGGGCACGATTTCCTGCGCCATATCGAGCGCACCAGGATGCTGCTGCATGTGCTTGATATGTCGGGCAGCGAGGGAAGGGATCCGGTTGCCGATTATTATGCAATCAATAAAGAATTGGCGCAGTACAGCGATAAGCTGGCCGGGCTGCCGCAGCTGATAGCGGCCAACAAATGTGATCTGCCGGGCAGCAGGGAAAACACCGAGAGGTTTGAAGCGCAGACCGGCCTTAAGGTTTTTGAGATCTCGGCGGCGACGGTTTCCGGCATTGAACCTCTTATGCGCGCTGCGGCGGCAATGCTGGAGACTCTGCCGGCGCCCGAGCCCATAAAGGCCGAAGAGGTTTACGAAAGCCAGTGCAGTCCCGACGCCTTTAATATCATACGGGACGACGACGCCTTTGTTGTAACCGGGCCGCTTGTTGACAGGCTGTGCAGAGAGATTACCCTGGACGACCTTGATTCCTTCAACTATTTCCAGAAGGTGCTGCGGGATAAGGGCGTCATCAGCGCGTTGGTAGAAAAGGGCGCCAAAGAGGGCAGCACGGTGTGTATAGGCGATATTGAATTCGACTTTGTCGAATAAAAATAAAATTTTAGGAGAATACAAATGATTACTACAAAGCAGAGGGCTTATTTAAGAAGTCTGGCAAACGGGATAGACCCGATATTTCAGATAGGCAAGGGCGGCATATCGCCCCACATGATATCGGAAATATACGACGCCCTGGAGGCCAGAGAGCTGGTTAAAATAACCGTTCTGAAAACCTGTGAGCTTTCTACCCGCGAGGCCTGTGATGCCATTGTCGCCAGAACAGGCAGCGAACCCGTACAGTGCATAGGCGGTAAATTTGTTATTTACAAGCGCTCCAGGGAGCATCAGCGCATAGTGCTGGAGTGATGCCTTTTTCTTGTTATCACTGACAGCGCGGCAAGGGCAAACAGCAGGCAGGAAGCAATAAGATACCATGTCCCGTAAAAAGAAAACACCGATACCGCGGCAAGCAAAAGGGAATATTTTATACAGTTTGCCGTGAAGCGTTTTTCCAGTAAGATTTTTTTCAGATGCCGGAAGGGGCGCAATCCTTCGCTCGGCTGGCTCCCGTCGAATGCTGAAAAGGAGCTTTGGGCAAAAGGAATCACATGCTGCGGCATAAGGGTGCATCCGTTCCGGCAGAGCATGTCCTCAGCCTCCTGTCGAGCGCTGCCGATTATCATGCAGAATGCCTTTTTGTCACGGTGACTGTTCATGCTTCGTATTATCTGTACTGCGCTTTCGGCATCCGCGCCGCCGTGCTTACGGATAAAATAATAGGCGTTATCTCCGGCAAGGATGCCGTTGCCTATCACGGTATAGTCGCATATACCGAAATACGACGCAAAGGCACGGAAAAAGTCGTCGTCATTCATCAGCAAAAGGTGCTCAAGCTGTGCGCTTCTCAGTTTTTCTTCCGCAGCGCGCTCTTCTTTTCTGAGCATGAATATATTTCGCAGCACCGTCATGGCGGCCGCAATACAAACCGATGTACAGACAGCGGTAATAACGGCGGCATTGCTGCCCGAAACGCGGAAAACAATAAACGCGTATATCAGAAAGAAGCTCAGCATAAAACAGGCTGCAAAACATATACACAGCGATATTACCTTTTTTATCATGGTACAAGCCTGCGCTTTCTTTTACTATGAGATATTTTGATGCAGTTGCCGCTGCAAACATGCACAAAACAATTATTGCGCAGATGCGTTTTTTTATACAGCATCTGCGCTCCGGAAGGACATTAAAGTATGTTACAACACAATCTGGGTATAATGGGGGGTACCTTTGACCCAATTCACAACGGCCATATTGCAATGGCCGAGCACTGCAAAAAGGCGTTTTCTCTGGAGCGGGTGCTTTTTATCCCCACGGGCAATCCGCCGCACAAGCAAAACCGCACAAGCGATAAAATGCACCGGCTGGAAATGACCCGTCTTGCCGTGGAGCAAACCGAAGGCTTTGAGGTTTCCGATATTGAAGTAAACCGCAACGGTCTGACCTATGCTTTTGACACTCTGCACCAGCTAAGGAGCGAATATCCGGAATGGAATCTGTATTATATCATAGGCGCAGATACCCTGGAGGACTTGTATTCCTGGTACCGGATTGAGGATGTTGCTCGGCTGACAAAATTCCTGGTAGTGGGGCGCAACGGCATAACCAGCGACCAGCTTCATACCGCTGCGCTGAGAGCCAGAGAGGATTTCGGCGCGCATCTTATCGACGCGCAGTACACAGGGCCCGATATTTCATCTACCGTAATACGCTCCCTGGCATCTGAAGGACGGTCGCTTAAAGGCTATGTTCCGGACAAAGTGGAGGCATACATTTATCTGCATGAACTATATAAACGATAAAACGGTTCTTAATCAAATGCCGTGGCTGACTCCGGAACGCAAACGGCACATATTGAGCACCGCGGAGGAGGCCGAAGCCTTAGCCGGGCGCTTTTGCGCGTGTAATGGCTGTGCAGACAAGGCATTTACCGCAGCTTTGTATCATGATTGTGCCAAAGGCATAGAAAGGGAGCTGCTTGCCAGATACCCACTTGATGCAGAGGGCTTTGCCGACTTTCCCGCCACGCTGCATGCCCCTTTGGGAGCCTGCCTTGCGCGGGATATGTTCGGCGTTTCCGACCCGGAAATACTCTCGGCTATAAAATGGCACTGCACAGGACGCGCCGGAATGACGGAGCTGGAAAAGACGGTTTTCCTTGCCGATGCCATAGAGCCGCTGCGGGATTATCCCGGAGTGGCCGGGATTCGCGCGGCGGCGGCCGCTTCTCTGGATGAGGGAATGAAGGCATATCTTGAAAACCTGATAGAGCACCTGAGGCACGCGGGCAAGGCGATAAACCCGTACACTCTGGAGTGTATGGAATCCTGCAGGCGGCTGCGCAAGCTATAACTGCCTGTCCGGATATAAAACGGTATTTCGGCCGTTGTTACTGCGGCGATTAACTTACTTTGTTTGTTGGAGAATGAGAAAATAATATGAACAGTACAATCAAAGAACGCTGTGACGGAATGTGCGCCATACTGGATTTTCACAAGGGCAGGGATATTGCGGTTGTGGATCTGTCCGGACAAACCGTTGTGGCGGACTGTTTTATAATTGCCCACGGAGCGACCGTGCAGCAGGTAAAGGCAATGGCGGACTACCTGGATGAGGAAATGGCCAAAACCGGGCTTTGCCCCATCAGGACGGAGGGATATACCGACGGCCGTTGGGTAGTCCTTGATTACGGCGATATTATAGTGCATTTATTCCGCAAAGAGGAGAGGGAATATTTCTCCCTGGAACGCTTGTGGGAAAACGGCGGCAACATAGTTTACTACGCCAAATAGCACTCAAGCGCCGTATTGCGCGCATCGCAGAGCCTTTAACAGGCCCTTCGGGCGCAGAAGCAGAAATGCCGACCTGCCATTACGATTAAGGTGGCGCGCGGCGGCAAAGGACGGCAAAAGACCGCGCGGCGGTTCAAAATGAGCGTATATGCTCCAATAATTTACGGTAAGGATGTACACATGACAAACGGTAATCAGCAATTTTCATACGAGGTCAAAAAGGAATGCAGGCAGACCGGTGCCAGAATAGGGGTTCTCCATACCCCTCACGGGGACATAGAAACACCGGTTTTCATGCCTGTGGGCACCAAGGCTACGGTAAAGGCGATGTCGCCCGACGAGCTGGAGCAGATAGGTGCGCAGATAATTCTATCCAATACCTATCATCTGTTCCTGCGCCCGGGAGAACAGCTTATTAAGGAGGCGGGCGGACTGCACTCATTTATGAACTGGAAAAAGCCCATACTTACCGACAGCGGCGGGTTCCAGGTGTTCTCCCTTGCGCCGCTGCGTAAAATCAAGGAAGAGGGCGTGTATTTCAGCTCCCACATCGACGGTTCCAGACAGTTTATCTCTCCGGAAAAGTCAATACAGATACAGACGGCGCTGGGCTCCGATATTATGATGGCCTTTGATGTGTGTCCCCCGTACGGCACTTCTTAAGGCTATGCAGCTGCTGAAATGGAACGCACTCTGCGATGTCTGGAAAGATGAAGATCAGAAT
>JAQXIQ010000004.1 GCA_029007865.1 Bacillota bacterium
CATAACGGTTGTAAGGCACTACCGTATCGGCCAAACCACCGGTCTGGCGCACTATCGGCAGTGTACCGTAGCGCATGGCTATCATCTGACTAAGGCCGCAGGGCTCAAACAGCGACGGCATAAGAAACAGGTCTGCCCCGGCATAAATGCGGTGAGCCAGCCCGTTATCAAAGCCTATAACAGCCCTTACCCTGTCATTATACCACTGCTGAGCATTTTGGAAAAGCGTTTCATAGCCGCTGTCACCGCTGCCCAGCACCACAAAGCGGAAATCGTCGCTCAGCAGCAGCTCGTGCAGCATACGCTCCACTAACGCCAGACCCTTTTGCTCATAAAGTCTGCCCACCATTGCAATGATAGGGCTGCAGGAATGCGGCAGCCCCAGCTCCCGCTCCAGGCTCTGCCTGCACTCTTCCTTGCCGGACAGATCCTCCGCGCTGTAATGCGCCTCTGTAAGAGGATCCTTCTGAGGGTCATATTCCTTATAATCTATACCGTTAAGAATGCCGGTATAATCCGCTGAGCGCTTGCGCAGCACACCGTCCAGCCGCTCCCCGAAAAACGCCGTCTGCGTCTCGGCCGCATAGGTTTTGCTGACCGTGGTAAGCTTGTCCGCAAATACCAGCCCGCCCTTCATAAACGATGCGCCGCCGTAAAACTCCAGCGTCTCGCTGGTAAAGAGGGAATCGTCAAAGCCCATCAGGTCCTTGAGCATATCAATGCCGTATATTCCCTGATATTTCAGGTTATGCACCGTAAAAACGGTTTTTATGTTCATATGCGCATATCTTGTTTTTAGCAGTACCGGTATCAGTCCGGTCTGCCAGTCATTGCAATGTATTATATCGGGCTTAAAGCCCATAAACTGCTGCAGCTCCAGCACCGCAAGAGAGAAAAACGCATACTTTTCCGCCTCTCCCTCGGCATAACCGTACACTCTGTCCCCGCCGAAATAGAACTCGTTGTCCACAAAATATACCGTAACGCCGTTATATGTGACGGACAGCAGTCCCGCATATTGTCTGCGCCACCCCATAGTAACATACGTACTGCCCAAAAACACCGCTTTATCCAGCAGTTCAGGACGGATTACGCCGTATTTAGGCATTATTATACGCGCGTCCACGCGCTCCTTTTTAAGCGCCGCGGGCAAGGAGCCCGCCACATCGGCAAGTCCGCCCACCTTTGCAAAGGGATTAACCTCGCTTGCCGCAAACAGTATGTTCATAGTTTTCCCCCTTAAAAATCGGTTTATCGCTTGCTTTAGGTACAAGATGCGTTGTCTGCGCCCCAATAACACGGAACGCGGACGGCGCGCCGCGCCGTCCGATCAGACCGTAACATTCTTTCCAACAATCACCGGGAAGCTGTCCTGGCCGCTTATCCGCTTGCCCTTGCGTACCGTGACGCTCTTATCCAGCACCGCATAATCCAGTCCGGCATCCTGCTCAATAACCGAATTCTGCATAACTATGCTGTTGCGGATATAAGCCCCGCGCCCTATCTGCACGCCCCGGAAAATAATGCTGTTTTCCACTACGCCCTCGATACGGCAGCCGTCTGCCACCACGCTGTCCGAAACCCTCGCAGCGGAGGAATAATATGTCGGCACCGTATCCTTGACCTTGGTATAGATAAAATTCTTGCTTAAAAACAGCTCCCTGCGCACATCGGCGTTGAGCATCATCATATTATTGCGGTAATACGCGTTTACGCTGTCAATTCTGCCTGCAAAGCCCTTGTACTCATAGCCGCATATATTCATTTTTTCGACATTCCGCACCAGTACATCCATAACAAAATCGTGCAGTCCTCTGCCGGAGCAGTGCGCTATCTGGCTGCAAAGCAGTTCCTTTTCCATAAAGAATATCCCCAGCAGATTGCTGCACACCTCCGCGCGTTCAGGATGCACCTCCATATCGGTAACTCTGCACCCGTCCAGCTCTATCCTGACCCCGTCGGGGGAGCAAAGACTGTTGTTGTACATCACGGTTATGTCCGCGCCGCTGCTTATATGCTGCCGCTGCAAATCCTCAAAACGCGGATTAAAAAGCAGATCTCCGTGAGCTATAAGGACATATTTCTGCTTGGAATGTGCCAGAAACTCTCTGATTCCGCGCAGTATATCCATATCTCCGCTGTAATGCTCCTCGCCTCGGATATAAGGGGGCAAGATGCGCAGGCCGTATAGCTTGCGGTTAAGGTCCCACTCCTTGCCCGAGCCCAGATGATCCATCAACGAGCGGTAATTGCTGCGCGTGGTGACCCCGACATTTACAATGCCGGAATTGACCATCCCGGAAAGCGTAAAATCTATCAGTCGGTATCTGCCGGCCACCGGAAGCGCCGCCACTGACCGCACGCGCGTAAGCTCGGCCAGGCGGGCATCATTATCTCCGGTCATTATAATTCCGACGGTATCCATCATATTCATCACCCAGTCTTTAACAATATAAGAATATTACTGCTTAAAAAATATGTACGGGGCATCTGTTAATCGGCGCAGGCAATACGGTCAAGATACATGCCGATGCCCGGCCGCAAATATGCAGGCGACAATTCCTGCAGCTACACCTGCAGCTTGCCCACCTCGGAGGGTTCAACATCAAAATCCAGCATGACGCCGCTCTGCACCCTAGCGCCCGCGGCAACTTTGATGCCCTTGCCCACAAGGGTTATTCCCCCACCGCACAGAGGGCTGCACGGCCTCGGGATATTGCCCTGTTCGCAGCCGATAACGACATCCTGACCTATATCGGCATGCTCTCCTACAACGGAGTTTTTAATATATGCACCTCTGCGCACTCGTGCATAAGGCAGTATTATTGAGTTTTCTATCCTGGTATCTTCCTCGATATCTACTCCGGTAAATATAACCGAGTGCAAAACCTCTCCCGCAACATAGCAGCCCTCGGTAATGCAGGAATCGGTTACGGTGGATTTTGCGCTGATAAACTGCGGGGGCATTCCTGCGGTGCGTGAGTATATCCTCCAGGCCTCATCCCTGAGATTAAACACCGGGTTATCGCCCAGCATATCCATATTTGCCTCCCAGAGCGAGCGGACGGTACCCACATCCTTCCAGTAGCCGTCAAAGGCATAGGCATACATTCCGCAGCCGTCTGCCAGCATTGCGGGTATCACATCCTTGCCGAAATCATTGGAGGAGGAAACATTGCTTTCATCCATGGCAAGATACTTTTTAAGAATATCCCATCTGAAAATATACACACCCATACTTGCCAGCGTGCTCTTTGGCTCCTTGGGCTTTTCGGTAAAATCATAAATCCGTCCCGTGTCATCCGCGCTCATAATACCGTAGCGGCTTGCCTCCGCAAGCGGAACGTTTATAACCGCTATTGTGGCGTCCGCCTGCCGCTGCTGGTGGTACTTCAGCATTTTTCTGTAATCCATCTTATAGATATGATCGCCGGATAGTATCAGAACATATTCGGGCCGGAACTGCTCGATAAACTCGGTATTCTGGTATATGGCATTTGCAGTGCCCTTATACCATTCGCCTTTATTGCCGCGCACAAAAGGCGGAAGCACAAACACACCGCCGTTTGTACGGTCCATATCCCACGGCTGTCCGCTGCCTATATAAGTATTGAGCTCCAACGGCTGATACTGCGTAAGCACCCCCACCGTGGTTATGGAGGAATTTGCGCAGTTGGAAAGCGGAAAATCGATTATTCTGTATTTCCCGCCAAAGGGAACCGCAGGTTTGGCCACTGTAGTGGTAAGCGCGCCCAGCCTGCTGCCCTGCCCTCCGGCAAGAATCATTGCCACACACTCGGAATGCATCATTGTCTGTGCCACCGTACCTTTCTGCTGATATTGTGCTTAATTAAAGGTCCGAATATACTCCGCGCCGCCTGTGCGGCGGCGCGGCCGGGCGTCTTTCCCGCATCATTATGCCGGATCGGTATCCCTCTTATAAATAAGCACGCTAAGTCCGGGCAAATTCAGACGCAGCCTGTTTTTATGTCCCGCCACCTCATACTCATCGGTGTCCGCTTCGGAAACGGCTTCAAAGCCGCTCCCCCCGTAAATCCTGTCATCGCTGGACAGTGCCAGCGTCCAGCTGCTTGCCTCCGGAACGCCCACCCAGTAATCGTACCTTTCCACCGGCGTCATATTTACCGCTATGAGCAGCTGTTGGCTGCTGCTCTTGCGGATAAATGTAAACACGCTTGCCGCCGCGTCATCCGGGTTGCACCACTGAAAACCGTCCCATGAATTATCAAGCTCCCAAAGCGCCGGACTTTCACGGTAAAGCCCTATCAGCGCCCGCAAAAACATATAGACTCCGCGGTGGGTTTCGTACCGGAGCAGCTCCCACTCCACATCCTCGTAATAGCGCCATTCCATAAACTGTCCCAGCTCCGTGCCCATAAACAGCAGTTTCTTGCCGGGATGCCCGAACATATATCCCAGATACGCCTTTAAGGATGCAAACTTCTGCCAGTAGTCTCCATACATCTTGTCCAGCAACGTCTTCTTGCCGTGTACGCATTCATCGTGCGATATGGGAAGAATATAGTTTTCGTTAAAGGCATACATCATGGAAAACGTCATCAGGTTATGGTTTCCGCTTCTGAACAGCGGATCGGTCTCCATATATTTGAGGGTATCGTTCATCCAGCCCATATTCCACTTAAAGCCAAAGCCCAGACCTCCGCTGTGCACGGGTGCTGTGGTCATGGGATAATCCGATGACTCCTCGGCTATCATCACGGCACTTGGGAACCGCTCATAAACCGCAGTATTAAGCCGCTTTATGAAATCCACCGCCGCCAGGTTTTCCCTGCCGCCCTTTTCATTTGGAGTCCAGTTTCCACCGTCCGCGCCGTAATCAAGGTACAGCATACAGGACACCGCATCTGTCCGCAAGCCGTCCAGGTGGAACTCGTCCAGCCAGTACATGGCGTTTGATATCAGGAAGGACTGCACCTCGCGCTTGGAATAATCGAACTTCAGGGTACCCCACTGCTTCTGATGAGCCTGCTCACCGGGAGCTTCGTACAGAGGAGTACCGTCAAAGCAAGCCAGACCGTGGGCATCCTTGCCGAAATGCGCCGGTACCCAGTCCATAAGCACGCCTATTCCGCTCCCGTGCAGCGTATCGACAAAATATTTGAAATCCTCCGGCGTCCCGTATCTTGAGGTAGGCGCATAAAAGCCTGTGACCTGATACCCCCACGACCCGTCATACGGATGCTCGGCAATGGGCAGCAGCTCCACATGGGTATAGCCGTTATCCTTTGCATAATGGGCCAGCTTGTCCGCAATATCGCGGTATGAAAGCATATTGCCCTCCGGAGTGCGCACCCACGAGCCAAGATGCAGCTCGTAAATCACCATGGGTTCGTTATAAGGGGTCTTGCTGTGCTTTATGCGGTAAACGCCGTCATGCCATTTATAATCGTCATGCCATGTACGGCTTGCCGTCTCGGGGCGAAGCTGCGCAAATCTGGCATACGGATCCGCTTTGAAAATAACATCGCCTTTTGCCGTTTCAATGGCATATTTATATGTCCAGCCAACGCCGATGCCGTCAATGTAAAGCTCCCAGATTCCGCTGTCGTCAATAGCCGTCATAACATCCGTTCCCGGCTTCCAGCCGTTCCAGTCGCCCACGACGCTGACCCGTACCGCTCCCGGCGCCCAAAGCGCAAAATAATAGCCGTCTATCTGCCCCGTGCTATTAAAAACAGGACGCGCTCCGAGCATATTATATGCCTCGAAGTGCGTCCCTTCGCGAAACAAATAAACATCCTGCGGGCTGATAAGTCTGCCCTCAGTGCCTCCGGGCTGCCTTCTTTGTGCTGTGTTATCCAAAAAAATCGCCCCCTTGTTATATAATTGATGCTATAATAAGTTTATCAAATATAATATGCAAAGTCAATACCGCTTTGGAAAATATTTTAAAAAACCGTCCCGGAGCCATGTTGACACTTAATAAAAAAACGTATACAATTATTATATTGAACAGCCGGGCATATTATGCCCGAGCTGCACAGTCTTTTCAAAACAAACCGGAAAGGAAAGCTCCGCCAGCGCGGCAGCAGCCATAAAATGAAACAGAAGCATAAAAGCATCATCTCATATCAGGCAGATATGTCGGCAGAGGCTCAGAGTGAGCTTAAAATTGCCGACGGCCAGGCGGAATTCACGCCCCTGGACTCCGAAACCGCCCTCGTTTCCACTGTACCGGATTTTTCAAAGCTCAGCCGGATATTCACAAAGCAGCCCCCGGTTTTTATACGCCATATCCATCCGGTGGATACCGAAATCCCGCTGGACGGAACCGGTGCCGATACCGACCTGTTGGTGCAGGCCGCAGAGAGCCTTGCAATAGGCTTGCCCGGGCGGTTTTCCGTGCAGTGCCGCATACTGCACAAAAATCAGAACAGCTACACCCCGTTTGACATAAATACCGCGCTCAGCCGGGTTTTGCAGCAGCGGGGCGGCACGGAGGATGTAAAGGCTCCCGACAATGTATTAAGCGTAACCGTCTGCGACGGCAGGGCTTATATGGGCTGGTCTGCCGTCAGGGATAACCTTTCCTCCTGGGCGGGAGGCCGCATACGCTTCCGCCGCGAGGAGGAACAGCTCTCACGCGCCGAATTCAAGCTCCTGGAAGCGGAAAGCACTTTCGGGCTTGATTTTTTCAAGGGTGCCAGGGTTCTGGATCTTGGCGCCGCTCCGGGCGGTTGGAGCCGCATAATGCTCCTGCGCGGCTGCAGCGTAGTTGCGGTGGATCCGGCAGAGCTGGACCCGTCCGTTTTAAGCAAAAGCGGCATCACGCATATCAAAATGACCGCCCAGGAATATCTGAACGATCCGAAATATAATTTTGATTTTATCCTGAACGATATGCGCATGGCTCCCGACGAGTCCGCCGCACTTATAAACCGTTTGCACCCCTGTCTTAAAAACGGCGGCACGGTAGTGCTGACGCTCAAGCTTTCCGGAGACAAACCGCGCCGTCAGATGCTAAAAGCCGTGTCGCTTTTGGAAAACTATTATTCCGTCCTGCATATCAGGCAGCTTTTCCACAACCGCAGCGAGGTCACCGTACTGCTCCGGAAATAGCCGCAAGACGGGAATCCGTGTGCGCATGACCTTGCCGGCGCAAACCCACGGCACGGAAGGATGCTTTCCTTATAATCGCCGCTTTATAATCCCGGATTTGATCCGGAAATGAGAAATAAGCGCCTGCCGCGAATCCATTCTTCGCAGCAGGCGCTTTTATGCGCAGACGGATGCGTGTCTGACGCTGCGCACAGCAATGTGCAAACGGCAGACATTCCTTCATTATTAACCGAAGTTAGCCGATTGTAAAAGTCAACGATTTTAAATGAAATCCGTTTTTCGGCGGCGTCGCCGCCGAAAAAACACCGTCAAGACGAGCAAAGCGAGTCCGCACGCCGAGGGGAGCCGCCAAAATCGGAGGTTTTGGCAGGCGGCGATAAGCGTGCGAAACCCCGCCGAGCGGTTCCCGATTGTAAAACGCAGTTTTACAATCGGCTATATTAACCGAAGTAGTAGTAATAGCTCAGTCTGCCCATGGGAAGGCTCTTGCCCTGGATATAGGTGTCCATAATATCGACGGAAGCAACACCGTCGCTCACCTTGAAGTAAACGCCCTGCTCGCCCGATGCGCTTATAGCGGCAAGAGTTACCGCGGCCTGCACATACCTGCCGTTAACCGAAACCTCGGCATCCGCCACCTTGGTTCTTGCTCCGTTTTCGTCCAGAGCGTATACGGCCTTGTCGCCGCAGCTAAGCACATACTCATAGCCGTTCCAGCCCTTAAGCTCAAGATCGCCGATACCCAGATAGATATCCATAAAATCGGGAGACGCACTCTGTACAACATCGCTTTCGCTTCTTATCATGAAATAGAGCTTTTCGCTGTCATTGGTAAGCTTCACTTCCTGAATGTTATTGCGCGCAGCCTCCTGAATATACTTGATCTTTCTGTCAACCGAGCGGCTGTTGCGCTCTATGCTCTGGGAGGTGATGGCCTTATAGCTGTTGCGGATCCCGTCCCACTGCGCGATATCACCGCTTACATTTATGGTGGCGGTGTCGGGCTTCCTGACCTGCTCGTTGACTCCCTTATACCTTCTGACATTGTCGCACAGCTGCATATAGAAGCTGTCCTCATAGCCGCCCTTCATGGGCTCGATATCGCGGGAGAATTCCTCAACGGCGCAGTCCACAAACCACACCTCTCCGCCTATATTCAGCTTCTGGGCAATCCACTCGTTCCAACCCGTTACAAACACGTTGTTTACCGCGTCCTTGTTTGCCAGAGCGGTATCCCACTGACTCTGGAAATTGGTGCCCTTGCGGCTGTCCTGCTCGATATTTTCTTTGGTTTCAAAGCTATAGCCCCTGCCCCAGTTTCTGGAACGGTCCTTGATTGAGGCGCTGAAGGGGAGATTTGGATGCTGAGCCACGGAAACATTCATAATACCGTTGTGAAAGGGCTGAGGATATGTCCATTCCATCCACGGCACTCCGTCCGCCTTGTACCCTTCATTGGGCCACTGGCTGGCTCTGAAATCGAAAAACTCCAAAAAAGATGCGTCGGAATCGTCATCGATCAATCCGATTATCATTGGTTTTTCCCCATCCGGGCAGTACCACGAATCCTTATACTTGCCCTGCTTATATATGTCCTCGTAAACATTACGCATGCAATTCAGGGAATAGGAATTGGTATAAAATACAACCTTGGGCACATCCCAGCCCGCCTCACGGTATTTCTCCAGCACCTCAAAAACCGCCGTATAGGTTTTTTTGTATACAAACCCGTTGGTGGTATCAAAAACCAGATAATCTATACCTGCCGCAGTAAGCATTTCGATATGCCTGGAAATCACCCACTTATCACTGGAGTAATAATACCCGAAAAGCGGCTCCCCCCAGTAATGAAAGTCATTTGTGTTTATATCCACATTCCAGAAGGTGTCCGGGTCATTCTGCAGCAGCTCCGTGTTGTTATACGTTGTCCGTCCGCTCTCGCCGTGCCAGATGAAATAGAACATACCCACGTCCTTACTCTCATCCATTCCGGATACGGGATTGAATACTCTGCCGTACATATCTATTCCGCACAGATAATTGACATTGTTGCCGTTGTTGTCCGCATAAGCGTCCACTCCGGAGCCTTCCGGCACCGCAGTCGGAGACTGACCGGGCTTCTGCCCCTCGGTAGTCTGTTCGCCCGGACCGCAGGCCGCAAGCAGAGCCATAGCCAGGCATAGGATCAGCACAGTAAGTTTTTTCAAGTTTATACCTCCCTATAATAATATATAACCGTTCCATATATATAGCACACCGCTATATAATTTGTGTTATTATACCGCATCCGTGCGGCAAAGCAAACCCACTATCAGTATATTAATATCTTTTCAGCCGTTTTTTGTACAAAAAACAAGCAGTTATCCGCCTTTACAAATCACCTGATGCCCATTAACTTCCAAGCTTCCCGGTCACCTTGGCACCGCAATAAAATAAACAAGCGAAAGCACCGCCATGGCGGCAAGGCTGCCTACAAGCATGGTCGCCGACGCAAAAGCCATGGAGATAAACATAAGCAGTATACATCCCAGCAGCAGCGCCGTAAGCAGCACCTTTATGCCCGGGCTGCATCTGTGCCAGGGGCTGCTCTCCTTCTTTTTCTGCGTCAGTATAAGCTCATTGAGCTTTGTAAGATCGGGGTCATCATTATGGATAAGCTCCTCAAAGTACGCGGCGCTTTCCTCCGCCTGCCTCGCCCTCTCCTGCTCTATCAGCTCCAGCTCCTCCGGTGTAAGCTGTGGCTGCTCCTGTTTCTCCCTTTTCCTGCGGAACAACCCGCGCTTGTCTCCGGGTTCTTTCTGACTGTTGTCTCCTTTATCCGGAGTATATCTGCCGTTAACAAAGGGCATGTGTCTCACCCCTTATAAGCCGCCGTTATTTCACCGAAATACAGTCTGTGCTCATCGCCGTTTTTATAGCAAGCCTGCTGTATGGCATACGGAAGGGCGTTTATGTCAAGATCCGTGCTGTAAAGCACTCTGCACTCGTAATAATAGTCACATCCCGCAATGACCGGTACCTTTACTGTCCGTCCGGGCAGCAGGCTCAGCCCCGCAAGCCCGTATTTGTCCGTGTCGCGCCCGGAGCGGCTGCCGCATATCCCCAATGCATTGTTCATTTCCTGGGTAAGAGGCGGCACGCTGACGGTAAACATGTCCCCCTCTTCAAGGATAGAATACGAATAACGGCTGTGCCGTACCGGCACTATAAATATCGGCTTGCCCCAGTAAACCGAAATGCTGCCCCAGCCTATGGTCATGGTATTGGGCTTATCCTCGCCCACCGTCAGGAATACTCCTCTGCCGCTCATCCGCTCCAGCGTTTCATTTGCAAAATCAAACTGAATGCTCATTTTATCTCTCCGTTCATAAAAATATTAAAACCTGTATTTTTCGCTGCCTAACGGCCCGCGGATACCGCAAGAGCCATATTTTGCTGTGCCGCTGTCATTACGGCTCAGCCGTATGCCCGGCTCTGAGCCCAACCAGTACAATTCAAGTATATAATAACACATTAAGCTCAAAAATAAAAGACGCTATTTGTAAATATTTTCGCAATGTACGGTTTTGACAATAATCGCCGCAATGCATTATAATATCGCAAATCAAAATATACAGTTTACACACTTGCGGAGTCAATAATGCTTAAACATCAAAAACACTTTACGCTGCTTTTATGCGCGCTTGTTTTCCTCTATACCGTTCTTTCGGGCTGTGCGCCGCAAAGCGCATCCCATACCGCCGACAGCAGTGCAGGCACTGCCGCCGGCATTTCCACGGCTTCGGTTACCCAGTCTGGCAGTCCGACCGGGTTTAACACTGTTTCTGCCGTAACTTTGCCGGCTTACACCCTGCCCGTCAGCTCCCCGACACCGACCCTGAGCCCCGCAGTCTCGCAGACCCCGGTTACTACCGTCTCACCGACCCTGCCGGCCGTTACCGTCTCCGCCGCACCCTCCCCCGCCCCGGCAAATACGCCTCAGGATTTGGCTCTGGCGGAATTCTCCTTCCCGGACAAATTCAGTCAGGATACCGCATATACCGAAAACAGTTATATAAGTCCCAATGTAAACCTGGAACTAAAAAAACACGAAACCGTAATCAACTCATCCAAAGTCACATATTACGTTATAGACATATATGTGCGCTCTCTTGAATGCTTTGCCGCCGGAATAGCCTATACGCAAAGCGGCTCGGTTACGCGCGAAACCACCCCTGCGCTTTGCAGCCGTTACGGCGCCGTCGCCGCAATATCCGGTGACTTTTTCAATTTCCGCGACAGCGGACGCATAGTCCGCAACGGGCAGGTGCTTAAAAACAAAAAGTCCTCGGAGGATGTCTGCGCTTTATATGTCGACGGAGTTATGGAAACATATTCCCCGGACGAATTTGACATGAATGCCGCGCTGGAGCGCGGGCTGTGGCAGAGCTGGGGCTTCGGCCCTGCCCTGCTTGGCAGCGACGGCATGCCGCTTAAGAGCTTTAACAGCACGGTAAACACGCGCAATCCGCGCAGTGCGGTAGGCTATTACGAGCCCGGCCACTACTGCTTTGTTACCGTGGACGGAAGGCAATCTGGGTATTCCGCCGGCATGACCATGGCGCAGCTTGCCGACCTCTTTTATCAGATGGGCTGCAAAGCCGCCTTTAATCTGGACGGAGGCCAGACCGCCGTCATGGCATGGATGGGTGAAACCGCCAATATACCCTACAAGGGAGGACGCCGCGTAAGCGATATACTTATGATACTGGATATCGGCGCCTGACGGCCGTTCCACCTGCGGCTTTCCGCATACATCGGAAGCAAAAACCCTGCCTGGCGGCAGGGCTTTTATTGTAAACGGTATTGTATTACAGGGATTGCCGGAAAGCTATCTGCTAAAACCTGCCGTGAGAACCTCCGTGTGTGGATCCCGACGACGAAACATGAGTGCTGGAACCGCCGGAAGAGGAATTGTTTTCGGGGCGCTTATGCTTTGAAACATTGGCATACAGAAAAACATCGCTGCTCCTTGTTATCTGCATACTGTCGGCGCGCACATAATTATCCGCCGCACTTTGCATATGTACGGTTTTCAGCCTGCCCTTCATGGCTCCGGTTATAATAAGCGCCAAAACAAAGCCTATAACCAGAGAAATCGGTATCCATATCAGGGACAAAGGCTGTCCGCTGTCATAAGGTCGGCCGCTTGCCGCCTTCTCCAGAAAGCCGTCACAGAGCGTTACAAACTCATTGAAGGCGTCATTATACTCTCCGTCGCTGAGATAACCTACAAAGCGATCCTCCATATATCTGAGATTGGCGTCCGTAAAGACATTTATACATTTTCCCTTTGTTGATATGGCATATTCCCGCTGCTGCATACATACAAGCAGCAGTATCCCGTCCCCGGATGCCCCCTGACCGTAGCCCTGATAATCAAAATAATCGTCCGCATACTCGGTTACGGTCTTGCCTTGCAGAGAAGAAACCGTCACTATAACTACATCGCATTCGTAATCCCGGCTGACTTTCTCCAGCCTTTGACTCAGTTCCGCCCCCTGACTGTCGGAAATCAGGTTTTCCTCATCCACAAACAGGGGCAGGCTCTCCGCAAAGGCCGTCACGGCGGATAAAACCAAAATTAACACAAGCACAGCCGCAGTTATTTTTCTTTTCATTCCGCCGTCCTCCTATAAAATATTTATAAGCAGCGCAAGCAGGTATGCGCCTGCTCCGCACAGAAATGTAAGCCCGAGCAGCCACTTCCGGTAAGCCTTTTTATCCACCGGCAAATCTCCTACAAACTTACCCGTCTGTCCGTTCATGGCAAAAGTATATTTTTTGCCCTCCCATGTCGTATTGAGTATCCATACCGGATACAGCGCATATTTTGTCCTGCCGTGCTTAAAGCGCACGCTGCTGCTCTGCGGCGTAACGGTCGCATAACCCTTAACCGTATCGGCGAACGCACTCTCCGTACTCTGTTTTATGCGCGCATTGGCTCTTTCGATGCTTGTATCCGCATTCACATCATACTTATCCGCCAGATATCCGGCCAGATATGCCGTCTGAAAATCCACCGCCTCGGAAAAATCAAACGGCTCAATGGATTCCATAAGATCATCCGGCATTTTAGAGGAACCGTCCACCGGAACGTGTTCAAATCCGATGCTTCCGCCGCGCAAAACCGAGTAAAAGCTGGTTTCGGTATAGTCGTAGCGGCTGTCGCTCCACGCACGCACTCTCGTCGCCCGATAGTTGATATCCGCCTCGGCCTCCGCATCAAAAACCCAGAACGGAACATATATACCCTTGATCTCATCAATATGGTTTTCATCCTTAAAAACCTTAGGCAGGAGTCTCTTGCCCTGAAGATGCCGCATAAGTCCAGCCTTGGCGGCCTTCTTATCCAGCTTGAACGGTATGACATAATCGGGTCTCAGCGCACCGGAAAACTGCTGCATCATGACCACCGGGTTGCCGCAGAAGGGGCAGCTTGTTGCCGCCGTGTCGGCATCTCCTATGATCTCTCCTCCGCATGACTTGCATACATAAGAGCGCAGCTGTTCCTCTTCACCGTTTTGCCATTCATCGTTCTCCCTGGCATCCCAGTTCATTTCGTCAGGGCCGCACTCCTTAAGCTGTGCATCCAAAGCCTTGAGAGTCTCCATCTCAAATTCCGTATCGCAATACGGACATTTCATCTTCTGCAGCCCGCTGTCAAAGGCTATAGCTCCTCCGCAGCACGGACATTTATATTCCAATAATTCGGACACCAAATCAGCTCCCGATAAAATTTTTCCAATCACCAAATCGACCGTACGATTTGTACGGCCGACTTGAAACTGTCCGGACAAATGCCGGGCAGCAATGCTATTTTACATCGTTCTCATTAAACGGATCTCCGCACTCGGGGCAGAACTTCGGAGGATTCTTCGGGTCGGCAGGCTCCCAGCCGCATTTGTCGCATTTGTATAGGGGCGCGCCTGTCGGCTTCTTCGCTCCGCACTCCGGACAGAATTTGCCCTTGTTCACCGCTCCGCAGCTGCATTTCCAGCCCTCGCTGTCCGCAGGCTTCGCACTTCCGCATTCCGGGCAGAATTTGCCCGTTGCCGTAGCTCCGCAGGAGCACTTCCACGCGCCCGCCGCAGCAGGCTCGGGCTTCTTAGCGCCGCACTCCGGGCAGAATTTGCCGCAGACTATAGCCCCGCAGGAGCACTTCCACCGCTCCATGCCCTCAAAGTCCCGCGGCTGCTCTGTCTGCTGCTGCTGTTGCTGTTGCTGGCCCATTGCAAACAGATTCTGCGTGTTCATGCCGCCCGCGGCGTTCATGGCC
>JAQXIQ010000005.1 GCA_029007865.1 Bacillota bacterium
ACGGCGGCGGCTGCCCTTTTTAACGGTTTTAACAGGCTTTGCCATTTAACTGTTCCTCCCTATTTCGTAGCTTTCTTCTTACCTGCAACGGCCTTCTTGGGACCTTTACGGGTACGGGCGTTCTGCTTGGTGCTCTGTCCGCGTACGGGGAGACCCTTACGATGACGTACACCGCGGTAACAGCCAATTTCAATAAGCCTTTTGATATTGAGCGAAACCTCTCTGCGGAGATCACCCTCTACTTTAAGGTTTTTGTCAATGTAATCTCTTAACTGGTTTACTTCGTCATCGGTAAGATCCTTAACTCTGGTGTCAGGATTGATGCCGGTAGCATCAAGTATCTGCTTGGAACGAGCAGGACCGATACCGTATATGCTTCTTATGCCAACTTCGACGCGTTTTTCTCTTGGAAGATCGACTCCGGCGATACGTGCCATTTATTTTTCCCTCCGTATATATTTTTGTATATATTTAATCCCCGAACAAACATTTCTGTTCAGCCGCGTTCGTAAGGATTTGTTTTCTCTGCGCCGCTTAAATAACCGACGCAAAACAACCTGCGGAGTTATTGCAATATAACTCCGTAAGGCTCAAAGAAAAATCTTTGAGCCCGGAAATCAGCCCTGCCTCTGCTTGTGACTCTTGTCTGCAGAGCAAATTATCATTACTTTGCCCTTGCGCTTGATTACCTTGCATTTGTCGCACATGGGTTTTACACTCGGTCTTACTTTCACAGTGTTTTCCTCCTTTTTGAATAGGGACTAGCCCTTGCTTCTCCAAATTATCCTGCCCTTGGTCAGATCATAAGGTGAAATCTCAACTGTAACATGATCTCCCTGCAGCACCTGTATATTGTTCATACGCAGCTTCCCGGCAATATGGGCCAGTATTACATGACCGTTTTCAAGCCGGACCTGGAACACTGCATTGCGCAGAGTCTCCTCAACTACGCCGCCTACTTCAATTACATCGTCTTTCGACATGACTTCACTCCTATTATGCTCTATTGTTGTAACCGGCTGCTTCCAGTGCACTTCTAACTTCACTGTCAAACACCTTCTGCCCGGCCTCCAGCTTTTCCGCTATCGCGTCCAGCCTGCAGGGCTTGGACTGAAGATGCTTAAGCTTTTTCTTTTTAGGGTTGGAGAGCCGCCTCAGATCTCCGTCGGCGATAAGAACATAATCCTCATCCACCCTGTCTATCACAACAAAGTATCTTCCCCGGTCTCTGCCCATCCTGGAATAAACCACTCTGCCGGGGCTGTAATCCGGTTGATTCAAGCAATATCCTCCTGTTCACAGTGAGACATCCGGCGCAGTAAGGATTACCGGCTGCCCGGAAACCACTGCAACGGTGTTCTCATAATGAGCCGCAGGCTTTCCGTCTGCCGTAACGGTAGTCCAGCCGTCCTTTTGTATCCTTACGGCATCGCCGCCCATGTTGATCATAGGCTCAATCGCAAGCGTCATACCGTCACAGATTCTCAGCCCATGACCGGGCTTACCGTAGTTCGGAATTGAGGGGCTTTCATGAAGCTGGTTCCCTACACCGTGCCCGGTAAACTCCCTGACGATACCGTAGCCGTACGGCTTGACATACTCCTCCACCGCATGGCCTATATCGGAAATCCTGTTGCCGGCCGATGCATACTTCATACCGGCAAAGAAGGAATCGGTACAGACTTTTATAAGCTGTTCAGCCTCGCTGCTGATACGACCCACCGCAAATGTCCTGGCCCCGTCAGTATGGAAGCCCTTATATGACACTCCGACATCCACCGATATGATATCGCCTTCCTGCAAAATACAGGAATAAGACGGAATGCCGTGTATCACGACCTCGTTCTTTGAGGTACAGATGGATGCGGGGAATCCGCCGTATCCCAGAAAAGTAGGAGAAGCACCATTGCTTATTATATAACGATGTGCAATTTTATTCAACTCTTTTGTTGAAATTCCGGGCCGAATTTCGCTTTTTAACAGCTCAAGCGTATTGTAAAGCAGTTTTCCGCCCTCGGCCATCGTCCTTATCGTATCAAGAGTTTTAATATAAAGCATTTTTATCCCTTGAGTTTCACCATGCAGCCGGCAAATACATCCTCCACGCTTTGATTACCGTCAACCACGAGTAATTTTCCGCTCTGTTCGTAGTATTGTATCAGCGGCACGGTCTGTTCGTTATACACCCGCAGACGCTCGGTAACCGTCTGAACGTTATCGTCCTTGCGGATGATCAGCTCTGCTCCGCACGCGGGACAGAGACTGTCTTTGAGTGTATTGACATGATACGTACCGCCGCATTTGGGGCAGCACCTGCGTCCGCACAGCCTATCCTTGAGCACCGACTGGTCAATATCGATATTGATAACCGCATCGATGTCCACTATTCCGGAAAGAGCCTCGGCCTGAGGCAAAGTCCTGGGAAAGCCGTCAAGAAGAAATCCGTCTCTGCAGTCGCTTGCCTCAAGGCGCTCCGCAACGATCTGAAGTGTCAGCTCGTCCGGAACCAACATACCCTTGTCAATATACTCCTTGGCCCTCAGGCCCACCGGCGTACCTTCCCTTATATTGCTGCGGAAGATATCGCCGGTAGAGATATGAGGAACCTTTAATTCTTTTGAAAGCAAAATTGCCTGTGTACCCTTGCCTGCTCCCGGAGCACCTAAAAGAATTACTCTCATAGGATACCTCAATCCAGGAAGCCTTTGTAATGGTTCATAACCATCTGAGACTCCAGCTGCTTAACCATTTCGATGGATACGCTGACCATAATCAGAATACCCGTGGAACCGAAGGTAAGCGCAAGCTTGAGAATGGCATTGGCATTGGTTATCGCGGAAACATTCATAATTGCGGATACGATCATGGGGATGACCGCTATCACGGCAAGATAAATGCCCGCAAAGAGGGTAAAGCGCCTGTTGACCTTTTTGAGATAATCAGCAGTGGGCTTACCCGGACGAATACCCTGAATAAAGCCGCCGTACTTCTGGATATCGCTTGCCGTCTCCTCCGGATTGAAGGAAATGGAAGCGTAGAAGAAAGCAAACGCAATTATCAGAACAACGCTCACAATTGCATAGACCCACGTACCGCTGCCGAGCCAGTTGTTATAAAATGCAGCAAACCCGGTATTGGCCCAGAACATCTGAATAAGGATGGACGGGAAGGTCATAAATGCCATGGCAAAAATCAGGGGAAGCACACCGGCTCCGTTAGGCTTAATAGGCATATATGTGCTGGCACCGCCGTAAACCTTTCTGCCGGTAACACGCTTTGCATACTGAACGGGGATTCGACGCTCGCCCAGTTCCACAAGAACAATTACCACAATTACAAGCGCTATCGCTGCAATGACGGGGATAAGATACCACCACATGCGCGAATCGTCTTTTGCAACGCTGATGTAGCTGCTGACTGCAGCTGGAAGACGGGACACGATACCGATAAAGATGAGCAGGGAAATACCGTTGCCTATACCCTTTTCGGTAATGCGCTCGCCTATCCAGATGGCAAGAGCCGTTCCTGCGGAAAGCACGATTCCGATAACTATATAGCAGAACCATGCGATGCTCTGATAGCTTTCCACAATTGCATTCTGCATGGAAATGCAGATGCCGATCGCCTGCACAAGCGCAAGTCCGATGGAAGTATACCTTGTGATCTTATTGATCTTCTTGCGTCCTTCCGGGCCTTCCTTCTGCAGATCCTGCAGCTTGGGGATAACCACGGTAAGCAGCTGAAGAATAATGGATGCATTGATATACGGGCTGATTCCCATGGCCATGAATGTATAATTGGCCAGGGAACCGCCGGTAATAACATCAATAAGACCGAGCAAGCCGTTTTTCTCAACGATCTCACTGGTTGCAGCCGTATCGATGAACGGCGTAGGAATATAACAGCAAAGTCTGAAAATAAGAAGCATGAATAATGTGTACAGAATCTTTTTACGAAGCTCTTTGATTTTGAAAGCGTTCTTGATCGTATTAAACATTATTCAATCACCTCAGCCTTTCCTCCGTTAGCCTCAATCTTCTCTTTGGCCGCAGAGGTAAAGCCGGCAGCCTGAACAGTGAGGCATTTCGTGAATTCGCCGTTGCCAAGAATCTTCACTCCGTCCTTCTCCAGTTTGCGAACAATACCGGTAGAAATAAGGAGCTCGGGAGTAACCACTGTACCGTTGTCAAAGCCCTCCAGCTGAGCTATGTTTACAATGGAGAAAACCTTTCCCCACTTGTTATTAAAGCCACGCTTGGGAATTCTTCTGATAAGAGGAAGCTGACCGCCTTCAAAGCCGGGACGAACCCCGCCTCCGCTGCGAGCCCACTGTCCTTTATGGCCCTTTCCTGAGGTTTTACCTGTGCCGCTGCCTACACCTCTGCCCAGACGCTTGGGAGCGCGGGTAGAGCCTTCAGCGGGCTGTAACTCGTGTAATTTCAATTCTGGCACCTCCTTAGTCCACTTCTTCTACACTTACAAGATGTTTAATCTTAAAAATCATACCGCGCATAGCAGCGTTGTCCTGCTTGATGACCGAGGAACGTATCTTGGTAAGACCAAGCGCCTTTGCGGTGGCTATCTGATCCTGCTTGCGGCCGATAAGACTTTTTTCCAATGTTATCTTTAACATGGCAGTCCCTCCTTAACCCATGATCTCTTCGCTGGTCTTACCGCGAAGACGGGCAAAATCCTCTGCATTCTTAAGGGCCTTGAGTCCCTCCAGAGCCGCCTTTACACTGTTGGCGGGGTTGTTGGAACCGTGGCACTTGGTGCGGATATCACGGATACCGGCCATCTCGATTACCGCACGGACGGAACCGCCTGCGATAACACCGGTTCCTTCGGGAGCCGGCATCAGCAATACGCTGGACTTTCCGAATTTACCGATAACCTCGTGAGGTATTGTTGTGCCGCAGGTAGAAACACAGACGATATTCTTTTTGGCGTCCTCGGTTGCCTTACGGATTGCCTCCTGGAATTCCACTGCTTTTCCCAGACCTACGCCGACATGACCGTTGCCGTCTCCGACTACTACCAGTGCAGCCATACGCATGGTGCGTCCGCCCTTAACGGTTTTGGCAACACGGTTCATGGAAACGAGCTTTTCCTTTAAGTCTAATGTCTTAGGGTCGATGTTTGCCATTTTTATTTATTCCTCCCTATCAGAATTCCAAACCGGCTTCTCTGGCACCGGCCGCAACGGAAGCAACTCTTCCTGTATACACATAGCCGCCGCGGTCAAACACGACTTCCTTGATGCCTTTATCGGCAGCACGCTGAGCCGCAATTTTGCCCACCAGAGCAGCAGCTTCTGTTTTGGTCATTTCCGCAACCTGAGCTTTGATCTCAGGTTCCATTGTAGAAGCGGAAACAAGGGTGTTGCCCGCCGCATCGTCTATGATCTGAACATAGATGTTGCTGAGGCTGCGGTAAACGCTGAACCTGGGTCTGTCAGCCGTACCGGAAACCTTCTTGCGGACGCGCGCATGTCTTGCCAGACGATCGTTGTTTTTATCTCTTTTGGTGATCATAACTGCTTGCCTCCAATTCTACTTATTTCTTACCGGTCTTGCCCTCTTTGATGGCGATATACTCACCCTCATAGCGGATACCCTTGCCATGATAAGGCTCGGGAGCTCTGACCGAGCGGATGTCTGCAGCCAGCTGTCCTACCAGCTGCTTGTCTGTTCCGCCGACAACTATCTTGTTCGGAGCAGGTACATCAATGGTCAGACCGGCGGGCTCTTCTATCTCAACGGGATGAGAATAACCTACGGTCAGAACCAGCTTCTTGCCCTGCTTTGCAGCACGGTATCCGACGCCCTGGATCTCGAGGGATTTTGTGAAGCCCTCGGTAACACCGACCACCATATTGTGGAGCAGTGAACGGGTCAGACCATGGAGTGAGCGCTGAAGCTTTGCGTCTCCGTTACGGGTAACGCTGATTACGCCCGCCTCCTGCTGGAAATTGATTTCATTGCTGAATTTCTGTGTAAGCGTGCCCTTGGGGCCCTTAACGGTAACGGTATTGTCATCCGCAACCGTAACTGTCACACCGGCGGGAATACTTACAGGCATTTTTCCTATTCTTGACATAATTATTCCTCCGTATTTCCTTACCAGATGTAGGCGAGCACTTCGCCGCCGACATTAGCCTTGCGGGCTTCCTTGTCGGTCATTACTCCCTTGGAGGTGGAGATAAGGGCTATGCCCATTCCACCCAGAACCTTGGGGAGCTCTTCACATTTTGCATAGTGTCTGAGTCCGGGAGAGCTGATGCGCTTCATTCCGGATATAACCTTTTCGTTGTTGGCGCCGTACTTAAGGGTTATTCTGATGGTTCCCTGTACGCCGTCATCTATTATTTCCACGCCCTTGATGAAGCCCTCGGTGAGAAGTATCTGCGCAATGGACTTCTTCATATTGGAGGCAGGAACATCTACTGTTGCATGCTTGGCAACCAGAGCATTTCTGATTCTGGTGAGCATATCAGCTATAGGATCTGTTACGACCATGGATTTTTCCTCCTTAAATAATTTCGCCTTACCAGCTTGCCTTTTTTACTCCGGGGATCTGGCCTTTATGAGCCTTCTCTCTGAAGCAAATTCGGCACATTCCGAACTTACGGAGTACGGAATGCGGGCGTCCGCAGATACTGCAGCGGGTGTAAGCCCTTGTGGAAAACTTGGGAGTCGCCTGCTGCTTGTTTATCATACTTTTCTTTGCCATGATTATCTATTTCCTCCCTCTAGTTAAGAGCTGAAAGGCATGCCCATAAGTCTAAGGAGCTCTTTTGCCTCTTCATCGGTCTTGGCGGTAGTAACAAATACGATGTCCATACCTCTGACCTTATCAATCTTATCATACTCGATCTCAGGGAAAATGAGCTGTTCCTTCACTCCGAGGGCATAGTTGCCGCGACCGTCAAAGCAGTTGCCGTTAACACCGTGAAAATCGCGGATGCGCGGTATTGCAATGTTGATAAGCTTATCGGCAAACTCGTACATTCTTTCGCTGCGAAGGGTTACCTTTGCACCGATGTTCATGCCCTCACGGACCTTGAAGTTTGCTACAGACTTCTTGGCTTTGGTAACAACAGGCTTCTGGCCGGAAATGGTAGCCAGCTCGTTTACCGCGGCTTCGAACTTCTTAGCGTCATCCTTGACATCGCCCAGTCCCATGTTGATGACAATCTTAACAAGAGAAGGAATTTCGTTTACATTCTTATAACCGAATTTCTGCTGCAATGCCGGAGCGATCTCGGAAATATATTTATCCTTTAATCTAGCCAATGTAATGTCCTCCCTTCACTTATTTATCAAGACCGGCGCCGCACTTTTTGCAGATGCGGGTCTTGACGGCCTTACCGTCTTTTCCGGCCTCAACCTTGTAGCCGACGCGGGTCGCCTTGTCGCATTTGGGGCAGATAACCATCGCATTTGAAGCGTCAAACGCCGCTTCCTGCTGAATCCTTCCGCCGGGCTGACCTGCCTTGCGGGGCTTTACATGCTTGGTTACTATATTGATTCCCTTAACGACGATTTTGTTTTCCTTGGGGAAAACATTAAGAACCTCGCCCTTATTCTTGGTATTGGCTGTCTCATTCTTATACTTACCGGTTATCACCAGTACGGTATCGCCCTTTTTAATCTTCATAACTAAGGCACCTCCTTACAGTACTTCGGGAGCCAGAGATATGATTTTCATGAAATCCTTATCACGCAGCTCACGAGCAATAGGCCCAAAAATACGAGTGCCTCTGGGCATTTTCTGGTCATTGATAATTACTGCGGCATTATCATCAAACCTGATGTATGTGCCGTCGGGTCTGCGCAGCGGCTTTACCGTGCGAACGATAACAGCCTTTACAACGTCACCCTTCTTAACAACGCCGCCCGGCGTTGCAGTCTTTACCGATGCAACAATAACATCACCAATGCTTCCGCAACGGCGGAAAGAACCGCCAAGCACACGAATGCACATGATTTCCTTTGCTCCGGTATTATCAGCCACCTTTAAACGAGTCTGTGGTTGAATCATATAATGTGCCTCCTTTCAGCATCAGTGGATTATTTTGCTTTCTCCACTATTTCGACCAATCTCCATCTCTTATCCTTGCTTAAGGGACGGGTTTCCATAATACGGACGCGATCACCGATACCGCACTCGTTGTTTTCGTCATGCGCTTTGAACTTTGTGGTACGGTTAACGGTTTTTCCGTACAGAGGATGCAGCACCTTGTCCTTAACGGCAACAACAATGGTCTTATCCATCTTGTCGCTGATGACAACACCCACTCTTGACTTACGATAGTTTCTTTCCATCACTCAGTACTCCTCCCTTAGCCTTTGAGTTCCTGCTCGCGTATCATGGTCTTAACGCGGGCAATCTCTTTTTTGCAGGCGCTGATCTGCTTGGGATTGGCAAGCTGACCGGTAGCATTCTGGAATCTCAGATTGAAAAGCTCACTCTTAAGCTCTTTGAGCTGAGCATTCAGTTCCTGTGATGTCTTATCTGCTAATTTTTTAGTTGTCTCTTTCATTGAACATCACCCTCCTGCGTCTCAAAATCGCTTTTCTTGACAAATTTGCCCTTGCACGGGAGCTTGTGCATTGCAAGACGAAGTGCCTCGCGTGCATCCTCCTCGGAAACGCCGCCCATCTCAAAGAGCACACGGCCCGGCTTTACAACGGCCACCCAGTATTCGGGGGAACCTTTACCGCTACCCATTCGTGTCTCTGCCGGCTTGGCTGTTACAGGCTTATCGGGGAAAATCTTTGTCCAGACCTGTCCCTGACGCTTTACATATCTGGTCATTGCAATACGGGCTGCCTCGATCTGCTCGCTGGTGATCCAGCAGGGCTCAGTAGCCATCAGACCGTAATCGCCGTAAGCAACAAAGTTACCGCGCTGCGCCTTGCCCTTCATACGGCCGCGGAAAACGCGTCTCCTTTTTACTCTTTTAGGCATTAACATATTATTGCTTGCCTCCTTCTGCAACAGTCTTCTTTGCCTGGGGCAGGACCTCACCCTTATAAACCCAGACCTTAACTCCGATACGGCCGTAAGTTGTAGCCGCCTCGGCAAATCCGTAATCGATGTCCGCGCGGAGAGTCTGCAGCGGAATACTGCCGTCGTGATATCCTTCGCTGCGTGCTATTTCCGCACCGCCCAGTCTGCCGGATACCTTTACCTTGATTCCCTTTGCGCCGGCCTTCATGGCACGCTGCAGGGACTGCTTCATGGCGCGGCGGAAGGAAATTCTCTTCTCCAGCTGAGCGGCGATATTCTCCGCTACCAGCTGCGCGTCCATATCGGGCTTCCTGACCTCCATGATGTTTACATTAACAGGCTTACCCACAAACTTTGTGATATCCTTCTTGAGTACCTCAATGCCTGCGCCGCCCTTACCGATAAGAGCACCCGGCTTTGCGGTGTAGAGGAAAACGGTTATCATACCGGCCTTGCGCTCGATTTCGATTTTGGAAATCTGATAGCTGTAAAGCTTCTTTTTAAGATATTTGCGAAGCTCGTCATCTTCCTTGATATATCTTGCAAAGTCCTTCTTATCAGCAAACCAGCGGGAATCCCAGCCTTTGATTACACCCACTCTTGCGCCGTGAGGATTAACTTTCTGACCCATCTGTATGCCTCCTTATTACTTGATTTCATCCAGAATGATTGTTATATGACTGCTTCTTTTCAGGATAAGCGCTCCGCTTCCCTTTGCACGCGGCATCATGCGCTTAAGGGTCGGGCCCTGGTCGGCATAAACCGCAGCAACATAAAGCGAATCTCTGTTCATTCCCTTGTACTCGGCATTTGCAATGGCCGACTTGAGCAGCTTTTCAACCACGGGAGAGGCGGATTTGGGAGTAAACTTCAGGATTGCCAAAGCCTCATCCACCTTCTTGCCTCTTATAAGGTCAATTACGATACGAACCTTTCTGGAAGAAATACGAACATATCTGGCAACGGCGCGGGGACGCATATCGCGGTTCTCTGCCCTGCGAGCGGCCTTTTCCTTCATTCTTTTAGCCATTTGACTTTCCCCTCCTACTTGCCTGTGGACTTTTCGCCCGCGTGTCCTTTGAAGGTGCGCGTCGGTGCGAATTCGCCAAGTTTGTGACCAACCATATCCTCGGTGATGTATACCGGAACATGTTTTCTACCATCATGAACGGCGATCGTATGGCCAACGAAATCAGGGAAGATCGTTGAGGATCTGGACCACGTCTTCAAAACCTTCTTTTCGCCGCTTTCATTCATAGCAATGACTCTCTTGAGCAGCTTTTCACTGACAAAAGGTCCTTTTTTAACACTTCTACTCATGCCTGTTACGGCCTCCTTCCATCTACGAAAATCGTTTAGCCGTTACGGCGCTTAACGATATATTTGTTGGACTTGTTCTTGTTAGCCCTGGTCTTATAACCCAAAGTGGGCTTGCCCCAAGGAGTAACAGGGCCCGGACGGCCGATAGGCGACTTGCCTTCACCACCGCCGTGCGGGTGATCGCAGGGGTTCATTACAACACCGCGAACGGTGGGACGGACGCCCATGTGGCGTTTTCTTCCGGCCTTACCGATGGAAACGTTTTCGTGATCGAGGTTACCGACCTGGCCGATGGTAGCCTTGCACTCTAAGCGAACCATTCTGACCTCACCGCTGGGCAGTCTTACCTGAGCAAAGCCGTTCTCCTTAGCCATGAGCTGAGCAGCAGCTCCTGCGGAACGAACCATCTGTGCGCCCTTTCCGGGGAACATCTCAATGTTATGAATGAGAGTACCTACCGGGATTGCGCTTATCGGAAGAGCATTTCCGGTCTTGATATCGGCATGCTCACCGCTGACCACCGTGTCTCCCACGTTAAGTCCCAAAGGCGCAAGGATGTATCTCTTTTCGCCGTCGGCATAATGGAGAAGCGCGATGTTTGCGCTGCGGTTGGGATCGTATTCAATGGATGCAACCTTTGCAGGGATGGCATCCTTTCCGCGCTTGAAATCGATCATTCTGTACTTGCGGGTATTTCCGCCGCCCTGATGGCGTACGGTCAGTCTTCCGACATTATTTCTTCCGCCGTTCTTGGAAACCTTGCCCAGCAATGAACGCTCAGGAGTGGTGCTGGTGATTTCCTCAAAGGTGGAAACCGACATAAAGCGTCTGGCCGGAGAAGTCGGTTTATACTTTTTGATAGCCATAATTTTCTTCCTCCTAACTTACTGGGCCATGCCTTCAAAGAATGCGATGGGCTTGGAATCCTTCTTGAGCACGACATAGGCCTTCTTGACCGTAGAGGTCATTCCCTCGCTCCGTCCCATACGCTTAACCTTGCCGATGGTCGTAACTGTGTTGACCTTTTCAACCTTAACACCGAAAAGTGCTTCCACGGCCTGCTTGATCTCGGTTTTGTTTGCTCTGCGGTCCACTACGAAGCAGTAACGCTTGTCCGAAATTACGGCATAAGTCTTCTCGGTAAGAACAGGTTTAATGATAACATCTTCAAATGTCTTCATTAATTGTACACCTCCTCAAGTCTCTCAACGGCTTCCTTGGTGATAAGGAGCTTATCCGCCTTCAGGATATCCACAACATTGATGGTGTTGACCAGCGCAGTCGCTACATTGGGGATGTTGCCCGAAGCGCGGGTCACCGTATCGTCAGGCTCGGATGTGATAACGAGGGTCTTGCTCTGAGCAAGGTTGAGATTGCCCAGAACCTTAACCATCTCCTTGGTCTTTGCAGCCTCGAGCGCCAGGTTCTCAACAACGATAAAGCTGCCTGCAACCACCTTGTCGGTAAGCACTCCCTCCAAAGCAAGACGCTTAACCTTCTTGGGAACGCTTATTCTGAAGCTGCGGGGCTTGGGAGCAAACACTACGCCGCCCTTGTTCCACTGGGGAGCCCTTGTGGAGCCCTGACGAGCGCGTCCGGTTCCCTTCTGTCTGTAGGGCTTCCTTCCGCCGCCTCTTACCTCGGTACGGGTAAGCGTGCATTTGGTGCCCTGTCTTTTGTTAGCAAGCTGCGCGCGAACGACCTGATGAATAACCGCTTTGTTAATATCGGCCGCAAATAATGTTTCGCTCAGCTCAATCTCGCCTGTCTGCGAGCCCTGTAAATTATATACAGCTACCTTAGGCATAGCTTTTTACCTCCTTACTTGCTCTTTACCGACTGTTTTACGAATACCAACGCGCCCTTGGCACCGGGAATGGCTCCCTTGATGAGCAGTACACCGCGTTCCTTGTCAACGCGAACAACTTCCAGGTTCTGCACGGTGGTCTTTTCGTTGCCCCAATGTCCGGGCATGTGCTTGTTCTTGAACACTCTCGAGGGTGAGGAGTTTGCGCCCATGGAGCCTACGCCTCTGTGATATCCGGAACCGTGAGCCATGGGGCCGGTGTGCTGATTCCAGCGCTGAATAACACCGGAGAAACCGTGACCCTTGGAATAAGCCGTAGCGTCAATCTTGTCGCCCTCGGCAAACATCTCACAGGTTATCACCGAACCGACCTCGTAATCGGCGCAGTTGTCCAGCTTAAGCTCCTTCATGTAGCGGGCGGGCTTTGCGCCAGCCTTTTCAAACTGTCCTTTGTCCGGCTTGTTCACAAGCTTTTCGCGAACCTCGTCAAAGGAAACCTTGAGGGCGTCGTATCCGTCCTTCTCAACGGTCTTTTTCTGTATTACCGTGCAGGGACCGGCCATAACGACTGTTACGGGAAAAACCCTGCCGTCCTGAGAAAACACCTGGGTCATGCCAAGCTTTTTTCCGAGTATTGCTTTTTTCATAAATCGGTCACCTCCACTTTACAGTTTAATTTTGATGTCCACACCTGCGGGAGGATCCAGCTTTGTCAAAGCTTCCACCGTTTTGTTGCTTGCATTGTAAATGTCAATCAACCTCTTGTGTGTCCTGAGCTCGAACTGCTCTCTGCTGTCCTTATACTTGTGGGGAGAGCGCAGTATGGTAACTATCTCCTTCCCGGTGGGCAGCGGTATGGGCCCCGAAACGGTAGCACCGGTTCTGTTTGCGGTCTCGACGATTTTCTCTGCAGTCTGATCCACAAGGTTATGGTCATAAGACTTCAGATTGATTCTGATTTTCTGACTTGCCATTATTTGCTTACCTCCTTGTTAGCTCAAATACACGCTTCCGTGTGTGCCGCTTATTCATTTTTATAAGCGGTATTTGGCTTGTCGTCCGATTGTCGGACAATTGTCCGCGAAAATTACCCGAAATACTTCGGCAACCTCTCGCTTCATACCATTCATCGCAAATTACCGCACATTGCGACTTGCATATCATACTACATACCGTCAATCTTGTAAAGCACTTTTTCAAAAAAATCATAACTTTTTTATAAAGCTTAAAAACCGCCTTTTTACAGCGGTTTTTAACGGTTAAGATAATTACTGTATTATTATGTACTCTACTCTCCGAGCTTTATCTGTCCGGTTGGGAACCCGTTTGTTTTGGTTCCGTTTTGCTTGGCAAATTCAAACTTATCAATGGGAAGCCTGACGCTTAAAACATAATTACGAGTACCTAACGCTTTATATGCAGTAACCCTCACCTCGTCATTTTCCAAACGCCAAAGCTGCTTGATTCGTCCCATGGGGCTGCCTGCAGCCACAACATCCGAAACCTCGATATATTTTAGCTCCGAAAACCTATCGCTCAAAGCTCCGATAAAATACTTCTCTGCAAAACGGGTGATGTTAACATTTGTTGTTATTATCATCACCGACTCGCCATTATCCGCAGCAACCAGGCTTGCCGTTGAAATATCCTTTAAATCAATTTGAGATAATGCAAACTCCGACAGGATCTTCTCACATTCCTGATGCTTATAATCATCGTAATAAAGACTTATGCTATAATACTGCCCCTTTGATGAAACCGAGAAGGGACCGAAACCAAAAAATATTGACAAGCCAACTAATGTAGCCAGAACCAGGGACAGTACCCAAACAATTACCGAATTATTATTCTTCATATCTTGCCTCCGAATCATATATCATAATAATAATCTCTCGGATACTGTACAAAATAAGAATAGTTGCTGTAACCGCACCGCTTTAATCCGTCAATACGCCCTTGTTTATGGATATACACCAATGCCAGGTCATCCTCTTTATCATATGCGTTTTCCATTATCACAATTTTTTCTCCGAAGGCGCTCTCCCATATTCTATCACCGTCGAAGCACCTGATTATTCTGTAATCCTTATTCCAAGTGGTTATTTTACCGAGACTTTCTTGTGTTGATACCCATTTGCTGTTAAGTCGGTCGTAAAAATCCGTGAGATCATCCTTATGGATATAGAACCCGACCTCACTTTCCGAAGAGGATCGCAGTCCTCCTTTTTGTTGCCTATGCACTATCAAAGTAACATCAATGCTCTCCGGAATGCCGTAAAACTCTTTTACAATTTTCTCTTGTCCGGAGTCAAAGCTTCTAAGCTCCTGATATAACATATTTGTACGAAAGCCGTAGCATATTCCAAGCACAAGTGTTGGAATCAGCATCACCTTTATCAAAATACAAAGGACAATAATAAGCCATTTTGAACTGCGCAATTTAACATTGTTTTTCTCCGCCACTGCATATCTCCCCTTTCGTTAATTGATTTCAAGCTCGCATGTATTGTCCATGATTCTTTGTCCGCTTGACCATTCAATCTCAATTGAAGCAGTTCCGATGACCAAATAACCTTTTCCGCGACCGCCGTACTGCAATTCCCAAATATCTTCCTGTGATAATAAAGGCATTTCATCATGTTTAATATTTCTATTCCAATCAAATACATCCCATAAATAGTATGTAATATATGCTTTAAACCTATTATTCCCAGTCTTCCTTGCGATACACCCGCTTGATGTGTTATAAGAATGCACCATGTAATACCATTCTGAAGTAATATCTTCAATTGTTAGATCGTCATTTGTCATTTTATTTGTTTGTGCAAATGTTATGACATCCCCTATACATACATCTTCCATCAATATTTCAGCAGCTTCTAACACTTTATCCATATCAGCATTGCATAACGAAGCAGCCTGATTATTATTGTTAATTAATTGTGAAAAATCAACGGTATATGTTCTGCATATATTGCGACAAACATCACCACAAACTGCCGCGCACTGAGCCCCACTTGTAACGTCCATATAATGGCTGTACATTGCGCCTGCTTCGCTACTCAATATACCTAACAAACTTGTATATGAATTATATATAAATTCTATTTCGTCAAGGCAACTGTTTCGCGATGATGAACTATAATTATAATAACGTGTTCCTTCTTGAGCCGGCCAAACATTAAACTCTTGCTCAATATTTTCAAAACTTATTCTCGTAATATTTGGCATTTCGGGTTCCGTTATTGCACATGAAAAACCGCCATCTAACGCGGTTGGCTCAACCAAATTCCACTTCATTGATGGCCAACCATAATACTCATATAAATATGAATTATATACTCCGCTATTATCTGCTGTAAGAGCCTGCATCGTTGAATAGGCAGGCATAATGCGGAACGAACCATTTCCGTTCTTTACTATACGCCATAATATGCCGTCAATTGCTTGCCCAAAAGTTGCGTCGGTCAACTCAACATTTACACCGTTTTCATATAGTTTTTGAGGTTCCGCAGAACTCAAATAGTAATCAGAATGCTTATACGGCGATATGGTGTATATTTTTTCTCCATATGTGCTTGTATGATGCAGTTGTATTTCCCACATCTGCACATCGTAGTTTCTGTAAGGCAGAACATTAACATTTGCACCGTAGTCTATAACACTATGGGTCAAATAAGAGCCATACTGCTGATTCTTAATTAAATATACTCCGTTTTCCACACTAGCATCTTCACTATACGAGATTGTAAAATACGGATAAATGGAACCCGTGCTTTCCGCCGAAGCTATCCTATTATACCCGCTTTGACCCTGCATGGCTCTAAGTATAAAGCCGTAGTCTGCTCTTTTACTGTGTGTTTCGTTGAGATATTTATTTAACCACTTAATTGCGAGATTGGTTATATCAACCGTTACATCATTGTCGCTAACCGTTAACATGACCTGAGATTGATATGTGCCCTGTGCGGCGACTAAATCGGTAAATGTCATAGTATCCATATTCAAAATGGCATTACTGTCATAAGCGTTAACATATAATCCGGATGCATTTCCGCCGGTTTTTTGTGTGACATAACTGATATTCGTTATATCAGAAGTACACAAATGACGATAATACCACAGGAAGTTATTTCTTATATAAATAGCGTATTCATTATTACCGTCAAACCCCACAGAAAGTTGGGTAGATGTGGAACTGTTATTGCCTGATGAAGAAACTGTCGCGTCCTCTATGGAGCCCTTAGACACCTCCATAGGAGGATCAATAACTACGGGATAAGTAGTATCTTCATCGGCAAGAAACTCGGGGTCTACCCACATTGTAAGTGTATATTTGCCATTACCAAGCTGTGCAAGGTTATATCCGCAATTATCTGTATAGTGCGGCTGTTTTACTCCGTTTTCGGTATATGAATCCTCAGCAAAGGGCTGACCGAAAACATATATCAATTCACCCTCAGCGTTATAAATACCTACCCGTCTGCCCTGATTAATAAGTGCTGCGGTCATGTTGGGTATTTCCAAGGTATAGGAGAAGGAGTTTATGCCATTATACTGTTCGAGATAAAGGTTTTCTTTCATACCGCCATATATGGCAATATACTGAAGCATAGTACCGTTACCAAAAACATCCGCATATTCAACCGAAGTACGCTCTATTCCATTATCAATAAATGTATTTAACTGCGCAATGCTGTTACGAACCGCATTCGGTTTTACACGGATGACGGTGTCGCCGTCAATATATATTACACCTTTTGACGCGCGGCGTGCCATATATACCTTTTTGTCACTTGAAGCATTCTCATATGCCACCCAAGTTCCGTGCACAAGTTTATTCGAGACAACAAAATCGTTGTTTATAAAATAAATGCTGTTTCCGTCAATATATTTAATATCGTTGGCAAAAACATATGACGTGTTTTCTCCGTCGTTGTTTACAATCGTAATCTTGTTTAAATCAGAGGCATCAAAAACTGAAAGATTTTTTTCAGGCAACGTGTTTTGAGATGTTAAACCATATGTACGAGTCGCGGTTCCAGAATGTGCCTCAAAACCGGCAAGCGCGGCAAGCTCTTGCGGCATATTCTCCACTGTCAAGCTACTTGCATCATACCCTTGCGGTTCTTCCTCAATCGCAAAGGAAATGCTTTGCAAATTGGCTGTCGACAATAAAATGACAACTGCGCATATTGCCGACAGTATTTTGCTAAAATGCAACGTTTTCTTGCCCTGTTCCATAAAAAATACCTTCTTTCTAAAAATATTACTAATTACAGTATAGCACAGTATTACCTGCATTTCAATAGCAATTATATATTTTTAATATGTAAATAGCTTAAAATAAAGAAAAAACGCAGATTAACTATTGCAAATGTCCAGAAACTGTTGCTTTTTGTTTGAAATAAAGATAGAATAATTAAAAATACTTTTTTAGAGGTTTGCTATGAAAAAGCTGATCAGACAGTTTAACAACCCCGATGCCGCTTACCGCGGCAAGCCCTTCTGGAGCTGGAACGGCGCTCTGGAGGGTCGCGAGCTGGAAAGACAGATAGACGTGCTGCACGATATGGGTATGGGCGGATACTTCTGCCACTCCAGAACCGGTCTGGCTACGGAATATCTGGGCAAGGAATGGTTTGAGTATATCAACCTCTGCGCCTCAAAGGGCAGAAAAGCCGATATGGAAACCTGGCTTTATGACGAGGATCGCTGGCCCAGCGGCACTGCGGGCGGAATGGTGACAAAAAACCATGATTACCGCATACATTATATTCGTCTCAATGTTGTCCCGGCATCGGAGTTTACATATTCCTCCGATATGATTGCCGCATTTTCAGTGACCCTTGACGGCCAGAGCTTTACCGGCAAAAAACGCATATACGGCCCGGTTGCTCCGCAGGAGGGCTCCCAGGTATTGTATTTCACAACCGAGGAAATGCAGGAGTATTCCTTTTATAACGGCGAAACCTATGTTGATACCATGAACCCCGAAGCAACAGAGGAGTTTTTGCGCATCACCCATGAGCAATATGCTCAAAAGTGCGGCAAAGGCATAAAAAACGGCTCCATCAAAGGTATATTTACCGATGAGCCGCACCACGGCGGTATAATGTGCGGGTTTGCGCTCCAGAACCCCGAGGGCAACAACCTTACCCCTTATCCCAAAGACCTGTTCCCGCTGTTTGAGCAGCGTTTCGGATACGATCTGACCGACTATCTTCCCGAGCTGTACCTTTTCCGCGACGGCGAACGGGTAAGCCCTGTAAAATGGCAATACTGCGAGCTTTTATGCGAGCTGTATATCAAAAATTATCTTATGCCCATTGAAAACTGGTGTCACAAAAACGGCCTGATATTTACCGGGCATCTGCTGCACGAGGACTGCCTCGCTGCACAGGCCAGCGTTAACGGCTCCATGCAGAGAGGCTATGAGCACATGGACGCTCCGGGCGTGGATGTTTTATGGGAAGGCAACTATAACCGCAATATCGTAAAGCAGCTCCAGAGCTCGGCCCGTCAGTTCGGCAAAAAGACGCTCATGAGCGAGCTTTACGGCTGCACCGGCTGGCAGATGACCTTCCAAAACCACAAGGCGGTAGGCGACTGGCAGAGCCTTTACGGTATAAACCTGCGCTGCCACCATCTGGCATGGTACACCATGAAGGGCGAAGCAAAGCGCGATTATCCGGGCAGCATTTTCTTCCAGAGCGAATGGTACAAGCAATACAAATATGTCGAGGACTATTTTTCCCGCCTGAATGTAATACGGCAGGACGGCGTTCCGGTCTGCGACACCCTTGTTATGTCTCCGGTTGAAAGCCTTTGGGCGACGGTACACCCGGGTTGGTGCGGCTTCTTCAGCGCAACCGACGATTACAATCAAAAGGTGGAAAAAGACTACGCTGAGCTGTACCACATCCTGGAGCGCAGCCATATAGACTTTGATTTCGGCGACGAAGAGCAGATGGCGCGGCTTTGCAGCATATCTCGCGACGAAAACGGCGCACTGCTCACCCTTGGACAGGCATCATACCGCACCCTTATCGTCCCTACCTGTATAACCATACGCTCCACTACCGTTGAGCTGGCGCGCAATTTTGCGCAAAGCGGAGGCAGAGTGATCTTCCTCTGTTCCCCGGATTATGTTGACGCCGTTCCCTCACAGGCGGCCAAAGACCTTCCCGTTACCTATACCCAGCTCAACGACGGGCTTGCCTCGCTGCTTAACCGCAATCCCTATATACGCATCTCCTGCGGAGATATCGCCCTGCAAACTCTGGTCCGTCCGGAGGGCATAGTGTTCGTTATGCTGAATCTTGACCGCGAAAATTCGCGCAAGCAGGTGCGTATATCTCTTAAAAAGGACGGTTTTGTGGAAAAATGGGACGCCCGCAGCGGCGAAATAACCCTTGCCGCCTCCGGCAAATGCCCCGAGCTCGTCAAGGACTTCGCCCCCGGAGAGGAGCTTGTGCTTTTCCTTAGGGATAAAAGTGACGCCAAGCCCGAGCCGGAGCTTACCGCGTCCGCGCGGGTATCATACGGCAATGAATTTTCCTACTGCCTTACCGAGCCCAATATAGCCGTGCTGGACAATGCGCGCTACCGCCTTGGACAAGACGAGGAAAGCGGTACCATGGAAATACTCAAGCTGGACCGCGAGGTGCGTAAACGCCTCGGCATTCCCTGGAGAAACGGCGAAATGCTCCAGCCTTGGTTTAAGCAAAAGGAAGGCCTTAACGAAAACGGTGCCTCCGCACCCCTCAGCATCAGCTTTGACTTCAGCATTGAACATATGTGCCAGCTTACTCTCATGCTGGAAACTCCTGAAGTGTTCAATATAAAAATCAACGGCGCTCCCCTGACGGCAAA
>JAQXIQ010000006.1 GCA_029007865.1 Bacillota bacterium
CCTGAATGCGTAATATCCGGCCAGAATATTGCCGAAATTACCGGTAGGCACCACAAAGATTATTTCCTCGCCCAGCTCTATATTGCCGCGCTTGTACATATCGGCATAGGCTGAAAAATAATAAACTATCTGCGGCACAAGGCGTCCCCAGTTGATGGAATTGGCGCTGCTGAGCCGTACTCCGCGCCCGGCAAGGAGCTCGTTAAAGGCTTTGTCGGCAAAGATGCGCTTTACCGCGGTCTGAGCGTCGTCAAAGTTGCCGTTTATAGCGCCCACGGTTACGTTATCTCCGCGCTGGGTGACCATTTGCAGCTTCTGCATGCGGCTTACCCCCTCATTGGGATAGAAAACCGCTATGCGCACTCCCTCCACATCGCAGAAGCCCTCAAGGGCGGCTTTGCCGGTATCTCCGGAGGTGGCGACCAGTATCATTATGTCGTCGGTTATGCCCTGCTTCTGCTTGGCGGTTACCAGCAAATGGGGCAAAAGCTGCAGCGCCATGTCTTTAAAGGCCAGGGTGGGACCGTGCCAGAGCTCCAGAACGCTCTCATCCGGTGTCAGGCGCGTAAGCGGGGCGTTGCTCCTGTCGTCAAAGGAGCCGCTGTTATAGGCCTTGTTTACGCAGTCAAGCAGCTCTTCGGGGGAAAAGTCCGTCAGGTATCGGGAAAGTATCTCAAAGGCTCTTTCACTGTACGAAAGATCGCCGAGGGAGGCTATCTGGGCAAGGGAAAGAGCGGGAAAGGACTGGGGCACGAACAGGCCGCCGTCACTGGAAATGCCTTTAAGCAGGCAGATTGATGAAGGGACGGACTTGGATCCGTCCCGTGTGCTGGAATAATTCATTTGTAAGCTCCGTTATCAGGCATCGATGAAATTGCAAATAAAGGGAGGTATCTCCTCGCGGTCCTTGCTGATGCTGAGATAAATCTCGATCTTGAATTTTTCGCTGAAAGCAGCCAGCTTGGTAAAGAGGTCTTCAAGCTGCGACAGGTCGCGATCCATGTGCTTGAGGAAGCCGTCGATGTAGATTACCTTCAGGTCGAAATTGGAAGCGGCAAGGCCGTCCAGGAAACCCAGCAGCAGATATGCGCCCACAACGTTGTAGTCGCTTGTATTGATAAAGCGTATGCTGTGCTTAAGCTCATACATATAGCTGTTGTCGCAGTTCATAAAATATACGCTGCCGTCGCAGTGCTCCGCAGTGGTATTGGCATGATCGATGATCTTCTTGGTCTTACCCGAACCCTTCTTGCCGCAGAAAACATGAATCATAATATTACCTCCTAGTTTTGTTGTATATATTGTAATACATTTTTGCTGAAATTTCCATAGCAAATCAGCAATTATTTATAAAAAAATTGTAAACAAGCCAGTTTGACCGGGCTTTTTACGGTTAAAGTGCCGGTTTTGAAGCGGTTTTGGCCAGCGAATGATGCATCAGGCGTATATGCAGCTCCGGATCAATGGTGTGCAGCATTTCATCCAGCTCAAAATCTCCCATTACGGTGTTGCGGCCTCCGCCATATTCGGCGTCCACAAGCTCCTTGATTTTGGCTACGACAGGGTGCTTTTTGTCTATCAGACGATCCTGAGGCAGCTTATAATACCCGTTTATCCAGAACGCTATGCCGGCAAGGCCGGAATGGGCGTCCACAGCCACCGTGGCCGGACGGTTGAGCAGCTTGGAGGTATTGAAGATATTATATATTTCCTCGTTTTTAAGCAATCCGTCGGCGTGAATGCCTGCGCGTGTGGCGTTGAAGGAGCGTCCGACGAAGGGAGTACGGGGAGAGATTTCCTGATCCAGGGTGTTTTCAAAGTACTCGGCTATTTCGGTAATGGCCGTGAAATCCATGCCGTCATTGGTGCCCTTGAGGGAGGCGTATTCTATACACATGGCCTCAACCGGAGTGTTGCCGGTGCGCTCGCCTATGCCCAGCAGCGAGCAGTTGACTCCGGAGCAGCCGTACAGCCATGCCGTGGAGGAATTGGAGACCGCTTTGTAAAAATCGTTGTGGCCGTGCCACTCCAGCTGTTCGCTGGGCACCTCCGCAAGAGTATTGAGGCCGTATATTATACCCTGCACGCTGCGGGGCAGCGCGGTGCCGGGGTAGGATACGCCGTAGCCCAGAGTATCGCAGGCGCGGATCTTTATGGGGATGCCGCTTTCCCGGGAAAGCTTCATAAGCTCGCTTGCAAAGGGTACCACAAAGCCGTAGAAATCCGCACGGGTAATGTCCTCAAAATGACAGCGAGGGATTATGCCCTGCTCCAGCGCGGCGCGTACTATTGTAAGGTATTTGTCCATCGCCTGCTTGCGGGTAAGGTTCATTTTTTTGAATATGTGATAATCGGAGCAGGAAACAAGGATTCCGGTTTCCTTGATCTCCATCTGCTTAACCAGCTCAAAGTCGGCGGGATTTGCGCGGATCCAGCTGGTTATCTGCGGAAATTCAAAGCCTTTGGCGCGGCAGAGCTCCACGGCGCGGCGGTCCTTTTCGGAATACAGGAAGAACTCGCACTGCCTTATTATGCCCTTGGGGCCGCCAAGACGGTGCAGCATGCAGTAAAGCTCCAGTATCTGCTCGGCGGAGAACGGCGAGCGGGACTGCTGGCCGTCGCGGAAGGTGGTATCGGTTATCCATAAATGCTCCGGAGTATACATGGGAACATTGCGGTGGTTAAAGGCAACCTTGGGTATCGAGTCATAGTCAAACAGGTCGCGGTAGAGCTGCGGCTCCGCCACATCCTGAAGCTGATAATGGTATGTAGACTGCTCCAGCCTGTTGGAGCGTTCGCTGAGTTTGAACATTGAGGTACTCTCCTTTCTTTTTGCGGTGCCTGCCGCGGCGGTTCTGCGCGCATGGCGGCGGGCATCAGGCGGTTCTGCGGGAGGATGCGCTGCTCAGTCGGTGAGCTGTCCGACGAAGCGTTCTATGCGGTCCATGCCCTTGATTATGCTCTGCATATCGGTGGCGTAGGCCAGACGTATATAGTGGGGGTCGCCGAAGGCCTCGCCCGGGACCACTGCCGTATTGCCGTTTTCAAGCAGCAGGTCGGCAAAGTCCATGGCGCAGGTTATAGTTCTGTCTCCGTATTTCTTGCCCAGCAGACCGCTTATGTTGGCAAAAACATAAAAGGCGCCTTTCGGAGTTACGGCGGTGATGCCGTTAATGCCGGCTATCCGCTGCATCATGTACTGCCTGCGGCGGGAGAACTCGCTTACCATGCGGCGCTGCTCCTCCTGATCGCCCTCCAGAGCGGCTATGCTTGCCGCCTGCGCGATGGAGTTGGGGTTGCTGGTGGCGTGGGACTGATAATTGCTCATGGCCTTGGCTATGGCGGTGTTGCTGGCGGTGTAGCCTATGCGCCATCCCGTCATGGCGTATGCCTTGCTCAGACCGTTTACCACAACGGTAAGCTCTTTTATTTCCGGGCCGAAGGAGGCTATAGAGGTGTGTACCGTTCCGTCATAGACAAGACACTCGTATATTTCGTCGCTGATAACGTACAGGTCGTTCTTTACGGCAAAGTCCGCTATTTCCTTAAGCTGACCGGCCGAATAAACGGCGCCTGTGGGGTTGCAGGGGGAGTTTAGAATAATGGCCTTTGTTTTTGGGGTAAGAGCCTGCTCCAGCTGTTTTACGCTGGCAAGGAAGCCGCTGTCTTCGCTTGTATGTACCAACACCGGCACGCCGCCCGCCATTTTGATAAGCTCAAAATAGCTTACCCAGTACGGTGCGGGCAGTATCACCTCATCTCCGGGGTTGCACACCGCCTGCAGTGCGTTGAAAAGCGAGTGCTTTGCTCCGTTGCTGACCACTATCTGCTCCGGAGTATAGGTAAGCCCGTTGTCGCGCTCCAGCTTTGCGCATATAGCCTTGCGCAGCTCGGGAGTGCCTGCTGCCGGAGTGTACCGGGTCTTGCCCTCCTCCATTGCTTTTATTGCGGCCCGTATAACATGGGCAGGGGTGTTGAAGTCGGGCTCGCCTGCGCCGAAGCCCACTACATCCAGGCCTGCTGCCTTGAGGGCCTTTGCCTTGGAGTCTATTGCCAGCGTTGCGCTGGGCTGTATTGCCGTAAGGCATCTGGAGAGTTCTTTAGCCATTTTCCTTTTCCTCTTTTTCGGTAGTAATGTTTTTGTTATTGTCTGCGGAGCCGCTGCCGGAACCGGCTTGGCTGCCGCCGTCTGACTTTGCTTTGGTGCGCTCCCGGAAATCTATGAATTTTTCCAACAGCCCGCCGATTATCGCCACTGCCGGGGCGCCCAGCAGCATTCCGGGGAGCCCGAACATGGCTCCGCCTATTATGATGCCTACAAATATCCACAGAGGGCTGACCTTCAGCCTTTCTCCCAGAATATTCGGGCCCAGCAGGAAGTTATCGATCAACTGCAGCGCTACCAGTATTATAAGCGCCCATAAAGCGGTGGAGGGACTGTCCAGCAGCGCAAGGATAAGGGCTGGTATTGCGGCTATCCACGGCCCTATATAAGGTATGATATTCAGCAGTCCTACCAACAGGCCTATCAGCAGGAAATAGTCCATGCCTATTGCCGCAAAGCCTATACATGCCAGCGCCGTCAGTATAAGGGTCTGTATCAGCCGTCCGCTGATATACCGCCCCATGACCCCGTCCGCTTCGCGTACAAAGTCTATCAGTTCGTCATAGCTTTTGTCCGAAGGGGTAAAGGAGCGCAGTGCGCGTTTGGTCAGCCGTTTGTAGCGTTTTGAATCGGCAAGAAGATAAAACGCCACCATAAAGGTAATAAATGCGTCGAATACTCCGCCTGCCACACCGATAACGATATTCCCGGCCAGGGTAACTATATCGCTGGCGTTCTGGCTTATGAGCTTGCCCATAGCGTCCAGGAGGGAATCGAAAATATTCAGGTCATTGGCGGAAAATTCAATATGGAACGTAGCGGCGATGCTTTCTATCCAGGAGGAGATTTCCTCAAGGTATTTTGGAAGATCGTCCGCAAGGCGCACAATGTTGTCATACAGCTGAGGTATTACGATAATGCAGAAGGCGGCAATCAGCCCCACCGTAAGCAGCATAACAATGGCTATCGCCAGTATTCTGGCCCAGCGGGAGCCGCTTTTTGCCTTGGTAATGCGCTCAAAGAGCTTCTGCAGCGGATTGACCGCAAAGCGCAGCAGGTATGCCAGCACAAAGCCCCATATAAACGGCCCGGTGGCGTCAAGTCCGGCCTTGAGAGTGGGGAGCAGCCATTGGTCAAGGAGACGGGCAAATATGATAAGCAGCGCTCCTGCGATCAGCAAAGAGCGGATGAGCTTTGGGTTTCTCTGTTTTTCCATGATGCCGTCTCCTTTCCGTCGTGGAAATATCCGTGCCGCATTATGCGGCAGGGGCATAATGCCGGGATTTACCCCGTGTTTTATCGTATGCGCTCCGTGCCGTCAGCTTTTTGCGTTGCGGGCAGCACGGTAACGGAGTGTGGAATCCAGGATTTTTTTGCGGATCCTTATGCTGGTGGGAGTGATCTCGGCCAGCTCGTCCTCCGATATATAGTCAAGAGCCTGCTCAAGGGACATTCTTATGGGCGGAACCAGGCGCAGAGCCTCGTCCGTTCCGGCACTGCGGGAGTTAGTAAGGTGCTTTTTCTTGCAGACATTGACCTCGATATCCTCGGCACGGGAGCATTCTCCTACAATCATGCCCATGTATACCGGCTGAGCCGGCACCACAAACATCCGTCCGCGGTCCTGAGACTGGAATATGCCGTAGGCACAGGCCTCTCCGGTCTCAAAAGCGATAAGTGAGCCGTTGCTGCGGGAGGGTATGTCGCCCTTATACGGTGCGTAGCAGTCAAACACGGTGTTCATTACGCCCTCTCCGCGGGTATCGGTCAGGAATGCCGAGCGGTATCCGAACAGCCCTCGCGACGGAATGGAAAACTCCAGGCGCATGGTCACATCGCTTAGGGCGTGCATGGATATAAGCTCGCCCTTGCGGCTTCCCAGGCGTTCTATCACCGTGCCCATGTATGCCTCGGGAACGTCGATGAAAACCTTTTCCATCGGCTCGCATTTTACGCCGTCAATGGTTTTGAAGAGCACCTCGGGCTTGGATACCTGAAGCTCGTAGCCCTGACGGCGCATATTTTCTATAAGCACGGAAAGATGCAGCTCGCCGCGTCCGGAAACACGGAAGGCGTCCGCGCTGTCGGTGTCCTCCACCCGCAGGGAGACGTCGGTCTGCAGCTCGCGGTAGAGGCGCGCGCGCAGGTGGCGGCTGGTGAGATACTTGCCCTCCTTGCCCGCAAACGGGGAATCGTTTACAGAAAAGGTCATGGCCACAGTAGGCTCTGTGATTTTGACAAAGGGCAGTGGCTCGGGAGCGTCCGCGGCGCATATAGTATCCCCGATATTTATGTTTTCGATACCGCTTATTGCAACTATGTCGCCGAAGCTGACGCTCTGGGCGCTCACCCGCTTCAGACCGTCAAAGGTGGCCAGGGTGTTTATGCGCATGCGGCGCTTAAGCTCCGGATCCAGATAATTGCACACGGTTATCTCCTGCCCCGTCTTTATGGTGCCGCGCTCCACCTTGCCTATGCCTATACGGCCGACATAATCGTTATAGTCTATTGTGGATATAAGCACCTGCGCAGGAGCTTCCGGTTCGCCCTCGGGGGCCGGAATGTACTTTAAAATAGCGTCAAAGAGCTGTACCATATTGTTCTGAGACGGATCGTAGCTGTCCAGAGTGGCGATGCCTTCACGCGCAGAGGCGTAGATAAACGGGCAATCAAGCTGGGAATCGTCGGCACCCAGCTCTATAAACAGGTCCAGCACCTCGTCGGCTACGGCTTCCGCACGCTGGTCGGGGCGGTCCATCTTGTTTATGACCACCATTACTTTCAGCCCCAGGGACAGCGCCTTGTTAAGCACGAAGCGGGTTTGGGGCATGGGCCCCTCAAAGGCGTCCACCAGCAGCAGCACTCCGTTGACCATCTTGAGCACGCGCTCCACCTCTCCGCCGAAATCGGCGTGACCCGGTGTGTCCACTATGTTTATCTTGGTGTTTTTATAGTGGATGGCGGTGTTTTTGGCAAGTATGGTAATTCCGCGTTCTCTCTCTATGTCGTTGGAGTCCATCACGCGCTCGGCAACCTGCTGGTTTTCCCGGAAGGTTCCGCTTTGCTTAAGCATTTCGTCAACCAGCGTCGTTTTGCCGTGGTCAACATGAGCGATTATTGCGATATTGCGAATATCATCCCTTATCACTTGTTTATGCTCCTCGTTTTTATAGATTTATTGCAAAACTGACATGTCAAAAACGGAAAAGTTGCATTTTGACATGAAGATTCCGCAAAATAACGAACATACAAAGCACGCACCCATAAAAAATGAAACGGGCACGCAAAATTCTTTCATTTTGTATTGTAACACAAGCTACGCCATTG
>JAQXIQ010000007.1 GCA_029007865.1 Bacillota bacterium
GTCGCCGTCTGCGGCAACTGCGGCCACGGCCGCGGCCATTGCTATCCTGTGATCCCCGAAGGTGTCCACCGTGCCGCCGTGCAGCCTGCTTTTATGTATCTTCAGGCAGTCGCCCTCAAGCTCGGTAGCGCACCCCAGCGCCCCGAGCATAGCGCGCACGGAATTTATACGGTCGCTTTCCTTATAGCGAAGCCTTAGACAATTGGTAAGCCTGCCGCCTACGACGGACAGCCATACCGCAAGGGTGGGCGCCAGGTCCGGGCAGTCCGAGATATCTATATCACGCGATCCGCTGCGCAGTATGCTGCGGATAACGCTGTCTCCCTGCACGCTTTTTTCCGGAAGCTCCATGCTTATATCACAGCCCAGTGCATTTGCGGTCATCCAGAACGCTGCCTGGGAAAAATCCGGTTCGGGCAGTACCGGCGCCGGGCGGTATTGCTGTCCTCCCTTTATATAATAGCCGTCCGGAACGGTAGTGCACTCCACACCGAACGCACGCTGTATAGCCAGCGTAATATCCACATAGCTGCGCGACTGAAGGGGCGAAGTTAGAATAATACGGGAATCGCCCTGCAGCAGCGGCAACGAGAGCAGCAATCCGGTTATATACTGTGAAGATATCCCGCCGTCCAGTATATATTCTCCGCTTTCCAACTTTCCTGAAACGCGCAGACCGTCTGAATCCTCATTCCATTTAATCCCCTTATCGGTAAAAACGCGCCGATATTCCTCCATAGGCCTTTTAAGCAGTCTTCCTCTACCTGTAAAAACATAGCTGCCTCCGCGCACAAGCGCAACCGGAACAATAAAGCGCAGAGTGGAACCGGATTCACCGCAGTCGCAAACTCCCTTTGTCAGCCCTGCAAGCGCCGCTTCCGTAGCCATGATGTCATCGGAAACATCCAGCCCCTCCGTGCTTATGCTGCCGCCTGCAAGATAACGGCATATCATTATTCGGTGGCCCATGCTCTTGGATGTTGGCACGCGCACGCATCCTGTAAGCTTGGTCGGAAAAACGGTAATATCCATAAAGCTCTCCTCCGGCTTTTAATGTTGACTGTTTTATTGCTTCTGTAATTGCGGTTGTTATACCTTATCGCCTGATAAGTGTTTCTGCAGGCAATACATATCCTGACCGCTTTGCCCTGTACATTTGCGGCATTACTGCTGCCGCATTACAAGGCAGGCAAGCTGAGCCGGAGTACACTGCACGATTTTTGCGCTGCCGATTTTCTCAAGAACCACCAGCTTGATGGTGTCTCCCTCCAGCTTTTTATCTGTGCGGAAGTATTCTTCGGGATCGTCGCCGCCGAAATCTATCCGCACGGGAAGTCCGTATTTACGGCACATATCTTCTATCTCGTCGCATTCCGCGGCACTCAGTCCGCCCAGCGTCATATTGGCATTCCTGAGCATACACATTCCGGCGGCCACCGCCTGCCCGTGATTATAGCCAGAATAATTATAATACCGTTCTATTGCGTGTCCTACCGTATGTCCGAAATTGAGCAGCTTGCGCTCTCCGGAATCAAACTGGTCGCGCTGAACCACGCCGGCCTTTATGGCCGCACAGGTATATATGATATCCTCGTTGTCATCCCCGCGCTTCAGGCGTTCAAACAGCGCTCCGTCCTTGATGCAGGCATACTTAATAACCTCGGCCATACCGCAGGAATACTGCTCGGGCGGCAAGGTTTCCAGAAAGTCAGGGTCCACGATTACCCTCACCGGCTGATGAAAAGCACCGGCGCGGTTTTTCCCGCTGGGCAAATCCACACCCGTCTTGCCGCCTATCGCACTGTCCGTCATGGCCAGCAGAGTAGTGGGCACCTGAATGATGCGTACCCCACGCAGAAATGTCGCCGCCGCAAAGCCTGTTATATCGCCTACAACGCCTCCGCCCAGCGCTATTATAAGATCCGTCCTGGTTATCCCCGTCCTGTCAAAAAAGCCATACAGCTTTTCCACTGACGTCAGCGTCTTGCTCTCCTCGCCTGCCGGGAGGACATAGCTGTCCACCTTAAGCTCTTCTTTAAGCACGCCGCACAGCGCATCAAGATAAAGCGGAGCAACATTTGAATCGGTCACTATTGCGGCGCGCATTACACCTTTAAGGGGCAAAAAGCTCTCCTTTTTCCCCGCAATTCCTCTTCCGATAAGGATTTCGGTTTCTCCCCCTGCGGTTTTGTAGGTTATACTTTTCATATATCTCTTCCCTCTACCTGCGCAATCATACGCAGCGACCCCATAAGCTTGTCAAACACCATGGGAGTAAGCGATTGCTGGCCGTCGCACTTAGCATGCGGAGGATCGTTATGCACCTCAATTATAAGCCCGTCGGCGCCTGCGGCAATCGCCGCCTTGCTCATGGGCTCCACCATCCACCACAGTCCGGTGCCGTGACTGGGATCTACCACTACAGGAAGGTGGCTCTGGCGCTTGAGCACCGGAACAACGCTTAAATCAAGAGTATTACGGGTATAGGTCTCAAAGGTGCGTATACCCCTTTCACAGAGTATGACCTGATCGTTACCGCCTGCCATAATGTATTCCGCCGCCATTAGCAGCTCCTCCACCGTTGCGGCAAGACCGCGCTTGAGCAAAATAGGCTTATGTATATGTGACAGCTCGCGCAGCAGCACAAAGTTCTGCATATTGCGGGCGCCCACCTGTATAATGTCCACATCGCGCTCAAACTGCTCTATGTATTCGGTAGACATTATCTCGGATACTATGGGCATACCGGTTTTTCTGCCGGCAACTTTAAGCATCTCCAGGCCGTCAAGCCCAAGCCCCTGGAATGCATAGGGTGAACTTCTGGGCTTAAATGCTCCTCCGCGCAGCACCGCTGCTCCGGAGCGCTTGCAGTCCCGCGCAACGGACAGCACCTGAGCTTCACTCTCCACCGAACACGGCCCGGCCATTACCACTATTTTATTGCCGCCTATTTCGACATTTCCCGCCTTTACAACGGTATTCTGCGGATGATATTTCCGGTTTGCCTTCTTGTAGGGCTCCGCCACCTTCACGGTTCGCTCAACGCATTCAAATATATCAAACATACCCGGGTCTATGCGTGAAGTGTCGCCGGAAAGGCCCAGAATGGTGGTGTCCTGTCCCTGAATACGCTGTACCTCCACCCCAGTTTTGCGTACGAATTCGTCAAGCTGGGCAATTTTGTCCTCGGTAGTACCGGGACGCAGAATGATCATCATAAGCGTTTCCTCCAAAAAAAAATGGCTCGGTCCAACTGCCGAGCCAAAAAGTATCTTTATTTACGGCAAATCAGACAATGTTTTAATAAGCGGTGCTAAAATAAAAGCCGCTAAAGTAAAACACATATCCGAAATAGCAATTAGAATTAGCCATTGTATCTGCCTTTTTCTTTTATCTTTTGGCGTTATTTTATACCTGTTCGGCACATCTGTCAATTATTTTTTTCCCGAATGACTATTTTCTTTTTCCAATCGTCCCAGTATGCTGTCCAGCTTTCTTTTTTGCTCAGGAGTCAGCATTGGCGCCACTTTTTGCCTGAAAGCGCGCATTTTTGCCGGCGTTATATTTTTTCCGCCGTCGCTGTTTCTGATGCGTTCCAGTTCGGCATAAAGCTCTTTTTCACTCTTACCCCTGTATTTTTCCGCCGTTTTTTTCAGCTCCTGTGCCTGCTTTTTCTGCTCCGGAGTCAGTTTGTTGTAATCAAAGTCCTGTTTCATTCCGGTCATTCCTTTCCGCTGCACCGCTTGCATCTCACGACACGCCGGACTGCGCCGGTTTGCTTCTGAGCCGCCCGTCTGCCGTTATTGCACGCCATGCTGCCATAATCCAATATATTCCCTGCAAACGGATAATGTACAAAAAAACAGCATGACCGCATATAATTAAACTGACGACCGGAGGTGAAACCTTGGATATACTTTTGGCATTTATACTTTACAGGCAATGCTCTGAGCATTCTCCCTCTCTGCCGCTTTCCCGGATACGCCCTTTTCTTCCTCCCGGGACGCAGCGTGGACTGGCTGCCATTGAGGCATACAACGGTGATGTCTGCACCGAACCTCCCGATAAAGAAGAGCTGTTTAACGCTCTGGAATGCAGCAGTATAGGCAAGTTTCCTCTGCTGCTTGCAAGAATGCTGACAATGGGCAGCATCGACACCTCTTCTCCGGAGGGTATTTTCTCGGTGCTTAAATGCCTGCTTCCGCCGGAGGTGCTTGCAGGAATGCCGGATCCCGCTACGCTTATGACCATGATCAATATAATGTCCTCCATGGATTTCAGCGATGACGGCTCATGCGATGAAGAAGACTGCTGCGGCGATTCATGCGATGGCGCGGATAATTGCTGCGGCGATTCATGCGATAACGCAGATAATTGCTGCGGCGGTAATGCGTCGGATGAATGCAGCCGGTGCTGCAGGGCGCATAAAGGGAATGAAGAGGAATGCTGTGATGAACGCTCAGACGAAACAGATGATTGCCGGACAAAAAAAGAAGCCTGTTCCTTTTCGGGAAAACAGACCTCCTTTTTTAAGAAGCTGATTTTTATGTAGAGACGACTTTATATCACAGCGTTATTATTCTGTCGGCAAACCGCTGTGCCAAAAACGGAGAATGCGTAGTAAATATAAGCGGTTTTCCCACCGCATATCTGCACGCTATGTCCATGACCCTGCCGGCGTTATCCTCATCCAGTCCCCGGGTAGGCTCGTCCATCAGCAGAGTGTCACCTCCGTAAACCAGCCATGCCGCAATGCTTACCCTCCGCTGCATACCGCCGCTGAGGGTGTCCGGCATGGCATTTTCGTATCCGGACAGTCCCAGGCACGCTAACCATTTTGCCGCAGCCGCTTCGGTTTTGTCCGTAATGGCGGCATTTTGCAAAACCGTAAGCCACGGAAACAATCTGTCATCCTGAAAAAGCATTGCCGTTTTTCCCGCGCCGGTTATACTGCCTCCGAAAGGTATCAGTCCGGCTATGGCCCTTAGCAGAGTGGTTTTCCCCCGCCCGGACGGCGCCATTATGGCATAGACTCCCGGCGCAAACTCCGCCGAAAAACCGTCGATTATTCTCTTGCCGCCCAGGTCTGCCGTTACTCCCTCGAGCTTTAACATAAACACCGCCCTCCCTGTTCCGGAATAGGAAACCCATGGGCTCCTTAAAAATCATCCCGCCTGATACGCGCGCTTACCCTTTGCTCTAAGCATCAGATACCTGAGCAGCTTTTCCAGTACGATGCTGAGTAATATGACCACAACGGTCCATGCAAAAAGCTGCGGAACCTCCAGATATATTTTGGAGGCATATATACCGCTGCCTATTGCATCGGACGGCTGGCACAGCACCTCTGCCGCGATCCCGGCCTTCCATGCAAAGCCAAGCGCCGTCACCATTCCCTGCGCAAGATGCGGCACAGTCCAGGGCAGGTACAGCCTGAAAAACCGTTTCCGGGCGCTCAGCCTATATGCCGCGGCGAATTCCTTGTACTGCTCCGGCACCGTTTCCAGCGCAAGCGATACCGCGCTCCATATTATGGGCAGAACCATAATAAAGCATATAAAAACCGGAAGCACGTCGCGCTTAAACACCAGTATTACAAGCATGATAAATGAAGCAACCGGCACCGACTTTATCATGGACATAAGCGGAGCAAACAGGGTCTTTAGTAAAGGCACGCATTGGGTCAGCACGGCCAGCATTACCCCCGCCGCGCATCCCGCAGCAAAACCGGCAAGCACTCTGAGCATGGAAAACAGAATGCTCAGCCAGAAGTCCGCTGTTGCCGCCATTGACGCAAGCTGCACACATACCTCCGCCGGGCCGGGCAGCAGCAGAGGGTTGGAAACGGCCAGCGCCGCCACCCACCATACTGCTATCCAGAACAGCGCAGCCGCAATACCGCGCCATACTCCGCTTGGGCTATTTTTCAACATAATAGAAATCCGAGCCCGGCACGCTTCCGCCCACCGAGGCAGGATTATACTCAAACAGCAGCCTCAGATAGGTATCGGTTTTTTCCGACATCTCATGTCCGCTTATGCAAACGATATTGCAGTTAGGAATAGCTTTTTCCGCCAGAGCCGCTTC
>JAQXIQ010000008.1 GCA_029007865.1 Bacillota bacterium
TTATCAGTGCCTGTTTGCCTATGCGGTTTCGCTTCTGATTTATCAGTTCGGCTCTGCCTTCACAGGCGAAATGAATGTGTTGGGGTTGATTGCAGCCGTTATTGTACTGGCATTTATGCTGTATTTGCTGTTCAGACCGTATAAAGAACCAACTAAACTGACCCGTAAATCAGATGTAAAGAAATAGCGTAAGCGCCGGACAGGAGGAGTGAAAAATGTTTGCCTGGTTATACGAAAACATTGCAACAATAATTATTTGCGCCATACTGCTTGCAGCGGTCATCGCCGTAATAGTCAGTATGGTCAGGAAAAAGAAACAAGGAAAATCAACATGCGGCTGCGGCTGCGCGGATTGCCCTATGGGCGATTTCTGCGGTAACAGGAAATAAAATGCATGGAGTGGTATAAATACAGGGAGATGCAGGATAAAGACCTGCGTCCTCCTGTTTTTCGGTCTGCTCCAAACCGCCTGCCGGGTTAAACCGTAAGATGACCGGATATTATGGGTAATACGCCGCGGCAAAAACGGCCGAAGGCATTCCGGTCTGCCCAAAGCGGCAGGAGACGGGGAAAGAACGGATAAAAAGCCCGCGGATGCAAAACTGCACAGCGGGCATAGGATAAATATGCGTTCTTTTTGCGAAAAACATCGGAAAAACGGAATAAACAGATATCTTACGCCCGGCAGCGAATGCCGCGGTAAAGTGAAACGGGTTTTATGTGCCGGTACCGGACTGTTTATATGCGCCTGACATCGGCGCCGACGCTGGTGAGCTTATCCTCAATGCGCTCATAGCCTCGGTCTATGTATTTGACTCCGCTTATGGTGGTAGTGCCTTCCGCCATGAGACCGGCAACTATCAGAGCGGCGCCGGCGCGCAGGTCGGTGGCTTCGACGCTTCGGCCGTACAGCTTATCCACGCCGTCTATAAAGGCAAGTCTGTCCTCCACCTGTACCTTGGCGCCCATGCGGCGCATTTCCTCAAGATGACGGTAGCGCTGCTCGTATATGGTCTCGGTTATTACGCTTCTGCCCCTTGCCACGGTGAGCATGGCGCTCATGGGCTGCTGCAGATCGGTAGGGAAGCCCGGATATACCATGGTGCGTATGTTGGTGGCGGTCAGCGGGCCGTCGCAGCGTACACGGAGGAAATCGTCGCCCTCTATGACCTCGGCTCCCGTCTTGCGCAGCTTATCCGACACCACCTCCATGTGGGTGGGAATGCAGTTTTCAATTACAATGTCGCCCTTGGTGGCGGCGGCAATTATCATCCATGTGCCGGTTTCTATCTGGTCCGGGATTATGGTATAGCTGGCGGAGCGGAGGTGCTGCACTCCGCGTATGCGTATGGTATCGGTGCCTGCTCCGCGAATGCTGGCGCCCATGTTGTTGAGGAAGTTGGCGACATCCACAACATGAGGCTCCTTGGCGCAGCCGTGTATGACAGTAACGCCTTCGGCTTTGGTCGCGGCAAGTATAAGATTTATTGTGGCGCCGACGCTGGCTTCAAGATAGACGTCGTTGCCCACGAGCTTTTGCGCTTTAAGGGTAAGAAATTCGCCTTCGGTCACGGTGGCTCCAAGAGCCTCAAAACCGCGGAGATGCTGGTCTATGGGACGGGCGCCTATGGAGCAGCCGCCCGGAGGGGGCACGCAGGCCTCGTGAAAACGGCCAAGCAGTATGCCCATCAGATATGTGGAGGCGCGCATTTTTGCCACCAGATCTTCCGGAGGAATAACATTTTTGATGCCGCGCGGGTTGATAACGGCGCGTCCGTTTGGGGAAAGCGAGACCTCGGCGCCCATACAGCGCAAAAGCTCGCCCATAATAATTATATCTTTGACATAGGGAAGATTGTCGATTATACATATATCATCGCAAAGAGCTGCCGCCGCCATAACGGGCAGTCCCGCGTTTTTTGCGCCGCTTACGGAAATGCTGCCGCTTAGCCTGCGGCCTCCGTTGATTACAAGCTTATTCATGAATTACCTCCGAGACGGAATGTTATTTTTTGCAGCCGGAGCATGTAGCGCAATGGTGGGTACACTCACCTGAGCCGCCCTTTATTCCGTAGCATTTACCCTGATATACGCGGGACAGATCGCCGGAGCCGCAGTGCGGACAGACAACGCTGTCCGTGCCGGAGGTGCTCTTTACAAGTTCGTTAAAAACAAAGCCGCAATTGCTGCACTTGAAATCAAGAATAGGCATATATGCCTCCGAAATTAAAATTACACCAGTATATTATCATTTTTGCGGCGTTTTAGCAAGAGTTTTCCGCCGAGGCCGCGCAGACAAAAAAAGGCGGCGTTTATCCGGGCGTTTCCCTATGCTATACTATTCCGCATTAAATCCACGGGTTACAGCGGAGAAACGCAAAAGGCGGGGCACCCGATTAAAAACGGACCGAGGCGCCGGTGCGGGCCTCGGTCCGTGCCGGCTTATGCGGTTATCGCCGCAGAGCCGGACTTACGGGTTATTCAAAAGCTCAGTGCTTTTTTCTTTTTAATGTAACGAGCCCGCCTGCAGCAGCCAGTGCGGCAGCGGCATAGGCTATCACGGAGAGGTCTGCGGTATCCTGAGGCTTCTCCTCAAAGACAGCGTAGATGGTCATGCTTGCATCCAGGTTATCGGCGGTTACGGTATCGCCGGTTCCGTCCTCCGCGGTGTTCCACTCCTTGAAAAGATATCCTTCGGGAGCTTCGGGAGCCTCGGGGAGGGAGAGCACTCCGTTAACGGAGCTGATGCTCTGGGAAACGCCGTTTACAACGCAGGTGTATTCCACTTCGCTGGCAACTATGGCGTAAACCGTTTCATCGGTGCCGGCAGCAAAGACGGTGGAAGGAGTAACCGCATCTCCGGTGCCGTTGGCCATGGTGTTCCACTGTACAAGATAGGTGCCGTCAGCGGGGGTAAACTCGGGGAAGTTTACGGTGTTGTCTTCGTTCTTGGCAACGACCTCGGTGTTGCCGTTCTGGTCGTCAAAGGTGACGGTCCAGTTGGTATCCTTGGTGTTGAAGGTGGGCAGCGCGCTGTTTACGGTGTAGCAATCCATTATCTCCAGGGTGGAGGCACTGCCGCTGAGTCTCTCAACAAAGAAGCCCATCGTCCAGAAGTGTATATAGCCGGCTGCGTTGCCCTGATTCCAGTCGCCAACGGCGTCTTCGTTGCTGCTGGAAGTGAGTCTGGATACGGGCAGGATAACATAGCCGTCAAAGTTTTCGGGAAGTATGATGAGGTTGCGGCTCCATGCAGAGCGGCGCATTTCGGCTTCGGTCACAAGGCCGGTAGCGGAATCCACCAGAGTGATTGCCTCATCGCCGGTCAAGGTGATGAAGGTTGCGACGGTGGTGCCGCCGTTCCATCTGGCGTGTTCAACGTCAAAGCTCACGGCTTCGTCGGTGCGAACACGGAAGGCAAGAGCGGTGGTCTGCTCGGTAAGAGCGGTGCCGCGGTTGTTCAGGAAACCTGCCCATCCCGAACCGTTGGTGGGGTTGTAGCTTGCGGAATTGATAGCGGCTGCGCCGGTGGTGATAAACAGGGACTTGTTGTTGTCCACTCCGCCGCTCTTGTTAACGGTGGAAGTGGCCTCTGTGTAGGGATCCCATGCGGCCATATAGCTGCTGTCCACGGTGTAGAAGTTGTCCAAAAGCGTCAGGTCGATGGTGGTGCCGCCCTTGGCAGCTACGGTATCGCCGTCAGCGCCTTCGGTGTCGTAAACAAACTCATACAGGTCAGGAGACCAGGTCCAGTCGGCCGCGAGGCCGGCAAGGCCTATGTAGTACTTCTGGCCTTCCTTGAAGTCGCCGGTGGCGGTCTGCGTGGAACCCGCGCCGCTGGGGTTGGTCCAGAAGGCACCCCTACCGTCGAAGATGGTCCAGAAGCCGGCGTCATTTTCCGCGGTCAGCTCAGGGTCGCCCTCAAAGACCGATATCCTGTAGCCGCCGACGCCGTTGCCTGAGGTAAAGGAATCATCAATGAGTATAAGTACGCCGTCGTCCTGGATGATGACGCCGCTTATCCACTCGGTGCCGTCCACTGCATCGTATGCGAGAGCCGGAACGGTGAACGAGGCAATCGCAACCACGAGCAGCATGGCAGCGGAAAGCAGTGCAATGTGCTTTTTCATAGTATATCCTCCATATTAAAATAGTATTGTTGCATCTATTATATACTTTTTGAGTATGAATTTCAATATGCATTTTTACATTTTTTAAATAAATACGCCCTCAAAATTCAAAAAATGTGCATTTTTTGGCTGCAAAAACGGTGCAAGAGAGGCAGGCTGCAGTTTGAAGGTAAAGACATACAAATGCCGGCGGATGAGCGGACGGGTGCGCCGCTGTATAATCCGGCGGTTTTTGGCAATAATGCTTTTGAAAAAGAGTTACCGGAGGGACGGACAGATGAAGAAACACAGATTAAGAGCGGCGGCGGCGTTGGTATTTGTAACGGTGCTGTGCGTGGCCGTCACGGTGGAGGCGGCGTCGGTGCTGAGAAGAGGAAGCACGGGACAGCAGGTGCGCGTTCTGCAGCAGAAGCTGAAGAACTGGGGCTATTACAGCGGCGAAGTGGACGGCATATTCGGCTCCAGAACCGAGAGCGCCGTAAAGTATTTCCAACGCAAAAACGGGCTGACTCAGGACGGAATAGTGGGGCCGGCTACGGCAAAGAAGCTGGGAATGACGCTGAATGCACAGCCCTCGGGCTCGTCGGGCGGAGATGTGGATCTGCTTGCGAGGGTGGTTTACGGCGAGGCGCGGGGCGAGCCGTACGAGGGGCAGGTGGCCGTTGCCGCGGTAATCCTTAACAGGGTGCGCTCCGCATCCTTTCCCAACACGATTTCCGGCGTGGTGTATCAGCCGGGAGCCTTTGATGTGGTGAGCGACGGCCAGATATATCTGTCTCCCGACTCCACTGCGTACAAGGCCGCAAGGGACGCCATGGCGGGGTGGGACCCTACCGGAGGCTGTATTTACTACTATAATCCCAGAACCGCTACCTCGTCGTGGATACGGTCAAGGCCGGTAATGAGAAGTATAGGACAGCATGTATTTTGCACCTGAGGTGAGCTATGGACAGAAAGGAATTGTATAAAAGCATTATGTGCGCTCTTGCGGGGCTGTGCCTGGTGTTTGCGGTGGGTATATGCGTACTGGGCGGGCAGGCGGACAAAAATGAAAAGAGTATGCGCGCCGCCTATGAAAACAGTCTGTATAATACTCTGGACGGCATAAATACCGTTTATAACGAGCTGTGCAAGGCGGAATTTTCCGCCGACAGGGATTATAAAAGAGAGCTGTACCGCAATATCAGCGCTCATGCCGGCACCGCTTCGTCAAGGCTCAGCGAGCTGCCTTTATCCGAGAAATCGGTACTGAAGACCCAGGAGCTGTTAAACCGTATTTCGGATTACTGCGGTTTTTTGTCCGGGCAGGAGCAGCGGCAGGAGGGGGAGGAGGAAAACATCGCTTCCTTGAGGCGCTGCTGCGAAAGGCTGAACTCCGCGCTGGGTGATATCGGCGGAATGCTGGGAAGCGGCGAGGATGTGTTTGCCGCCGATATAACGGAGCAGACGGATATCGCCTGGCAGCAGGCGGAGGCGGACAGCGTGTCCTATCCCACGCTGATATATGACGGGCCGTTTTCCCAGAGCGAGGACATAGGAAAGGCACGGGTGCAGCGCCCCGAGGTGGGCAGTGTGGAAGCTGCAGCGGTGATAGGCTTTGTTATGGACGCGGACAGCGCCGAGGTAAGCTGCGCGGAGGGCAATATTCCGGCTTATATATTTGAAAGCGGGGAAAAAAGCGCCGCGGTGACCAGGCGGGGCGGCCTGCTGCTTTGGTATATGGACGCGGGCAGGCAGGACGGGCAGGGAGTAACGGAGGAGCAGGCACGGTACGAAGCCGGGCGCTTCCTGCAAAGAGCCGGGTATAAGGACTTTGAATTTGTGTTTTCCAGCAGCTCGCAGGACAGCGTGATATTCAATGCTGCGCCGGTGCTTGACGGAGCCGTACTGTACCCGGACCTGGTAAAGGTCAGGGTTTCCCTTATAAGCGGCGCCGTAATAGGCTTTGAGGGGTCGGGATATGTGATAAACAACCGGCCGCGGGACGGCGCGGAAGCCGGCATAACCCTGCAGCAGGCGGCGGAGAATGTCAGCGGTCTGCTTACGGTGAAGAAAACCCGGCTGTGCATAATACCCAAAGGCAATTCGGAAGTGCTTGCATGGGAGTTTTACGGCCTGTACGGCGGGGATAAATATGTGGTGTATATAGATGCGGCTACGGGCAGGCAGAGCCAGATATTCCGGATAATACAAACCGACAGCGGAGAGATGGTTATATAAAAGGGACGGCGAATAAGGAGTGCTTGCTCCGCGCTCCGGGCGGTCTTGCCGCTGCCGGACGGATATTACAGGGCTTGCTCCGCACTCCGGGCGACCTGCCGTTGACGGTCGGATATTATAGGGCTTGCCGCGGCAGGAATGTGGGCGGTGCCGTGAACCTGCCGATACAAGCCTTAAAAGAAAATGATTTTATGTTTCGCAGCGTAAAAACCGCAAACACTTTTGACATATCCGCGAGGAAACAGGCTTTGAAAAGAGAATGCAGATCTCTTTGCTGAGCCTGTTTTTATATGTTTTTTCATTTTGTTTTTCTGATCAACATCTGTTACTATAACCATGGCGATTGAGTTCCTTTCGTTAGACTTGGGTTGTGATGACTTTATTCTAACAAACTCAATCGCTTTTTCCATACCTTTGGTCTCACATCAATTGTAACACTACAATTTTATCGAGATAAATTTCCAAAAACGGCTTGTAATATTTCACCTTTTGTGATATACTATAAAAGCCAAATTATATTAACCCGAAAATTGAATAGCGAAGAACATTTTATGTCCGTGGGAATACTATACCCTTTTTGTATTTACATCCTGAATTTGATAAAAATGCAAATTCCTTCGATGTGAATACACAGTGTTCTTCGTGTTGATATAGTTTGGCGACTATCGGAGTTTGCATTTTTTGTGCGGTTACTTCGGTGGCCGCACTTTTTATTTTCAGGAGGAATAAAAATGAAAGGGTCATTACTCAAAAAGACACTCGTAATAATCGTAGCAATTGTGCTGGATATTGGCATCTCGGCAGGTACTGCTATTCTTGTTGACAAGAAAAGTGTTCCTGATATGACCACTGTCGAGAACGGTCTTTCTGCATACGAACTGGCAGTACAGTACGGTTATGAAGGCACTGTTCAGGAGTGGCTAGAAAGTCTTAACGGCAAATCGGCATACGAAATTGCCAAGGAGAATGGTTACACTGGCACTGAAACCGAGTGGACTACTTCTCTTAAAGCCACCGCAGGTAAAGACGGTGTTGGCATTAAGACGGCTGCTTTCTCTGATAAGAATGAACTTCTTATTACTTTGACCGATGGTACCGTATTGAACCTTGGTGTTGCCAATGGTCTTAATGGTGAAGACGGTAAAGATGGAGCAAATGGCAAAGATGGTGCCAACGGCAAGGACGGTGCTAATGGTAAAGACGGTGTAGGTATTACTTCGGCAAACATTAATGCCGAGGGTCAACTCGTGCTGTCTTTCTCTGATGGCAAGACTGTCAACCTTGATAAAGTTGTCGGTATGAATGGTACAGACGGCATCGGTATTTCTTCTACCACTATCAATACAGATGGCGAACTTGTTATTACATATACAAACGGCCAGACTGCTAACCTTGGTGTTGTTATCGGTGCCAAGGGCGACAAGGGCGATAAAGGTGACCAAGGTGAGCAGGGTCTCCAAGGTGAAAAGGG
>JAQXIQ010000009.1 GCA_029007865.1 Bacillota bacterium
CTGCCCGACGCAAGCGGAACATATGCGTTTATCAATGTTCTGTATGACGCCCAAAGCAATACGATGAAATTGGTGGAATATCAAATAGAGTACACTAAATAAGGCGGCATCTTTTAGGACCGTAACAGCACCAAAAGCACCTGCACCGGGAGAGACTTTTTTTAAGGTGTGGCCGCATCTGAAATGGTGTTAAACGGTAAAAATCAGCGTTTGTATAAATAACATCCGGCTGTTAAAGCCACAAAATAAAACCGCATTGTATGCGGGCTTTTATTTTGAATCCGTGGGGCGGTATCGGCGCGAAAAATAAATTCTTAAACTCCCAACCTTTTTATAAACCGGTGTCTATATAGTTGAAAGCTTTCAAGGAGACTCGAGCAAATGAATAAACAAGACACAGAAAGAGTGATAACAGAATACCTCAAACCGGTTTTCGGATTTGCTTTGAAGCGCTGCAAAAATGTGCAGGATGCGGAAGATTTATCACAGGATATTATTATGAAGGCGTACCGTGCATTGATTTCCAGAGATGATATTGAGCGACCCGATAAATTTATATGGACGATTGCGCACAATACTCTGTCGAATTATTACCGCGATACTGCGCATCAGGTGATGGGTATCCCGATAGATAATATGGAAGAGCTGTCTTCCCAGCCCTGTTCATGTATGGACGAAACGGATCAGAAGCAGATTGACAGACTGCAAAAAGAAATTGCATATCTTTCCAAAATGCAGCGCCGCATTGTAATTGCATATTACTTTGAAAACAAGCATCAGAAAGAAATCGCTGCAGAACTCGGTATTCCGCTCGGAACTGTTAAGTGGCATTTGTTTGAAGCAAAAAAAGAATTAAAACGAGGTATTGACACCGTGAGAGAGACGAGCAAACTCAAATTTAACCCCATAAAATTTCATTCGTATGGGCTAAACGGTAATGTGGGCACAAAATCCCTCGATGAATTCATCCGTTCATCGCTGTCGCAGAATATCTGCTATTGTGTAAGAAATAACGCCAAAACAATCAATGAAATAGCCGATGATCTGGGTGTATCCCCGGTTTATGTTGAAAGTGAAGCAGCCTTTCTTGAAGAATACGGTTTTCTGAAAATCCAAAAAGACAAGTATATTGTCAATTTTCTTATCAGCGAGCCTACAGAGGAACTTTTGACATTGAAGGATCGGATGTATAAACGCGCCGCAGGGCTGTTTGCAAACGAACTGTATGATGCTCTGGTAAACAGCGGGATTCTGGATGATCCGGATATTATCTGCCGTCAGACAGACGAGCCTGTTTCCCTGACGGGTGAAAGTCCGCGCGCGGATCACAATTTTCTTTTGTGGTCTCTCATTCCGTATATTGCGGCGTGTTCGGGCGAGGGGCTGACGGACGAGGGGATTTCTTTTGAGCAGGTGGCTACCATCCGCCCGGACGGCGGGCACAATATTGTTAACGCCGCGGTTATTCCCGAAACGATGTGCTTGCCGGACGACTATGTATACATGAAGAACTGGTGCGGGCCTATCTGGCATGAGAAAAACGGAATGATTCTATGGCAGATCAACAGTGAATGGTCAGACCGAGGCGATTTTTCCGTATGGAAATCTTCTGCCGACGCTGAACGCACACTTTCCCTTTATGACAGCGATGATTGTTCCAAGGATGACTGGGTATGGCTGGCAGAGCGCGGCTATGTTAAAACCAACGGGGACTATGACGGTTATTTCAAAGCCTCATGGCAGATCGTCAGCCTCGCAAGCAAGGATATCAAAATGAGGCTCCTTGCAATCGGAGAAAAAATCAAAGAAAAATACAAGGCTGATTTTGATGCGCTGAAAGCGCCGTATGCGGAGGCTATTCTACGGTCCGTGCCTGCGCATCTGAGGAAGACGGCAGAATATGAGCTTCAGTTTGTTTTTCATTCCGACGGCTGGTTTTTACTCCACTGCATTGCGGCGCTTCTAAAAAACGGAAAACTGAAAGAACCTACAAACGGTCAGCGGAGGGCGCTGATGACGGTTATAGCGCCAAAATAAACATAAATCGTTATATTTGCGGAAAAACATATAGGAACTTATACCGCAGAAAGAGCCATTTGCATGCGCAAATGGCTCTTTCTGCGGCTAAACTCCGGGTTTTTCGGGATTTCTCAGTTTTCCTTTTCTCGTTTTTTCAAAACACACAAATCAGCACGCATAAAGGTTCCGACGCAGGGAAGACCGCCGGACGCTTTTCGGCGGGGTATATAGAAATCCTATCCGTAATGAAAAACCGGCAGGGCTATCTTTGCGGAGAGAGAGCCCGTAACCTTGCGATTATTGCTGATATTGCGTTCAAAACGGCGTTGACGACCTATCGTTCGGTAGCTATAATATTAAGCGCAAACTCGGATTGCGGCAAAGGAGATTTCTTTATGGATCGAGGCAACACCAAACAGGAGATACTGGAGGCGGCGCTGGAGCTGTTCTCCGTACAGGGGTTTGAAGCCACCTCTGTCTCCCAGATTGCAGACGCCGTCGGCATTCGGAAGGCATCGCTTTACAGCCATTTTCAGAATAAGCAGGCGATACTGGATGCGATTGTTAAGGAAGTATTGGAGCAGTATGCGAAGCATTCCATTTTTGCCGGAACGGACTGGGAGAAGGAGGCTGATAATCTGCCGCTGATGCCCGATGAGGCTGTTCAGATGATTCAGGGGCAGATTCGGTATATCCTTCATGACCCTTACATAAGCAGGGCGCGGAAAATGCTGGTGATAGAACAGTACCGGAATCCGTATCTGGCAAAGCTGCAGACCAAGCAGAATTACTCCGATGTGCTGAAGTATTTCACCGGACTTGTAAAACGGCTTATCTGTCAGGGCACTTTGGCAGAAGATGATCCCGAGATTATGGCGGCGCAGCTTTGCCTGCCTGTTTCCGCGTGGATAAATCTCTGCGACAGGGAGCCGGAACGTGAGGAGGAAGTCATGATTCTGGTGGACAGGCATATCCGGCAGTTTTTCAGGATCTATCAGCCAAAGTCGCGGTGATTTATCGCATATTTTCCACATTGCGGCGTAGAAAAACGGACGCTATACCCGTTTTACCCGCCGCTTGTTGACCGTAGTGGTGCTGATCCCGGAAGACGGCAAAAGCGGGCGCAGCAACGGATATAACCCCGCAAAGCGGAGAAGATCGCGCCGACAGACGGCGGGCGCAGCAACGGATATTACCCGGTAAAGCGGAGAAGGTCGCGCGACAGACGGCGGACGCAGCTTACAATGCCGATACCGGGCAAACGGAGGCGCGGAGGATAACATGAATATAAATAATATCAGGATTGACGGGATCCCCGCTGTCTTATGGGGTGACCCGTGCGGCAGAATGATAATTGCAGCGCACGGAAGGCATTCCTCCAAAACGGATGACTGCATTCGGGTGCTCGCGGAGCAGGCGACCGCAAAGGGCTATCGGGTTCTTAGCTTTGACCTGCCTAAGCATGGGGAAAGGGCAAATGAATCGGGCTTGCTTATGCCCGACGAATGCGTCAGGGAGCTTAAGACAATGTACTCCTTTGCGGTTAACAGGGGCGATAAGGTTTCGGTTTTCGGGTGCAGTATTGGAGCTTATTTTGAATTGCTTGCATTTGAGGATATGGAAATAGAGCGCGCATGGTTTCTCTCTCCCGTAACGGATATGGAGCGCATCATCCGTGATCTCATGCAATACTGCCGCATCACCGAAGAGGAATTCCGGACAAGAGTATGGGTGGATAACGATATTGAACCTTTATATTATCCGTATTACGAATATGTCGTAAGTCATCCCATAAAAAAGTGGAACCATAAGACATTTATTCTGCGAGGAGAAAACGATACCCTGTGCCAATACGGCTGCGTACTGGACTTTGCGGAAAGCTTCGGCTGTTTTCTCACGGTACAGCAGGGCGGGGAACACTGGTTTCATACCGATTCCCAACTGGCTTTTTTCGGAAACTGGATAGGGGAAATACTGGATTGAATAACCGTGCGATTTGAGGATTAAGCACATCCGGCAATGCAGAAAAGACAGAATGACAAAACGAGATTACCGTTAAACGGTGCCGACAAAAAGGCTTGCAAAGGAGGCGCAAAATGTACCTGGCAGTTGAGGGCAGCGAAGCCGATATAGACGCCTGGATGGCGACCGTAAAAAGCGTCAGGCGGGTTTTTCCGGGTCTTGAGACCGATGCCGCACTGAAGGAACACAGGGAAACTGTATTGAGATTCATGCGGCAGAAAAGAGCAGTATGCGTTAAGAACGGGGACAGGATTATCGGAGTGCTGCTTTTTTCGGTAAAACATAATATGATCTGCTGTCTGGCGGTTGCGGATGATTGCCGTAAGCGAGGTATCGGCAGCGAACTGCTGACTTATGCCCTGGCCAGGCTGGACAGGACCCGGCCCGTTACCGTGTCAACCTTCCGGGAGGGAGACAAAAACGGAGCCGCTCCCAGAGCCCTTTATGAAAAATACGGCTTTATTCCGGGCGAACTGACTCTGGAATTCGGATATCCCAATCAGATATTCGTTTTGTATCCGGAAAGTATGCAATCAACGGTTAAAACCGATCCAGAAGCGCCGGAACCGTTTCCGCCGTGATGATAACAAATATTCTGACCTGCTTTGCCTGCTTAATCAGGGCAAAATATTCACGAAAACAAGGAGACTTAAGATATATGAAACACAATAAGATCATTTCCCTGCTGCTTCTGACCGTTATGCTTTTGCTTTCCGCAGCCGGCTGCGGAACAGGAGCGGGTGAAGCAACGGAAACACCGACAACCGAAGCGGCACAAAACAGGAAGCCTGTGGAGTATCTGCAGTGCATCCGGCCCGCTGCTCTGGGCAGCCTGTATCCGGCGTCCGGCTCGCAGGCGGTTATAACCCTGGCGGACTATGACGCCGAACGCACGACCGTGCAGTTGGTGGATGTGGACAGGGACGCCGTATGCCGAGAGATCGCTCTGGACGGCATATGGGAGCTCCGGGAGCAATCCTTTAATGACGGCAGGTTTGCCCTGTACAGCAGAGGGACTGGCACCTGGAAGTTCCTGAGCGCCTCGCTGGAAGAAATGGGGGAATGGAACTCCGGGAATACCGACGGCTTCTTTTCCTATGACGGCAGCACCTACTACTGCCTGAGCGAAGGGGCATTTTGCACGCGGAGCGTAAATGGCGGAGAGAGCGGCAATGCCGGGCTTCCGCTTGACCTGCGGGTGCTGGAGCTGACGGCCTTTGACGCCAAAAGCGGCACGCTGGCAATGCAGTTTTTTCTCTCGCCCTACGGCAGCGAGTGCGGTACGGCTGTTTTCGATATGCAGGCAGGAGCATTTACCATGCTGCAAAAAGACCGTTACCGCGTATCGTTTCGCGACAGCGGTGTGTGCCTGCTGTCCTTCGACAACGACAAATTGAGCTATTCCGTTACATACGGGCAGGACGAACGGTTTTTCTTTGCCGACGCAGGTGTATTCTTCGGCACCGTAAGCGATATGTTCGCGATCCAGGGTTCCCCCTACCTGATGGGCATTACCGCAGACGGCTCCGTGCTGTACGCGGCTGAGGACGGCATATCCTCCTGCCGGCTCAGCGATTACGGAATAGAAGGGGTTATGTTATCCACCTGCTATTTGCCCGACGAAAAAGTGATTATCGGCACCGTCTGTCTGGACGGAGCATACCGGATATGCGTTATAGACCCGTCACAGCTCAGCTTTGCCAAAACGGCGGCTTCGACCCCGGTCGCTTCTCCGCTTGCGGTGGATGAGGCTCTGGCGGAGGAGTACCGCGGAACGGGTTCCGATATGCCTGCGCCGGGAACCCTGCAGGAGGCGCGGCAGTATGCGGACAGGCTGGAGGAAAAATACGGCGTTAAAATCCTGCTGTCCTCCCACTGCAGGGAAGCGGCAGAGCAGTGTGAGCTTCGCATCACTCTGACGGACACCATGAGCGCGGAGGAGGAGCTCAGCGGCATAAGCTCAATGCTTGCGGCGCTGGATCGTACCCTTGCGCTGTATCCCAAGGGATTTCCCGCACAGTTCCGAAACGGCGCGGGAGACGGCGGTCTGTGCTTTTTGCTGGTGGAGCATATCGAAAGCATCTACGACTCGGTGGGCTGCGCATATGAGAGGGGAAAGTGGCAGTATATCGCGGTGGATGTGCGTCAGACAAGTGAAGCCGACGGCATTATCTGCCACGAGCTCTGGCACGCAACGGAAAACCGCATTCTTGCCCTTGATCCCTCGGCGATGCCTATTAAAGAGTGGGACGCGCTGAATCCGGACGGCTTCTCTTACGATAAATACGCCAACGCTACAGAGCAGCCCTGGACGCTCTATTCCTGCGCTCCGGAGCAGATACGTTTTGTGGACAGCTACGCCTGCGTGGACAGGCATGAGGACCGCGCCCGCGTCATGGAATTCTTTATGACCCACGACGACGAGGCCCTGATGCTTATCCAGTCGCCCTATATGCGCCGCAAGCTGCAGATACTCAGCGACGCCGTACGTCAGACCTTTGACACCGCCGGTTGGACAAATGTGCGCTGGGAGCGGCTCCTGTAAAGGAACCGCTTCTCCCGGCATAACAAGCGCAAAAGCGATTTAATAAATATAATAACTGCTGTTCAAAAGCACGGATGTTATGTTACAATAGAGCCGAAAGGCGGTGATGAACTTATGCGCACCAAGGAAACCGTTACCCCGGAAGATATAAAATCCGATATCAAAAACAGCCTGAAAGAGATGCGGACGTGTTCAAAGATCTGGAATGAAATATTCATGATAATTGCCATAATTCATGAAGTGATAATGGTTGCTTTTTTGATTTTTGACCCGCTGGTCGTGCTGATTGATATGGTCGTATGCGCCGTTTTGGCTGTCGTTGTGTACCTGACTCAAATGGCAGTCCGTCAGTTTAGAAGCAAAAGCGTTTCCATCCGCGATTATGATGTATCGGTTGCCGTGCTTGCTTACAAGGAAGAGGAACACTACCAGCGCTGGACAAACCGTCCTAAATACAAATATGTCGACAACTATTCTCTCTGGTTTGGCAATAAAAGCTGCTGGAGAGTGCCCAAGAAAAACTATTCCTGGAGCGCGGAATACCCCATGGAGGATTCCGAGGTTTACCGCAACGCTCATTCAGGCACCGAATACATAGTGGTGCGTAAAAAAGGCACCCGCAATATCGCCATGGCATATAACACGGAATATTTTGAATATAAAGAGCGGCGCTAACCTTCTGCGCCGCTTTTTGGGGCAATCCGGGGCAAATTTCCCTGAGCTGATAACGGCAAGCGGCAGGGAAGGGGGCGCGGCTTTCTGCGCGTGAGAAAAGCTTTTTATAAACCCGATAATCGCTCTGAGCAGAAATGCCGCGTTTCGGGATAAAGACGGCGCCTTAATTGCCGGGATAAACAGACTGCTGTTGTTGACAATGAATCCGAAAAGTGATATTATAACAAAGATGACGGACGGAAAGCGGCTGACCTGAACTGCGGCGTTTTTATCTCTTGTTCGGGCTGCGTAACCTGTTCCGGTCTTGAATATCTTTTTTGCCGGAGTGGCGGAACTGGCAGACGCACAGGACTTAAAATCCTGCGAAGTAAAATTCGTACCGGTTCGATCCCGGTCTTCGGCACCAAGGCCCCAAAGGCGCAAGTCTTTGGGGCTTACTTATCACCTCTTCACTATTCACTAAGCTTGCCTTTGGGGCTTTGGTAGTAGCAAGTATTCAAGTGATTATGCGCGTGTCAGAATAACCTGACGTCTTAAAGCTGAGTTCTGCAAATTATTCAAATTGAATCCCCATAGAATCCGCGCATTATAATCGCGTCTTTCTTTTTGGCTGTGCATGCAGGATACAGCATTGCATGCAATAAAACTACGTTGCACAATCCGTATTTCTTTAATATATCCGTCAGCCCCCGTGCTGTGCCGGTTTTATATCTTGTTGCTTTTTGCCCTGATCGGTGATATTATATACAGTAATAACACATGATAGTATCGTTGCCACCTCATGCCGTACAGTTTCGGAAAGGATGCTTAAAGCATAACATTATGAGCCAGAATGTTGCCAAAAGAAGGTTTAAGCTTAACCCTTATCTGCGCGTGACGCTTGGTTTCCTGACAGTAATCGTGGCAGGGGCTTTGCTGCTTATGCTGCCCTTTTCCACGGCGGACGGTAAAGGCATAAGCGCGCCGGATGCGTTTTTTACTGCGGTTTCCGCAGTATGCGTGACCGGGCTTTCCACGGTGGAGGCCGGAACGGCCTTTACCTTCTGGGGTCAGCTTATCCTTTTACTGCTTATTCAGATAGGCGGACTGGGCTTTATGACGGTGGCCGCGTTAATGTTTCTGGCTCTTGGCAAGAGGTTGGGGATTTCGGACAGGATTGCACTGCAGGAATCCATGAATAAATTTGAGCTGGACGGCGTAGTGCAGATGACAAAGCGCGCGCTTCAGATAACCGCGGTTACCGAGGGCGCCGGGGCTTTGCTGCTGCTGTATCCCATGATAAGCAGGTACGGCTTTGCCAAAGGCTTGTGGACAAGCATCTTTCATTCGGTATCGGCTTTCTGCAATGCCGGCTTTGATATTTTCGGCCGCGGCGACAGCCTGGCGGGCTTTTATGATGACCCGTATGTGCTGGCGGTAACCATGCTGCTGATAATCGTAGGCGGCCTTGGCTTTCTTGTACTGTTGGATATCAAAAGATGCCTGCGCAAGCGCGGCAGGCTTATGCTGCAGTCGCGTATAGTGCTCATCGTTTCCGCCGCGCTCATTGCGGCGGGCGCAGTGCTTTTTACTGCGGCGGAATGGGATAATCACGGTACTATCGGCAGCTTTACCCCGGGACAGAAGATAATGTGCGGGCTATTCCAGTCTGTAAGCGCCAGAACGGCGGGCTTTGCGGTGTTTTCACAGGGCAGTATGCAGAGCGTTTCCTATATGCTTACCATGCTGTTTATGTTTATCGGAGCATCTCCGGCAGGTACGGGCGGCGGCGTAAAGACAACCACCTTTGCGCTGCTCATCATCCTTATGCTCCAGATAGTGCGCGGCCGCAGAGAAACCGTGGTATTCAAGCGCAAAATCAACAGCGCTACGGTGCTCAAGGCGATAGGCATCACTTCGCTGAGTATAATATTTATACTGCTGTGCACATTTGCCGTAAGCGCCGTGGAGGCAAATACCGCTTCGGGCGGCGAGCTTGCTTTTGAGGTGGTTTCCGCTTTCGGAACGGTGGGCTTCAGTCAGGGGATTACACCATTGCTGAGCACGGCAGGCAAGTTTATAATAATGCTTATAATGTTTGCCGGGCGCGTCGGGCTTATGTCGGTCATAACGGCGCTGTCGGCGCAGTTTGAAAAGAACGGAAACAAGGGCAATATATCATATCCCGAAGAAAAACTTATGATAGGCTGAAATACGGGGGAGAATGCAAGTATGAAAAAGCTTTTTGCGGTAATAGGTCTGGGCAAATTCGGCGGTGCGCTGGCCACCGAGCTGGACAGAATGGGGCATGAGGTGCTGGGCGTGGACAAGTCGGAGGAAACGGCGGCGGAATTTGCCGACAAGCTTACTCACTGCGTGCAGGCCGACTGCACCGAGGAGGAGACCGTGCGCAACCTGGGGCTGAATTCCATGGATGTTGTCGTGGTGGCGATAGGCGAGATACACGCAAGTATAATGGTAGTGCTGTTTCTCAAGGAAATGGGAGTGCCCTGCGTAGTGGCAAAATGCGCCAACGATATTCATGCGCGACTGCTGGAAAAGGTGGGCGCAGACCGCGTCGTATATCCGGAAAAGGATATGGGAGTGCGGATTGCCCACAGCCTGGTCAATACCGGTACATTTGACTATATTGAGCTGTCCGACGACTGCGGCATGATAGAATGCGCGGTGCGGCCGGAGTGGGTGGGAAAGAGCCTCAAGGATCTGTCTTTCAGGAATAAATACGAGGTCAACATAATAGGCATCAGGTACGCAAACGGCAAGATAAATATAAGCCCCAGCGCGGACAGACCGCTTATGGACAGCGATGTCCTTATAATGCTGGGCGGCGCTTCGGCAATATCCAGGCTGGAAAAAAGTGCGCGGTAAAGGATTTTATAGTTTGTTTACAACCTTAACCGATTTGCTATGCTATAATTCAATAAATTACGGCGCTTTTGCTGCAGGCATTTTCAATTTAACGAAGCGGGAGGATACTGATGAATCTTAAGTCGTTTTTGAAGCTGGACAACATATACGGCACAAAACTGGTGCAGATTTTATACTACGCCTCAATGATCGTGGCTGTCGGGTCGTTCTTTTACTCGGTTATATCGGCAATCGTAACAATGACTCACGGCGCCGGCTATATTCTTAGCGGACTGTGGCAGTTTGTTACCTCGCCTTTCATGCTCGTTTTCTGGCTTATTGTAATACGCGTGGTATGCGAGCTCCTGACAGTGCTGTTTAAGCACTTTAACCGCGACTGATGTTCGGATATGTCAGGTGCGCTGCGGATGAGCTTAAAATAAAGCAGTGGCGCAGGTATAAGGCGTATTACTGCGGTGTCTGCCGCGCCATGGGCGATTTTACCGCGCTGGGGCGGTGCGTGCTGTCCTACGATCTTGCGTTTTATGCTCTGCTGCTGGACTATGACGCGCACAGCGGCATCAGGGTCAGGCGCTGCGGCGTAAACGCAAAAAAGAAGCCGTATGCCGTTTCCGAAGCGGTGGATTATGCCGCGGCCATGAATGTGCTGCTGTCCATGGGCAAGCTGAGGGACGACATCGCAGACGGGGAAGGGCTTAAGCGCATTCCCGCCGCCGCGCTTAAAAGAGCCTTCGGCAAGGCCGGGCAGCGCGCAGAGAATGCGGCGGAGATATGCAAGGAAGGGCTGAGCCGCCTGCGTGCGCTAGAGGAAGCCGGGTGCGACAGCGTGGACAAATGCGCGGACGAGTTTGCAAAAATGTGCGCAAAACTGTGCTCCTGCGCGCCGTTTCTGCAGGACGGCGGCATGAAACGCCTGCTGAGCGCGATAGGGTACAGCGTAGCGCGTTGGGTATATATAATCGATGCGTTGGACGACCTGGACGACGATATTAAGCATAACAGATATAACCCGATAGCGCAGGAGATAAAAAGCGGCAGGCTGAATGAGCATCAGGTGGATGAGGTTATTACAAGGTCGGTATATAATTCCCTTTACGATGCTCTTAAGGCGGCGCAATTGCTCCCGGAGAGCGATAATCAGCCCATCATTCTGAATATTATTCAATACGGTCTTGCAGATGAAACCGTCAGAGTAACGGAAAAAAGGAGAAAAGCACATGAGCGATCCGTACAAGGTCCTGGGACTTAAAGAGACGGCGACCGATGCCGAAATAAAAGCGGCGTATTACGATGCCGTACGCAAATACCATCCCGATCAATACAGGGACAATCCGCTCTCCGATCTTGCAGAGGAAAAGCTTAAAGAGATAAACGAGGCTTACGATACCATACAGCGTATGCGCAAGGAGGGCAGCGGGAACGCCGGGCAGGCATATACGGCGGAAAGCGCCTGGCGCGCCTCAAGCGGCAGCGGCATTTATGCTTCGGTAAGAGCCAGGATCAACTCCGGGGATATTGCCGGAGCGGAGGCAATGCTTAACGGTATTCCGGAGCGGAATGCCGAGTGGTATTATCTTATGGGTACGGTCTACCGCATGAAGGGCTGGCATGAGGAGGCGGAGCGGTGCTTTGCCAAAAGCTACGGGATGAACCCCGACAACAGCGAATATGCCAGGGCTTATAACGAAAGCGCGTCCAGAGCCGGGTATTATACCACTACCTCCACGCGCAATAGCTCCGGGCCCGGCGCATGCAGCTGTCTGAGTAATCTGTGCCTTGCGGACTGCTGCTGTGAGTGCATGGGCGGCGATCTGATTCCGTGCTGCTGAGGTCGCATTATGAAAAAGCTTAATTACATTGCCGTGGGCGGCATTTCTGCGGCCGCGGCATTTTTATTTGTGTTTGCCGCAAGCGTCGTGCCTGCGCCCAAGCTTGCCCTTATGTTTTGCGCCGGACTGTGTCCGCTTGTGCTGCTTTCCAGGCATAAGGTGCTGTATGCCGCGGCCTGTCATATTGCCTCGGTGCTGCTGATGCTGCTGTTTATACCAAATGTGTTTTATGCTCTTGGGTACGGCGTATTGTTCGGATTGTATCCGTTTTTGCGGTATTTTGCGCGAAAAACGGCCAAAAAACGCACAGAAATGCTTATTTTGTGGGCATCGGCATTTGTGCTTATGGCTGCGGTCGGGGCGGTGTTTTTGATTGTTGCGGGCACAGGGGCGGTAAAACTGCCGCTGTGGGCGGCGGGTTTGCTGCTGGTGCCGGTCAGCGCGGCTGCGGTATGGCTGGAGGATGTCATTTGTGCCGTATTTACGCGCTTTTTGGGCAGGCTGAAAATATAGCGGGCGGCTTTTGCGGCCTGGGCTGATGCTATAATATAAGCGGAAACGAAGGGGTTGAAATACTTTCGAAAGCCGCGGTGCAACGGAAAAACGCCGTGAAACACGCCAAAAAACACTGAAAAACCCTTAAAAAAACATCAAAAAAACGCTTAAAAACCCTCAAAAAACGCTTAAAAAACGCGCAAAATTTTGCCGGAATTTTATCTTGCACGCCGGGAGGGCAAAAAAGTGATACGACCTGCCCGGGCGTCGCGGCAAGAGAAAAGTATTTTGCTTAATTTCCGTTGTTTAATCAGGGCAAATGTGATACAATAAAATGAAACCGTACATAATGTAGCGGCTTGCGCCGCGTTTTGCTGCGCTCAAGGGCAGCAATATATTTTTTGAGAAAGGAAAGGCTTTGCATTATTGCGGAGCAAGGTGTTTTTATGTCCAGAACAGAGGCCAGAGAGATTGCGTTTTGTCTGCTGTTTGAACGCTCGTATAATATACAGACGCCGCCGGAGAAGTATAAAGACCTGTTTGAGGACGTCGAGCTGACGGAGAAGGATATCGAATATATAAATGAGGTTCTCAAGGCTTATGATGCGAACCACGAGCAGATCGACGAGGCCATAAGCAGCAACAGCAGAAACTGGAGGCTGTCGCGCATACCCCGTGCCGATCTGTCCATACTCAGGCTTGCGATATGCGAGATGATGTATCTGAGCGACGTACCCGTAAAGGCTGCGATAAATGAGGCAATAAACCTTTCCAAGCTGTACTGCGAGGAGGGAGGTCCGTCCTTTATCAACGGCGTACTGGACGGATGCATGAAAAGCATATGATTTTTCTGGGATTTGATACAAGCTGCTATACAACCTCGGTTGCGGCAGTGGATGAAAACGGCGAGATTGCGGACAGCCGGAGAAAGCTGCTGTCCGTGCCGGACGGCCAGCGCGGACTGAGGCAGAGCGAGGGCTTTTATCAGCATATAAACGCCATGCCCGAGCTTTACGGCAAGCTAACGGAGATTACGGGACGGCAGGCGCCCGCCGCTATAGCGGTAAGCGAGCATCCGCGCAACTGCGCCGGGTCGTATATGCCGGTGTTTTACGCCGGAGTACGCATGGCGGAGATGCTGGCGCACGCTTACGGCTGTCCGCTGTACAGGACTGATCATCAGAGCGGACATATAGCGGCGGCGCTGCACGCATCGGCGCTGAGCGGAGAAAAGCATTTTCTTGCGGTGCATCTTTCTGGAGGCACCACCGAGGTGCTGGAGACCGTCATCAAGGACGGGCTGCCGCAGTGCCGAATCGTAATGAAGACCGGCGACATAAGTGCCGGTCAGCTTATTGACAGAGTGGGGGTCGCGCTTGGATTCCCCTTCCCGTGCGGGCGGTTTATCGACGAGCTGGCGATAGCGTACGACGGAAAGCGCATGACCCTGCCGACATATACCGACAGCGAAAAATGCAGTTTTTCCGGCACCGAGGCCGCCGCGATGCGTGCGGTGGAGAAGGGGGCAAGCAAGTCGGTAATGGCGGAGGCCGTTATGGACGCAATAACAAGGACTCTTTGCGCCATGATAACCGAAGCGGCGTTAAAGACGGGCTGCTTTACCTGCCTTGTCAGCGGTGGGGTGGCCTCCAGCAAGTATCTGCGCGCCGCACTGCAGGGGGAGCTTGCCAAGGAAAACAAAAGCCTGCGCGTTTATTTTGCCAGGCCGGAGCTTAGCGCGGATAACGCCTGCGGGGTGGCCATTATTGCGCGAAACATTTATATGGGCGGCAAAAGATGAGCGTAATTACCGTTTTTCAGCTTAATGAATACCTAAGGAGGCTTATTCTGAGGGACGCGGCGCTTGCCAGGGTGGCGGTGTCCGGCGAGATAAGCGGATTTAAGAAATATCCTTCGGGGCATATTTATTTTACCCTGAAGGACGAGCAGGCCGCCGTGCAGTGCGTGTTTTTCAGGGGCGCCAACAGGACTCTGGATTTTGTCCCCGCAGAGGGCACAAAGGTGGTCGCAACGGGAACTCCGACCATATATTCCAGGGACGGAAGATATCAGCTTGTAGTGGAGTGCCTTGAGCAGACCGGAGACGGCGAGCTGTACAGCAGGTTTGAGGAGCTGAAGGCGCGACTGCAGGCCGAAGGGCTCTTTGACGAGGGGAAAAAACGCCCGATACCGCTCCTGCCAAGGCGAGTAGGCGTGGTGACCTCCAGGGCGGGGGCTGTGTTTTCCGATATACTGAGGGTCAGCGCGCAGAGGGACAGGGCGGTGGATATACTGCTTGCCCCGGTGCCGGTGCAGGGTGCCGACGCGCCGCGCGGGATCGTTGAGGGGCTGCGCCTTATACAGAATTATGATATAGACACCGTGATCATAGGCAGAGGGGGCGGCAGTGTTGAGGACTTATGGTGCTTTAACGACGAGCAGGTGGTGCGTGCGGTGAGCAAATGCCGCGTACCCGTAATAAGCGCGGTAGGGCATGAGACCGATTACACCCTGTGCGATTTTGCCGCCGACG
>JAQXIQ010000010.1 GCA_029007865.1 Bacillota bacterium
CTCGTATGTACAGCCGGGCTCCCAGAGTATCTGTGTGCCTTCGGCAGGTATCGCGCCGTTCACCTTGAACTGCAATACTTTTCCCTCGGCGGATACCCAGTTTGTTCCGTCATACATCTCCAAAGCAACATCCAGCTTTCCTGCCTGGATCTTGTTAACTGCGGTGGATGCCGAATCGGTAAACCACGCAAATGTGCTGCCCACCAGCATCGCCACGCAGACCAGCATTGCCATAACGGAAAGCAGCAATGCCCGCTTTGTCGCTTTTGTGTTACTCATTGTTTTTCCTCCTTTAATTATTATTGTGTGCTGAATAACACGTATATTAAGGCTTTAACCGTTAATATCACATAAATCTGTACAGGCGCCGAAACTGCAGAAAACAAAAATGTATAATATTCCTAATTTTCCACTAAAATAATTATATAACTTCTTAAAATTTATTGCAAATGTTTTTTACATATTCCAGTGATAAAAATGCAGAAAGCATATCGCCTTCTGCATTAAATACATATAACGGTTCCATTCCACCGCAGGAAAATAAAAGGGCACAAGACCGTCTTATGCCCTTTTATTGCCGCCCCACCCCATAAAAGGGGTAGGACAGAATAATATATAATCAGTTGATAGCAATGCTGCCGCTTCCGGTAATTCTGCCGATCATGTCGCTGTAAACATCCACTCCTGCATTGTTGTTGCTTACGGTAACATTTGTTGCGGTAACATTTGTAAATGTTGTTGCACCACCGACAGTACCAATGACACCGCCTGCCAAGGGAGTCTTGGTTCCAAGACGGTCTTCAGTTGAGGTTACTGAAGTATTCTTGACTGAAGAATTCTTGATTATTGTCGCGTTCTGACTGTATCCGACAAGTCCGCCGGTACCGCCTACTGCCTGGATTTCGCAGTTTTCAACAGTGCAATCCTCTATTGTAAGAGTACCACAAGAAGCAAACGACACAAGAGCTGCCGCACGCTCATTACCTGTTACGGAAGAGTTAACAAGGCGGCATTTTTTGAATGTGGCGCTTGTGTTTGCATCCATATAGCTTACAAATGCAGCAGTTCCCAGACCGTTTTCATTTGCCGCAATACCAATGCTGGAGGAACTGATAGTAAGCTCATTTATTGTAATATCGGATGCAGCATTACCTGAAAGAAGAGGCTTGTTAATACCGGAGATGGTGTGACCGTTACCGTTAATAACTACGGAGCTTATACCGAAGGTGAGCGAAGTCCAAGCATCGGTGACGATGTAGTTCTTTTCAAGGTTAATAACACCGTTTGCATCCGGAGTCATAACAGCAGCAAGTTCTTCGGCGGTTACAGTAACAGTGTCATACTCAGCAGTTGAATCATAAGTGTTATCAGTGCTGTCGTTTTCATAGGTATACTGAGTAGCAACAACGGTGATACCGATGCCGTAGATAGAAAGGCCCTGATACTCGTTGCCAGCGGATTCTTTCATGTGACCTTTGATTTTGATATAGTTTTCGCCAGTTGTAGATTCCGGGAACATTGCCTCATCATTAAATTCAATGATTGCTCCGTCTGTCCCTATGGTAAGTGGTATAGAGTCGCCATCCTCGGTCTCGTAAGTCGCAGTAAACTCGATTGCTTCAAGGAGTTTAGCGTCCCCAATAACACCGTTAATGTACACTTTGACTTTCAGCCAAAGTGTTCCGTAATTAACGAGACGAAGGTCAGGAAGCTGGTATGTACAGCCGGGCTCCCAGAGAATCTGATCCTGTTCTCTGCCGTCTGCGGCTACCCATCCTAGAGTTTCGCCCTCGGCGTCAACCCAGTTGCCTTCAGCATCTTTCATCTCCAGCCCGACATCCAGCGTTCCGGCCTGAATCTTGTTCACGGCGGTTGAAGCGGAGTCGGTAAACCACGCAAAGGTCGTTCCCACCAGCATTGCCACGCAGACAAGCATCGCCATAACGGAAAGGAGCAATGCCCGCTTTGTCGCTTTTGTGTTACTCATTGTTTTTCCTCCTTTAATTATTTATTGTGTGCTGAATAACACGTATATTAAGGCTTTAACCGTTAATATCAAATACAATTTATATAGGTTCGCAGCGGAGAACAAAAATGTATAATATCCCCTATTTTCCACTTAAATTATTATAAAACTATTCCCGAATTATTGCAACTGTTTTCATGTATATTCCGGTGATAAAAATGCAGAAAGCGTATCGCTTTCTGCATAAAGCAAGCATTATATAAGATTTTGCTAAACCTCATCGGACAGTTTCCATTGCCCCGGTATACTCGCTTTTCGGAGCAGTACCTGGGTGTGTCTGTTTTCCCGCGGGGCAGAGCATTTACTCCTTCTCGGACTCAGTCTCCTTGTTCTTCTTTCTGGAGAGCACGAGGTTTACGATGATGCCCAGGATAAGAGCGCAGGCAACCGTCCTGAGGGTAACCTTACCGAAGGTCAGGGCAAAGTTGCCGATACCCGCAATAAGGATAACCGATGCGGTAAACAGGTTGTTGTTGTCATCCAGGTTCACCTTCTGCAGCATCTTCAGTCCGGAAACCGCTATAAAGCCGTAGAGCGCTATGCATACGCCGCCCATAACGCACTGCGGAATGGACTCAAGGAAGCATACAAACGGGGTTATAAAGGATACCGCAATGGCCAGGATTGCAGCGGCGCAGATGGTGGCAACGGAGGCGTTCTTGGTTATTGCAACGCAGCCGATGGACTCGCCGTAGGTGGTATTGGGGCAGCCTCCGAACAGCGCGCCGGCCATGGAACCCACGCCGTCGCCCAGAAGGGTGCGGGTAAGTCCGGGATCCTTGAGCAGGTCCTTTTCAATTACGCTGGAGAGATTCTTGTGGTCGGCAATATGCTCGGCGAACACCACAAACGCAACCGGGATATACGCAACCGCAATGGTGGCGACATAAGAGCCGTTGAGCTCGCCTATGCCATTGATGGCCTCAAGGAAGGTAAACTGCGGCAGGGAGAGAAAGCTTTCAAATGTAATTTCCGAGAAGTTCTCGGTAAAAGCGGAGAAATCAACAATCTTGAAGGCTTCGTTTCCGGTGGCACCGCCTATTATTGTAAACACGGCGGCCACCGCATAGCCCGCCACTATACCGATGATAAAGGGTATGAGCTTGGTCATCTTTTTACCGTAGACCGAGCACAGCATTACCACCGCAAGGGTCACAAGACCGCAAATAATGCACAGTCCCATGTGCAGATCCATGATGTAGGAGCCGCTGGCGCTGTCAAACGTGGCGCCGCCGGTAAGATCCTTTACCGCATTGCCCGCAAGAGACAGACCGATAATGGCAACGGTAGGCCCGATAACCACGGCAGGCATCAGCTTGTTGATCCAGTTTACACCGGCAAACTTAACCACTATGGCTATTACAACATACACAAGACCGGCAAATACGGCGCCCAGAATAAGACCGAGGAACCCAAGCTGCATGGAAACGCCGCCGGCAAACGCCGAGAACATGGAGCCTATAAAGGCAAAGGACGAACCCAGAAAAACAGGGCTTCTAAAAGCGGTAAAAAGCAGGTACACCAGTGTGCCCACGCCGGCTCCGAAAAGCGCAGCAGACGGCGTCATGCCGTTCTGGATGATGTTAGGCACGGCAATTGTTGCAGCCATAATGGCAAGCAGCTGCTGGATCGCAAAAACGATCAGCTTGCCAAACTTCGGTTTGTCGCTTACACCGTAGACAAGTTTCATTTTATCCTCCGTTTTTAAGCCTGACGGCTTTTAATTGCAGACTCGCTTCCGTACCCTTTCAAGACCGGATTAAAGGTTTTCCGCCGGCGCGCCAAAATAACTTAAGGCCGTAAAAAAAGTCCTGCCCTGCGGCAAGACTCAATTTTACACGAACCTATCCCGTATATATCGCGTCATCTTGCCGGTCTCTCTGTACCGAATTAAAGACTGCTGATTTTCTTGTTCATGTTATAGCATACGCTTCTATGTTTGTCAACAAATTTTTAACGATTTGTTCAAAATTCGCGTTTTTTATCGGTCAGACTTCCCGGGTTCCACAAGCACGGTGCTGGTGCTGTAGCGGCCGCCCTTCCACGCCGTGGAAAGCTCTATGTAATACACTGCAGCCTCCTCCGGTACCGAAACGGTAAGCCTGCCCGCCGTGATGTCCACACTGCAGTCGACGCTCTGAAAGTTCTGTACTATTTTGGAATCGGCTCCGTAGGATACCGGTACCGTCAGGTAATGCAGCTGCGCGCTGACATCCACAGCGTCGGAGGGCAGATCCAGCGACAGCGAAAGCTCCCTGCCCATACCGCTGTCCGGCTGCTGTACCCGGCTCATTTTTTCGCCCCTGCCTGTGACCCAGTCGGCAAAGCGATAGCTCTCCAGCGGAAGCCAGCCCAGGTCATGCGAATGCCCCATTTCCTTGCGCATGGCAAAAACGGCATGCTCCTGCGTAGCCAGATAGCTTTGGCAGTTGGTCCTTATGTCAAAGGCATCGTCATGCGCCCAGTTTAGCCAGAGAATAGGCGCGCTCACCCTGTCCAGCCTCGTCGCAGCATCCCAGACCTCACAGGTCTTGGGCGTAAAATAGTTTTTCATCCAGGTTTCGCTCTGTCCCAGATACGCGCAACCGTATATCGGAATATAAAAGGCAAAATCCGTATCAAAGCCCATGGCAATGGAGGTTATTACCCCGCCCCACGAAATGCCCGTGAGCCCTATCTGCTCCGGAATAATGCGCGGGTCACTGCGCAGCAGGTTGTGCGCAAGTATTGTCCCTGCCACCGCATGATACATCCACTGTCTGTCCGGTTTGCCTCCGTTAAGATCGGTGGTGTTGTTGTCCGGCACCAGAATACGCTCATCCGCCGCCTTTTCCTCCGCCGTCAGACGCCGCGTCCAGCACTTTGGGCTGTAAAACTCCGTGATATTGCCGTTAACCGGCTTGTATCCGGTATTGGCTATGGCAATCGCGGCATACCCGCGGCTGGTCCACTGCTGTATCCACTGCGGAAATGCAAAGCCTCCGCCGCCGTGCTGCAGCACCACCGCCGGTACCGGAGAATCCTCCGACGCTCCCGCCGGGAAGCCTATATACGCAAACAGCTTTGTCTTTTTTCCTCCCATGTCCGCGCCGTCAAAATACAGCGCCTTTATTCCCGGATAGCCCACCGGATCGTAATCCGGCAGATATGTAACACCGGGAGTAACGCTTTTGTAATACTCCATCATAAGCTCCGCCTCCTGATTATTGTCCTCAAAGCCCGACGGAACGGTAGGCCCTGCCGTGGCCGCGGCAGTAGAGCCGGCAGTATCATCCTGTACCGCAGGGCTCTGCTCGCCGCCCTCAGCGCCTCCGCAGCCTGCGCACAGCATAAGCGCGGCGCATATCATTGCGCTTAAAAATTTTCTTGTCATATTCCCTCCGCCGCAGACCCGCCTGTATACCGTGAACTCCGCAAGTTTATTGACAGAGCCGATTATACACTGCTCCCGACCCCGTTACAATGGTCTTTTCAAACCAAAATCAGCACGAAATTAACCTTTGACGGCGCAGCCCGCCGCCCTCATTCCGCGCAGTCCTGCTCAAAGCGGTTAAGTCCGCTTTGCAGCACGGTTCTCCTGCCCTCATGCACAAACTCCGCTGCGCAGCCCGACGGCACCCATATACTTACCGCTGCTCTCTGCCCGCTTACACGGCATTCCACGCTCAATGTGCCCCACAGCGTGTCCTCCTGTGCGGAAAACTCCGGCAGTTCGGAGGAGATAAACGGCTCTATTACCGCTTTTCCGGCCTTAAAATCTATCCCTGCCAGGCCGCGCATTATAAAGCCCGATGCTCCGCTGTAGCAGGTGTGTATCCTGCTTCCTCCGTAAATATCCCGCATATCCCACATTTCCGGCAGGGTGGTCTGCCCATGGTCAATAAAGTACAGATACCCGGGATACTCCCGCCTGCGCAGACATTTAAGCGCCGCGCTCCTGCCCCGCCTGTCCGCAGCCAGCACCCTGAACATCAGGGACAGCCCCGCACTGCCCCCGTCCAGATAACCCTTTGTGCGGATTATCCTGAGCATTGCGTCATATACCGCCTCCCGGCGCGAGTCTGCCGCCCCGCAGATAATCGCCGCCGCCTGATATCTGGCGTGCTCCGAGCAATACAGTCCGTCCCTGTAAAACTCCCGGTTGATCCCCTCGCACAGCTCCTTATGCCGCTTTGCAAGCCCGTGCGCCGTCTCCGCGTCAAATATCCCGGCCTCCAGCGCCCTTGTTATGGCATAGGCATAGCAGCAGTTATTGAAAAACAGCGCCTCACGGCTTGCTCCCCAGTCATCGCCCTCCGGCGTAGCCCAGTCGCCCAGAAACCCCCACTCCTCCTGCTCATAGCGCCGAAGCAGTCCGTCACGGCACTGCGAGGCCAGGAACTCAAAATAAGCAAGCAATACCGGCCCCAGCTCCCGGCAAAGCCTTTTATCCGGATACTTATTGAGCATATCCGCCAGCCCTATCACCGGATAATTGCTCCACTGCGTTCCGCCGCCTCCCCAGAAATCCGGAGCGACATGCGGGATATGCCCGTTGCTCTCAATACGGCTGGCCCACGCCGGGAGATATCCGTGATAAAGGTCTGCGCAGTCAAACAGCGGCAGTCCAACTCCCCAGGTGGTGCTGCAGCCCGTTTCTCCGTAGCCAAGTCTCTCCCTGTGCGGGCAATCCATGGTTACTCCGCTTATCGTATTTGCAACAAAGGTGTCGGCATCCAGCTGCATTATGCGCTCAAGCGTCTCATCGCCGCTAAAAAATCCGCTCCGCTTTCCCACACTGGAAACGCTCATGGCCAATATGTCCCCGCATCCCGGCGCCTCGCTAACCCCGGATATATGCAGGTATCTCCCGGAGAGCCAGTTAAAGCAATTTATGAAGCTTCCGTCTCCGCCGCAAAACTCCAGCTCATAGCGCTGTGAAAATGAGCATTGCTCGCCGGGCTTATCCGCAACCGTCATTACGGCAATACTGCCCGGCTCTCCTTTAAGCCTGAGGCTCACAAATCCGGTAAAATTCCGCCCCATGTCCGCCGTGTATGTGCCTTCTCCGCTCACCGAAACCGCCGGAGTGACGCATACTATGCCATCGCGCCTGATGCGGTCCGGCCTGATATCGGCCTGCACCGCGATACTGCGCGCAGGCACGCCGGGAGAGCAAAGATGCGCGTCGCGCAAATGCTCTCCTCCGAAATTGCCCCACGCATAATCCCCGGTGCACCACTGCCCCGTCCTGCGGCAGCTCCAGTCCTCTCCCGCAGTTATGCGCCGCCTGCCCTGAGCGTCGGTAAAGACACCGCAGACCGATATGCAGGGCTCCAGCCCGCACTTGCGTCCCCATCCGGCGTCCGAAAGCACAGCTATGCTGTTCTCACCCTCCCTGAGCAGATGCGTTATGTCATATACCTCATACAGCAGATACCCGCCCTCTATGTTGCTCCGATTGGGCGCAAAGCCGTCGCTTGCCGGAAGCCCGTTGACCGTAAGCCTGTGATAGCCCCTTGAGCACACGGCGATCACGCCCTCCTTCACGCCGGAAAGCTGCACCGTTCTGCCAAAGGCGACATATTCCTTCATCACGTCGGCAAGCCCTTCGGGCGCCGCAATGAACGGCGCAGTCCAGCCCTCCGCAACTCCGCTTACAAAGCTCGAATCTGCCGCCTCATCCCCGCAGGAGACTCTCCAGTAATACCGGGTCAGGCTTGCAAGGGTAATCTCCGGAAGGACATAAGCATTTTCCGTATATTCTCCGCTGAAAACATCGGGCTGCTCAAGCAGTTCCCGCGAGCTTGCAATATCCAGCCTGAAAACCGGCTTTTCGTTTTCGCAGGCAACATATTTCCAGAAAAACTCCGGATTTATTACTCCTTCGGCCTCCCGCCGGTAATCGCACCTCAGGTCGTATATTTTCACAGCAGTTGCTCCTCCAGTTCCTTAAGATTGTTAAAAACATAATCGGGCCACGGCAGGCATCTGTCCGCCTCTTCGCGGTCGGTCTGTCCGGTAAGCACCAGGCAGGAGCCCGTCCCGCAGTTTTTTGCAAACGCTATATCGGTATCCGGCCTGTCCCCCACAACAATGATGTCCTGCGGCTCGCACTGCAGCATTTCAAGCGCCGCCGGGAGCATATACGGCTCCGGCTTGCCTATATAAAAGCAGTTTTTGCCCGTAGCATATTCCACCGCAGCCGCTACGGCGCCGGTATGCGGCTCGGAATACTCTCCGTCGGGTATTGCCGCGTCGCCGTTGGTGCAGTAAAGCGCGGCGCCCTTCTGCACAAGCAGGCAGGCCTTTTTGATATCATTAAAGCATATATCCCTGCTGTACCCTATAAGCACCGCCTGAGCGTCATCGCAGCAGACAATGCCCCTGTCTGCACATTCCTGCCTGAGCGCCTCACTGCCCACAGCATACACCCGGCTTATCCCCCGCTCCGCAAGCAGTGCCGCAGCCGCCATTCCGGAGGTCAGTATCCTGTCCCGCGGTATTGTTATTCCCATGCCCCTTAATTTCCGGCTGATCTCGTCGGCGCTCCTTAACGGGCAGTTTGTAAGCGCGATATAGCGCACACCTTTTTTATTAAGGTTATCCGTAAATTCCGCGGCATATTCTATCGGCGTATCCCCTCTGTAAAGAGTGCCGTCCAGGTCAAGACAAAAACATTTCATAAAACACTTCTCTTTTCCGCCCGTTCGGGGCTTGCCGTAATCCTTAAGACAGCCGGAACCGGAAACACTTCCCTTTTCCGTCTGTTCACGGCTTGCCGTAATCCTTAAGACAGCCGGAACCGGAAACACTTCTCTTTTCCGTCTGTTCACGACTTGCCGATATTGTATCATATATCGCCCTTTTATTGCAGCACAAAATGTTCAATCCGGCTTTTTTCTTTGCAGGCCGGGCCCGATAAGCGCGAAAAACGGCGCGTCCGGTATCCGGAGCGCGCCGTTGTCAATGCTTATGCAGGCTTATCAGGCATTGTAGTCATACAGCATGGTGAGCAGCTGCATGGCATAAATTCTGGCAAGCCAGTCATTGGGATGGTTGATATTGTTGCCGGTGGTATCCTGGAAGGACTTTCTCTCCAGAATGTATGTATGCAGTGCATACATATCCATTGTGGCTACGCCCACCTTTTCCAGAGTCTTGAAGCCGGCGGCATGGGTTCCCTGCATGATATCCCAGCCCACATCGGGATTGGCATGGAACGTGGAGACCACAATGAACTCGCACTCGGGGTTATACTCCAGTATCTTATCCATGATCTGCTGGATTATGGCAGCCTCCTTCATGCCCTCCACCTGAGAGTCATTCATTCCGAAGCCCAGAATCACAAGGTCGGGCTTTTTGCGGGCAACCTTCTTTTCCACGTTGTCAAGACCGTCCTTGGCCTGCCAGCCGCCCACGGAGGGGTTGGAAACCTTAATGGCAGCTTCAGGATAGAACGCCGAGAGCTGGTCCTTAAGCAGCTTGAAGAAGGTAGGGGTCTTGGGCTCGCGTCCGTATGAAGAGGAGGAATCGCAGCCGGTGAAGATGGAGTCTCCGTAGATGACTATGCTCAGCTCCTCGCCGTTCTTGAGTTTGTCCATGGTCTTGGGCAGATAGTTGCCGGCAAACTCGGCATGAGGCATTTCGTTTTCGTTAAGGTCATAGGTATAAGTCACGGCAAGCTGCTTGGAATACAGCCACTCGCCTACGCAGTACATGGCGTTGCCTATCTTTCCGCCGTAACCGCTGGTACCGCAGTTATCCTGGTGCGCGCTGGTAACATCGCCGGGCTTGAAGTACGGAATGACAAAGTTTTCGTCTCCCTCAAGCCAGATAAGGGTGCTGGGATCGTTTTCGTCAAACTTGTAATGTACGCCCTCCACTAACTCAATGCTGAGGCTGTTATCCCTTACCGATATAACCTGAATGGGCTTGAACAGCAGATGAGCGGTGATGTTGCCCTCGGCGTCCTCGTGGAAGGTTATGCACTCGTTATACATGGTGCTGCTCTGCCAGATGGGCATGGTCATCTCGTAGGTATCAAACTTGTACTCAAGGCTTTCGTCCACAGTCGGAGCCTCGGGCTTGGGCGTGGCCGGCGGCAGTGTGGGGATACCGGGGGTAGCCGTCTCGGTGGGAGTATCGGTTATCTCCGGGGTCTGGGAATTACCGGGAGTTGCCGTTCCGGCTTCCGTGGTACATCCGGCAAACGCCAGCACCAGCACCAAAAGCGCCAGTGCAACTGTAAGTGACTTTTTCATCGCAATAATCTCCTTTTATGATTGTTGATTATATTATAGTACATGCATTCGGTTTTGTCACTTTATTTTTCAAAATACTTAGAAAGCACTTGTATTTATAATTTATTGTGTTAAAATATGAAAGTGGGCGGCACTGTGCGTACCGCCGCAATAATCCGAAAGGACGCCCTGTGCATCAGGGCAGGTGAAATGCAATGAGCTATCAGTCCAAGCTTCGGTGCGAAAGTATCGATATGCTTTTTGACGCCGTAATTTCTCTTCAAAGCCGCGAGGAATGCTACCGTTTTTTTGAGGACCTCTGCTCTATAAGCGAGCTGCAGGCCATGGCACAGCGTCTGGAGGTGGCGCGTATGCTTAACGAGAATATAACCTATTCCGATATAGCCTGCAAGACAGGCGCCAGCACCGCCACGATAAGCCGCATAAACCGCTGTCTCAGGTACGGCGCAGAGGGCTACCGTCTGGTTCTGGACAGGCAGCCCGCAGCAAAGGACACGGCAGAAGAATAAGCCATGCAGCCGTCCCGGATGCCGTCGCGCGGCCCGGGCTTACGACACTATTACCATTACGCTTGACGGCTCAATGCTGACCGTTACAAGGGGATTGCTGTATCTGAGCGACGCCGTCAGCTTGACGGAGTGAGTTCCCGTCCCCAGCGCCGTGGTATCCGCGGTGACCGTCACATCCTGCTCCCGGATATTCTCCAGGGCAAAATATCCTCCGTTTACCGTTACCTTTGCCGTATACACCGAGGCGCTTACGGTTTTACCCGCATTGTTGAGATAATCTATGCTTATCTCAAAGGTCTTTGTTACCCGCTTTTCGCTTATAATTATATCTATCTCCTGCTGCTGGGACTCCAGCACGCGCACTCCGTCCGGTACAACCAGCTCCGCCTTGAGCAGGCTTGTCTCCGGCCCCAAGCCCGTCAGGTCTATATCCTTGATGTATATTTTATCCACGGAGCGCAGTTCCTGCTCCTTGCCCACCACCGTAACAGCGGGAACGGAGATCACCGCTTCGCTTACTTCATACCCCGTCTGCAGCTTGTCGCTGTTTACCAGTTCCGAGAGATACTCCACGGGCACCGTCTTTTTGGACAGTATACCCATATCCACAAGTACGGCGTCCTGATCCGCCGTTATGTTCTCCCCGCTTACGGGGTTTCCGTTTTTGTCAATGTATTCGTATTGCATGGATGCGGCGTAGCCGTCCGTCATAACGGACAGATCCACCGTTATCTGCGCCTGGGTTATGCGGGAAATATAGCTTGCCGGGCCGCTTATTCTCAGCCTTTCCGGGTCTGCGACGGTCTGCCCCTTGTACAGGTTATCCGCAAGGCTTCCGGTGGTCTTTATGCTTACCGGCACTACGGCCTCGGAAAGCTCCTCGATCTCAACCTCCACAGCGGAAGGGCTGAAGGATGCAACCGTAATATCCGAGCTTCCGGATTTTACCCTCAGCGGTATCTCATAGCTGCCCGGTCCGGTTATGCCGCTCAGGTCCAGGGAAACATCCACCACGGAGCTGGACGCGTTGGACAGCTCACGGTAAGGCACATTCAGCGTCACCCTGACCTGGGGCAGCCTTGTCCTGAGCAGCTCGGACGGGATCAGTCTCTGGGCGGCAAGCTCGGTCAAGCCCGTAACATTTATTTTGACGTCGCTGTATGTTATGCCTCTTACCGGATTTGTCTCGCTTACGACATAGCACCACAGCAGTATGGCAAAAACAAGTGAGAGCACCTTGAGACCGAAATTATGCGATACCGTCTCCTTGAAGCTCCTGTGCCGCTTTATCTTTTCCTGTTCAGTGTTATTGCTCTGAGACATCGGTTTTTCTCCCTTTTGCTTGTCTTTTTACTGCCGTTCACAGCGCTCAGCCGTCATTTTTGTCCCTGTCCGGCTTAAGCAGATTTCTTATCTGGTTTTCTATGCGCACTAGGAAGTTCTCCTCCTCCTTGCTGAAGAAAATGCTCTCCAGCAGCTCCCGCAGGGACCTTGAATCTATATAACGGTGTATATTCCCTCCCCGGGCATACGAAATTACCCCCGTCTCCTCGCTTACCACAAGCGCCACCGCGTCCGTGCGCTCCGATATACCCAGAGCCGCTCTG
>JAQXIQ010000011.1 GCA_029007865.1 Bacillota bacterium
GGAGAGCGGAATATTCTCAATGGGGAACAATCCCGGAGAGGGGCCGATGTACCGCGGCGCAAACTTCTGGAAGGACTGGGAGCGCGCAAGCACGATAGAATACTACACGGCGGATGGGCGGCGCGGTGTGGAGTTTGACGCCGGAATAAAAATACACGGAGACTATTCCAGAATAGAGGATCAGAAGTCCATTGCGGTATATATCCGGGACGATTACGGTACAGGTACGGTCACATATCCGTTTTTTAACGATAACAGCGTAACCACCTTCGGCTCCTTTATACTCAGAATGGGCGGGCAGGACTGGAAAAGAGGTAAAATACGGGATTCGTTTATATCTCTGGCGGCAAAGGGCATGACGGAACTGGCCTTTATGGACTCGGCACCGTGTGCGGTGTATATAAACGGCGAATATTACGGGCTGTATTTTATACGCGAAAAGCTCAACGAAAAATACTTTGAGACTCATTACGGCATACAGGAGGAAGACCTTGAGGTCATCCGCGCCAATACAAACGCAAGACACGGCACCAATGCCGGGTACAAGGAGCTTATAGCCTACGTCAATTCACATGACCTGTCCCGTGACGAATACTATGAATATGTCTGCAGTCAGGTGGATGTGCTTTCCTATATTGACTGGTGGACGTTTGAGACCTGGTTTGTCAATACCGATTCGGGCAACATAAAGTTTTTCCGCGACGCGGCAAACGGCAAGTGGAAATGGGCGCTGTTTGACATGGACTGGGCGATGTTCCCTACGACATATAAGTATAATTATCTGTCAAAGGTCTACGCAAAGGGTCACGGTGTGGGCAGTATGTTCTCCACCGAGCTTATCAGAGGGCTGCTTAAAAACCCTGATTTCAAGCAGCTGTTTATTGAGCGCTATTCATATCATGTAAACAATACGCTCAATCCGGACAGGCTTTTTGCAATCATTGACGGTCTGGCGGATGCCGTGCGCAGTGAAATGCCGCGTCAGGCGGAAAGATGGGGAGCGCCCACGGTAACCGGTTGGGAGAACAACATTAAAAGGCTGAAGCAGATGTGTATAGAAAAAATAGAACTGACAAAACAGCACATGAAGAGCGTGTTCGGGCTTTCTCAAAGCGAAGTGGACGAGCTTTTCAGCCCCGAATACACAAGCAGGGTGGAATAGATGCGCGTCATCATTATGCGCAGCGGTTTTAACGGATTTTCTGCCGCACATCTCTTTTAACGGATTTTCTGCCGCACAGCGGTTTTTATATCATTTTAATGCGGCAAACCGTAATCGGTGAGCGGAATTAAACAACAAGTCGGTAGGACATTTTCTGTTTTCAAAATTTCCGCTGTCGCCGGCACGGGAGGGCGGCCATAATGACGAAACAAATTCCGGAATTGTCATGCTGGCGCCGGTATCCGTTCACGCGGATTATTTTCGTCAGGGAATCGGAACCGCTATGTTAACTATGGAAATTGAGAAAGTGAGAGAACCGGGCTATAAAGGAATAACCGTGGAAGGGAATTATAACTTTTATAATAAAGTCGGATTCCGGACGTCATCGGAATATAACATTTTCCCAACAAGCGGCTATCCGATGAAGGAACCCCGGTGCATGATGTGTCAGGAGACTTATAAAGGCTCGCTGGAAGGAATACGGGGCTATATCGTTTATGATATGTACTTCAATGCCTGAAGCTCCTGCCTGCGCTTGCCCGGCAGCGTCCGGTTTGCCGTTTTACCCTGAAGAAACGGCCGCTCATTATCGGAGGGCATAAGTCCTTTACGGAATTCCGGATGGTTGTGAATTGCGAATAAGCCGCATTCACCTTGCGAATAAGCCGTATTCACCTTGCAGATAAGCCGCATTGCCGCACAACGGTACTGCGGCTTATTTCATACTGCTTCCGTTTACTGCGTGTTTTGAGCCGGGATTGATAAATTCTCATAAAATTCACACAAGCTGCATTTTGATGTCAATATAGAGGTATATACTTAAACAGCAAAACAAAGCAGAAGGGGAGAGTGTATATGCATAACAGGGGCTTAAAGCGCAAGGCAATAAATATCGCAGCGGTATGTACCGCGATATTTACAATAACTGCATTTACCGGCTGTGATATCCCGCAGCAGGGTAGTGCGCTTCCGGGCAATACCCAGGGCGCGAGCGCATTGCCGTCTCAGTCAATTGGGCAACCTGCACAGGTGGAGATACCGTCCGAAGTAAAAAGCGGAACGGTGGAGGGCAGCAGCGATTGCGTCATAACCCTGAGCGACGAAGGATGCACCGTACAGGGCACCGGAGCAAGCGTCTGGGGCAAAACCGTGACCGTGCTTAATGCCGGCACATATCTTGTGCAGGGTGCCGTTACTGACGGGCAGCTTGCGGTGGACAGCGCCGATGCCGAAAAGGTTAAGCTTATTTTCAACGGAGTATTCATAAGCTGCTCCGACAGCGCCGCCGTATATATAAAAAATGCAGATAAAACCGTTATTGAACTTGCGTCGGGGTCGGTAAACGTGCTTTCGGACGGTCAAGTCTACAGCCTGGACGACGGAGAGGACGAGCCGGGCGCCTGCGTATTCTCCAAGGACGACCTTAAAATCAAAGGCACCGGAGAGCTGTATGTGCAGGGCAATTATGCCAAGGGTATATTCTCCAAGGACGATCTGGAAATAGAGGACGCCGTTATTTATGTCACCGCGGCGGACGACGGGATACGGGGCAAGGACTCCGTGGAGATAAACGGCGGCAAAATCGTTGTTAATGCGGGCGGGGACGGAATACGCACAAGTAATGATGTTGACGAGGGTAAGGGCAATATCATAATTACCGATTCGGAGATAGCTATAACCTCGGAGCTGGACGGCATACAGTCGGTATCCGATCTTACCGTGCAAAGCGGCAGCATTACCGTCTGCAGCGGAGGCGGCAGCGCAAACTCAAGCAGCAATAATTCCTCCTGGGGACAGTGGGGAGACCGGGGCGGAGGACGCCCGGGCGCTAATCCTCCCGGGGACTTCGGAGGTATGCAGCCTGACAGCTCTGCGGACACCGAAACCTCAAGCGCAAAGGGGATAAAGGCCGAGGGAACTCTAACGGTAAACGGCGGCAGCTTTGTGCTGGATACATCCGATGATGCCCTGCATTCCAACACGGTTGTAATAAACGGCGGAGAGTATGTTATAGCAAGCGGCGATGACGGTATGCATGCGGACGGCTCGCTGACGGTAAACGGCGGCAGCATTGCAATAAGTAAAAGCTATGAGGGCCTGGAAGCGGAAAACCTGTGCATCGCCGGCGGCACGGTCAGCATCGTCTCTGGCGATGACGGCATAAACGCGGCGGGCGGCGCGGATGCCTCCGGCATCAACAGGCCCGGACGCGGCGGCTTTGCCGGCGGCGGAGAGCAGGGAAGCGGCAGCATATCCATAAGCGGCGGCAGTATTACGGTAAACGCCGAAGGCGACGGTCTTGATTCCAATGGCAGCATAACCATGACGGGCGGATACTGCATAGTTTACGGCCCCACAAACAGCGGAAACGGCGCCCTTGATTATTCCGGCAACTTCAATATCAGCGGAGGCACGCTCGTTGCGCTGGGTGCACGCGGCATGGCACAGGGGATTTCCGGCGGTTCACAGCAGGCAGGACTGGGCGTCAATATTAACGGTGCGGCGGACAAAGCGCTTAAGATAACGGATGAGGCCGGTAATGTGATAATTGAAGTTGTTTCCCCAAAGCAGTACCAGAGCGCAGTTATAAGCAGTCCCGACATAATAAGCGGGCAGAGCTATACCTTCTGGATGGACGGCGAAAAGCTGGGCAGCGTAACGGCGTAAAACTGCCAGATTGCGCTCTGCTGGCTTCCGGCGGCCGGAGGCCGCCATTAAGGCAAAAGCGGGCGGCGGTATCGGCATCACCGTGCCGGAAAACCGCCTGAAGTGCACAGTGAAGCGGCAGAATTAACTGCCGCTTTTGTGCTGCAATTTGCCCTGTTATCCGTTTTAAAAGCATTATGCTTCCGTTTGGTTCCGGTCTTACTTGCTCTGGCGCAGTATTATTAACATGCGGTACGGCTATCGCGGTGCCCGGCATTTTACAGCCGGTTGTTTGCGTTTTATTGCGGTTCGTGCGCGCAGGCGCCCGGGCCGCAATGTTTTTTTGCGCCTGCAATGCCCCTCTCCGGCTGCGGTAAATCGGCGGTATTATATTGCGTTTTGAAAAAACCGCTGCGGCTTTGTAACCTTTTGCGCCTTTATGTGTTTTAATAACAGAGATGAGCTTTAATAAGGCAGCGGCGTACAAAGCCATGCAAAAGCTTATAAAAACCGGCTTTGATTCCGCCGGCACCGGTGCGCCGCTTATCCTGACAGCGGACACCGGGATGACCGTATGAGCGCAGACTTTGTGTTTTTAAGTAAATATACAGTCAAATTGTAAATCTTTAATTTGTATTGACAGGGGCATAAGCGTAAGATACAATGCAAGCGGATGAAATATTTGGAATTCCAGTAAAAAGCACAGGATTATTATAAAAGGAGGAATAATTATTTCGCAACATGACACTTCAGGACTTTACAGGCTGACGGCGGCATTGCTTGCTTTTGTTATGCTTTTTGCCGCTTTGCCGTGGACGGTTGCAGCACAGGGGGATTCAGGCACCGCAGCGATATCTCCTGCTGATATACCGGAAAGTCTTACCGCGGAGCAGCTTGCAAACGGAGCATATAAACTGACTCCTAAATCGGGAGAAGCGGACAACAGGGTGCTTGCCAGTGTAACATAGATATTACCTGTTAATGGAATTGACATTCAGCAGCGTTTGTATGTAGATGATACTAAATTATTATCAATAAATTCATGAAGTGAGGGATATGAATGAAAACCGTAAAAATTTTATCAGCGGTGATTATGGTTGCGTTTTTTCTGATGGGTTGTATTGGAGGGTCTGATTTGAGCCTTATGTGGAAAGGAGAATACGATTCGGTAAATGTAGAGCCGGAGATAACCGGGCAGGTTGCCGACAGTATCATGCCGGAGAATATCACTCCGGAGCAATACGGTATCGTCAGAAGATATTGCGGCACAATAAGCACGTTTCAGACCTGGGAAGGTCTGCAAAAAGCCCTTTCCGATATAAAGGAACGGTCGGATGCAAGGGACTACTCCGGAACGGATTTTTTTGTTGTATATAACGGAGCCGTTGCACAGTATTCATTTCAAAACGGTATACTGTCCCTTTGTAACGATCACTACGGTGCCGATATGGTAAACCGTGTCAATGACTATGAGTCGCTGCTTGCACATGAAAATATCGGGAAACAGGATGTCAGGGGAGTATTCTATTTTGGCGGCTTTGTCGACGAAGAATATCTTCTGCTGCTTACGGATAAAGGAGATTATGTATTTTACATGGCATACAGCTATACATCCGACGGCAAAAATACCGCAAGCATCCGTAACGGATATCTGGTGCCTCTTTCGGAATTTATCCTTTTTGCCCAAAGGGTTGTGAAAGAAAACGACCCTGAGCAATTAGGCTTCGGCCCCAGCGAGGAGTCCGTTAAGACTTTGGAAAAATACAAGGTAGAGCTGTCATAGGCAAAACAGTATAGTACGATACTCAGTGGATGACCGACGAAAGGATAAGCATAAATCTTGAGGACTGCAGGCGGGCGGTGAAAAAAACAATTGCCGCCATATATGACGGCATTGATTACGAGGCCTCGGTCAATGAAAATGCCGCTCTGGCTGTTGACGAAGACGGACGGCTGATGGTGGCTGTGGGAGCAAAGATACAATGCCGCAGCATCGAATATCCGGGCGGTTCGTCGGACGGTTCATCTGCGATTGTTGACGAGACTGCATACTGCGTTTACTATGTACTTACGGATTATATTCAAGGCTCTGTCGGGAAGTGACCTGACTGCAAAAAACAGGCTGTGCAGCCTGTTTTTTTGTATGCTTTTGAAGGATCTTTGCGCGCAAGGCGCATCAGATGGTGTAGTCATTGGCATACTGCTCTTTGCGCCTGTCCAGTATATCCTGCAGGGTGATACCGTCCAGGTACTGGGTAATGACGCGGTAAAGCCCCTGCCATACCGCCAGCGTGGCGCAGTCGCCGCTGCGCTCGCATTCTATCGGGTCATGCTCAAGGCAGGCGACCGGGGACAGACTGCCCTCGGTAAGGCGGAGTATTTCCCCTACGGTATATTTGTCCGGGGACTTGGCAAGGCGGTAGCCTCCCTGAAAGCCGCGGTTAGTGCGCAGGATATCGGATTTGTTAAGTATCGGCACTATCTGCTCCAGATATTTTTTGGATATTCCCTGACGCTCTGCCGTGTCCTTCAGGGCGACATAGCCGTCATTCTGATGCTCTGCCAGGTCCAGCAGCATGCGCAGCGCATAGCGCCCTTTTGTGGATATCTTCATTTTTAATTACCTCGCTTAATCGATAATACTATAATAACATATATTTTGTAGGTTTTCAAGTGCGTGCGGTTATTTTTATCAAAACAATGTTTATTGACAAGCGCATGAGTCCGTGCTATAATGAACTATAAAACTTATCTGTTTTATAGGCTTTGCGGTCTGCCGGGACTCGGCGGACAAATGCCCGGAGCCGCCGCAGACGCGCTGCAGCCTCTTTGCACCGGAGCCGCCGCCGACGCGCTGCAGCCTTTTGCACCGGCGGCGCCGCCCACAGCCTGAATAAAGCCTCGCCGCACCCGGGCAGAGCGGCAGAACGGAGATAACAAAATGACATTGCAGCAGATATATTATGCCCTGACAATCTCACAGACCGGGTCGCTTAACAAGGCGGCGGAGATACTGTATGTTGCTCAGCCCTCTCTTACCGGCGCTATGCAGGAGCTGGAAAAGGAGCTGGGCATAACCATATTCCATCGCAGCGGGCGCGGCGTGTCCCTTACCAATGACGGACTGGAGTTTATCACTTACGCCCGGGAGATATATCACCAGTACGAGACCCTTATGAGCAAATACGGTAAAGCGGGTAAAAGAAAAAAGAAATTCGGAGTTTCCACTCAGCACTATTCCTTTGCCGTCAAAAGCTTTGTGGAAATGGTCAAGCAGTTTGATACCGAAGAATACGAATTTGCCATAAGGGAGACAAAAACAAAAGAAGTCATAGACGATGTGATAACCTCCAGGAGCGAGATAGGCATACTTTATCTGAGCGATTTTAACCGTCAGGCGCTGGAAAAGCTGTTCCGCACCAACGGCCTTGAGTTTCACAGGCTTATAACCTGCGATGCCTATGTATATCTGTGGAAAGGGCATCCTCTTGCGGGCAAGCAGTCCATACGCTTTGAGGAGCTGGAGGATTATCCGTGCCTGTCCTTTGAGCAGGGTGCGGAGGGCTCATTCTATTTCGCGGAGGAGATACTCTGCACAAAGGAATACACAAGGACTATCAAGGCAAATGACCGGGCCACCATGCTGAACCTTATGATAGGGCTTAACGGCTATACTCTGTGCTCCGGCATAATCTGTCAGGAACTAAACGGCTCGGACTTTGTAGCCGTACCCTTTGAGCCGTGCGGCGACTCCGCAGGCAGCCGGATGGAGATAGGCTACATTGTCAAAAAGAATCTCATACTAAGCAGTATGGGTCAGATGTATGTCCGTGAGCTCAACAGGTATCTCACACCGTAAGGCGTGAGGATATAGCCTGAAGCTATTACCGAGCATTGATACGGGATATTCGACAAAAATACTTTTTGCATTATAATAATAAGCGTAAAGCAAATGAGGCGAAACAACGGTATCTGCCCTATAATGCGGATAACATAGTTAAATGTATAAATGGGCATATAAGCATAAATTCGCAATAAAGGCTTTATATTGCAGATTCACGGTTTGGACTAAACCGGGCCGTGGCGGCGGTGAATACCGCGGAATCAGGAGCGAAACATGAGAGATTATTTTCAGAGGCTGATACGGGCCAACTTCAGGTTCGGCCGAATGTAACCGGAGACGCAGCGGAAAACGGAATGCGGTATCTTACAGCCGCAGCAGAGGCGCAGCGAAACGGCTGCGCGGCAAAAATAAAGGAAAGAGGAAAACAAAATGAGCAAATATAAATTTGAAACACTTCAGCTTCATGTAGGACAGGAACAGGCGGATCCCGCAACCGATTCCAGAGCGGTTCCGATATATCAGACCACATCTTATGTCTTCCATAACTCCGCGCATGCGGCGGCACGCTTCGGCCTTGCGGATGCCGGCAACATTTACGGCAGACTGACCAACTCCACTCAGGATGTTCTGGAAAAAAGGATCGCGGCTCTTGAGGGCGGCGTTGCGGCGTTAGCGCTTGCCTCCGGCGCGGCGGCCATCACATACACGATAGAAGCTCTTGCACAGAAGGGCGAACATATAGTGGCGCAGAAAACCATATACGGCGGCAGCTACAACCTGCTTGCGCATACCCTGCCGCAGTACGGGATTGACACGACTTTTGTGGACATTCACAATCTGCAGGAGGTGGAGGCGGCCATTCAGCCCAATACCAAGGCGGTGTTTATAGAAACGCTGGGCAACCCCAACAGCGACATTCCGGACATTGATGCGGTTTCCGCCCTTGCCCATAAGCACGGCATCCCGGTTGTAATAGACAACACCTTCGGCACTCCCTATCTTATAAGGCCCATAGAGCACGGCGCGGATATCGTGGTACATTCCGCAACAAAGTTTATCGGCGGCCACGGTACAACTCTGGGCGGCATTATAGTGGATTCCGGCAAGTTTGACTGGAAGGCAAGCGGCAAGTATGCACCCATCGCCGCTCCCAACCCCAGCTATCACGGGGTCTCCTTTGCGGACGCGGTAGGCCCGGCGGCGTTTGTAACCTATATACGAGCGATCCTGCTGCGCGATACCGGCGCTGCCATTTCTCCGTTCAACGCTTTCCTGCTTCTGCAGGGTGTGGAAACCCTTTCGCTGCGTCTTGACCGCCATGCGGAAAACACCAAAAAAGTCGTGGAATACCTTTCAAAGCACCCGCAGGTGGAAAGGGTAAACCATCCGTCACTGCCTGAACATCCGCAGAATGCCCTTTATAAAAAATACTTCCCTAATGGCGGCGGCTCCATCTTTACCTTTGATATCAAGGGCGGCCAGGAGGAGGCTCATAAATTCATCGACAATCTGGAGATATTCTCTCTGCTTGCCAATGTTGCCGATATCAAGTCGCTGGTCATTCATCCCGCGACCACCACGCACTCCCAGCTTACGGCGGAGGAGCTGCTGGATCAGGGCATCAGACCCAATACCATCCGCCTTTCCATCGGCACGGAGCATATAGACGATATAATTGCCGACCTGGAAAAGGGCTTTGCGGCAGTAAGATAATACGGCACGGAATATCGGCTCCGGCGCATAAAACGCGCCGGAGTTTTTGGTCTTATGAAGAGTTAATGTTTTTTAGCAGCCCCTTACCAAAGAGGCTTTTGCCGATGAACAAAATAAGCTCCTGTGATATAATGCAAGAGGTATGCAAGCCGCAAGCAAAAAACAACCAACCGCTTTAGCGGTGGCTAAGAGTCCGCTTGCGGTTGGCAGAATATTCGGAGGGCTTTCAGCCCTGCCGGTAATAGCGGCTTACAGCCCTGTCGGTAATAGCGGCTTACAGCCGCAGAGCAAACCACCGTCTTTGCCGGTGGTCATGATTCGTGACTGTTATGAATAACCGAAACGGGACGGTGTCCGCCGTTTATCGCGCGGCTCTGCGCACCATTTCAATGAAATACCTGTGTACCGCGGTGCTTTCGTTTAACTCTGGATGAAATGCCGTAACCAGCATGTTTCCCTCTCTGGCGGCCACGGTTTTGCCCTCCACCGTGGCCAACACTTCTGTTTCCCCAAAGGTGCTGGCGATATACGGCGCGCGGATAAAGGTCATGGGTATTTTGCCCTCCCCGGCAAATTCCGCCTCCGCGAAAAAACTTCCAAGCTGTCTGCCGTACGCATTGCGCACTGCGGAAATATTCATGGAGGCAAAATAAAGTCTGTCGTCGTTTTCTATTTTCGCGGCCAGCAGCAGCAGCCCCGCGCAGGTGCCGAAAACGGGCAGTCCTCCGTCGATAAGCTGCTTAAGCGGTTCAAACAGACCCAGTTCGCGCAGCAGCTTGCCCTGCACCGTGCTCTCCCCTCCGGGGATGATCAGGCCGTCAAGGCTATTTTCAAGGTCGGCAAGCTGCCGTATTTCAAAGCAGGACACTCCCAGCCGCGCGAGCATCTGTTCATGCTCGATAAATGCCCCCTGGAGGGCGAGGACGCCTATCTGCATTGCTTATTTGCCTCTTTCCGCCATAAGGAGCTGTATCTCCTGCTCGTTGATGCCCACCATGGCCTCCCCGAGGTCCTCGGACAGCTCGGCCAGCATATCGGCGTCGTTAAAGTTGGTTACCGCTTTGACAATGGCTGCCGCGCGCTTTTCCGGATTGCCCGACTTGAATATGCCGGAGCCCACAAATACGCCCTCCGCGCCCAGCTGCATCATCAGCGCTGCGTCGGCAGGGGTTGCCACGCCGCCTGCGGCAAAGTTTACAACCGGGAGCTTTTTGTTCCTGTGCACATACAGCACCAGGTCATAGGGTACCTGAAGCTGCTTTGCCGCGTCAAAAAGCTCGTCCTCCGACATGGAGCCCAGCCTGCGTATTTCCGACTGCATCAGGCGCATGTGCCGTACCGCCTGTACCACATCTCCGGTACCGGGCTCGCCCTTTGTACGGATCATGGCGGCGCCTTCGTTTATGCGGCGCAGCGCTTCGCCCAGATCCTTTGCACCGCATACAAAGGGCACATCAAATTTGGTTTTATCTATATGGTATTTGTCATCGGCCGGTGAGAGTACCTCACTTTCGTCTATGTAGTCTATCTCAATAGCCTGCAGGATCTGCGCTTCCGCAAAATGACCGATGCGGCATTTTGCCATTACGGGAATCGAAACGGCGTTCTGGATGCCTTTGATCATTTTGGGGTCGCTCATGCGGGAAACGCCGCCGGCAGCACGGATATCTGCCGGAATGCGCTCCAGTGCCATAACGGCGCAGGCACCTGCCGCTTCGGCGATTTTGGCCTGCTCCGGAGTGGTTACGTCCATAATAACGCCGCCCTTGAGCATCTGCGCCAGGTTCTTGTTCAGTTCAAATCTGTTGTTTTCCATTGCTTTATCTCCGTCTCTCCCTGGTAATAATTGATATTTCTTGTGTTTGAGCTTTTGCCGCGCCCGGGCAATACGGAGGCAACACCTCTGTCCGGGTCAATACGGCGGTATGCTTCTGTTCTTTGCCGGGTATTATATTTAGATCGTCCGATAATGTCAAGAAAGCAGGGCAGTATTTGCTAATACGAATTCCGATTACTTGGATATAGGAAAAAGTTATAGCTTATTGACTTGACAAAGCAAGCGCGGGGTGATAATATAATGCCTATAAAACATATAGGTTTAATTGGGAAAAGGAGCGAGTACGATGATTGTGCCAAGCGGCTTTCGATGTTGCGGTTCCGCCGTATGATTCCGACACTGCAAAACTGTTTGATAATCCAATATTAAAGTATTTAACTGTTTGATAATCCAATATTAAAGTATTTAAGGAGAGTATATTTTATGAAAACCTATGAAAGAATT
>JAQXIQ010000012.1 GCA_029007865.1 Bacillota bacterium
AAGGGCTGCGCCGAAGCGTATGCTTCGGCAAGCGCGCTTATAAAAAGAGCCCAGGAGCTGCTGCCGCAATATCCCGGAAGCGTGCTGGCGGGATGCAAGGAGCTTAACGCCAAAGCGGTAGTGGATGCCGCGCGGGAGGGCGACGTGCTGGGCAGAACGGTGTTTGACGAATATGTAAATTATCTTGCGCATCTGCTTGCCAGCATAATCAATCTGCTTGCACCGCAGGTAATTGCGCTGGGCGGCGGCGTGGCCGGGGCGGGAGATTTCCTGCTTGAGCCTTTGCGCAAAAGAGTGGATGAGCTTATACTCAATAAAGAGCTTCCCCGCGCGAAGATTACCCTTGCCACAATGGGCAGCGACGCGGGAATAGTCGGGGCGGCACTGTTGGAGCAATAACTTGCAAGCGGTTCCGGAGGCTTGTGCGGTTATTGCCTGTAATAAGGAAAAACGGCAATACCGGTGTGGGTACTGCCGCGATAAATGAACAAAATGGATTTACAAAACGAATAAAAAGGCTTCGCAGGAAGCCTTTTTATATTGGCTGTATTCGCAGCCTATGGTATCCCAAGATTATTCTGCCTCAAACATATCCTTGCCAAGACCGCAGGTGGGGCATACCCAGTCCTCGGGCAGGTCTTCAAAGGCGGTGCCGGGAGCTATGCCGTTATCCGGATCGCCCACAGCGGGATCGTATTCATAGCCGCAGGGACAGATGTATTTCATGTCAATTCCTCCTTTTATGTAGTTTTATAGCGCGGCACATATGCTGCGCCGCAAACGGCAGGCAGAGATCGCTCAGCCGTTCATAAGCTCACTTATGACGTCCAGGATTTTGTCGTGACAGCCGCCGCATCCGGTAGAGCAGTGGGTGATTTTCTGTACCTCGTCAAATTCCTTCTGTACATCGCCGAAATGGGCGTGTTTGTTAAGTGCGTCCTCGATATCAAAAACCGATACCTTTTTGCATTTGCAGATTATCTGATCCTGAGTGTATTTTGACATTTAATTCTCTCCTAATCATTCATTACAGCACAAGTGAAGGTGCGGCATAAACGCGAGCCTTGAGTTCGCTGTTGAGCATATAAAGCCCCTTTGCATCGGTGCCGAAAAGCTCCATTTTGGTGATAAGATCCGTGGCGTTTTTCTCTTCTTCGCCCTGTTCCTTTACAAACCAGTCCAGCAGCTGCATGGTGCGGAAATCGTGATCCTCGTATGCGGAGGCATATATGGCGTTGATGAGCGAGGTAACGTATTTTTCATGCTCCAGACCCTTGAGAAGGGGAGCCATGTTGTCGGTCAGCTCGCACTCGGGCTTGGCTATTGCGGTAAAGGTGACCTTTTCGCTGTTATTCTGGAGATAGCGGTAAAAGAGCAGAGCGTGGTCGCGCTCCTCCTGAGCCTGGACGGTATACCAGTTTTCAAAGCCGTCTAAGCCTGCTGCGGCGTAATAGTTGGCAAACTCCAGATAGAGGTATGCCGAATAAAATTCCTTGTTGATTTGCTCGTTGATAAGAGCAGCTGTTTTGGCGTTCATGATAAAGCCCCTTTCGTTTGATTAAAATATTATCATGCAGCGACATATACCCTTACGGTGCGGTATTGCGTCTGAGCAGTAAGCAGCGTACAGGCAAGTCGTGCAATCAGCCTAAAAGAATGTCCGAGACAAGCATTATGCAAAAGCCCACCAGCAGGGCATAGGTAGCTCCGCGCTGGCTGCCGTGAGCGTGGGTTTCCGGTATCATCTCATCGCTTATCACATACAGCATGGTGCCTCCCGCAAAGGCAAGAGCAAACGGGAGAACAGCGGCAGCTATGTTTACGGCCAGATAACCAAGTAGCGTGCCTATCACTTCTATAAGCCCGGTGGCAAGAGCACATACAAAGGTCTTTTTCGGGCTTACTCCGGCGGCCAGCATGGGCGCGATGATCACCATACCCTCAGGGATGTTCTGCAAGGCTATTCCGCCTGCGATGAGCAGCGCTTCCGCTGTGTTGTCAGAGCCGAAGCCCACTCCGGCGGCTATGCCCTCCGGAAGATTATGTATTGCTATTGCGGCTACAAACAGCAGCACCTTGTTCAGGTCGGCGCCGCCGGGATGCGCTTCGCTTTCCGGCCCGACGAGCTTATGCAGATGCGGAGTCAGCTTATCTATAAGATTAAGACATACCGCACCGCAGAAAACTCCTGCAACCGTGATAAGAAGACTTATAGCCGTGCCGTATTGCATGCCGTATTCCACAGAGGGCAGTATGAGGCCCAGAACCGATGCTGCAAGCATTACGCCTGCGGCAAAGGCCAGCGAAATATCGCTGAATTTATGGGTGATGTTTTTGAATGTAAAGCCCAGAAGCGCTCCTATTACGGTGGCAGCACCTACGCCTACGGCTGTAAGCAGCGCTATTAACACAATGTTTTCCCTTCTTTTTCATCGGTTTGCTGCAAAAAAGGCAAGCCGAGTTATTTATTTTATAGGCTCAAAATCTGCGGCTCCGTGCTTGCAAAGCGGGCAAACAAAGTCGTCCGGAAGCTCGTCACCCTCATAAATATAGCCGCACACCTTGCATACCCAGCCCTTTTTGCCCTGAGTCTGGGGCTTTGGCTTGACATTGTTCTGGTAATAGGTGTATGTCATGGTCTCGCGGTCGCTCATAACACGCGCTTCGGTCACCGAGCAGATGAACATACCGTGCGAGCCTAAATCGACATATTGCTCCACTTTAAGGGAGAAAGCGGCATTGATATATTTTGGCAGAATGATAAGCCCGTTGTCGGAACGCACCGGACTGCAGTCGCGGAATTTGTTGACATTCCTGCCGCTGTGGAACCCGAAGGTTTCAAACACGCTGAACGGAGCATCAACAGACAGGCAGTTTACGTTCATAATACCGGTCTGCTTGATTATATGGTGAGAGTAATTGGCTTTGTTGATGTTTACCGCAATACGGTTTGGGTTATCCGATACCTGAGTGACGGTATTGACTATAAGTCCGTTATCCTGCTTGCCGTCATTGGAGGTAACGACATAAAGGCCGTATCCTATGCGGAAAAGCGCTGTCATATCGTTTTTGTCCGCGATATCCGCAGAGCGGGCGATATATTCCCTGCAAAGTTCGTCCGCCAGGGCATCAAGCTGCTGTCCCGTTTCGGCGTTGGGGGCGGAATTGATCCTCACTCCGGCTTCGGTCCAGTTGATGTTTTTGCATCCGGAGAGCATTTCCTTCATTGTTTTGGCGGCTACGGGGGACCAGGAACCGTTTTCCACCAGCCCGACGGTGCGGTTGCACAGACCGCGCTTAACAAGGTGATCAATAAATGTGCGCATATACGGGAAAATATCTGCATTATAAGTGGTGGTGGCAAGAACGAGCTTTCCGTACCGGAAGGCGTCTGCCACGGCAGCCGACATATCTGTGCGGGCAAGGTCGTGTACCGCTATTGCGGGACAGCCGCGTCTGCGGAGTTTTTCAACAAATTGATCTATAGCTTTTTTTGTGTGGCCGTATACCGAGGTGTAAAACACGGCTACTCCTTCGCTTTCCGGAATGTAGGAGGACCAGGTCTGATACAGCCCGATGTAGTGAGATAGGTTTTCTCTCAGAACAGGGCCATGAA
>JAQXIQ010000013.1 GCA_029007865.1 Bacillota bacterium
CTCCACCTCTACACGGCCACATTCGTCTCGGTAATCCTGCGCTCTGTCTCTGATCTCGTCCTTTCTCGGACGTCCGAGAGCCGGCCCGGACAGCCGGATGCCGCGCTCCTTGCAATAGGCGAGATTCTCCCGATTCCGGTAGATTTTGCCCGGCAGAACGCGGCCGGGATAGTGTCCCTCTCGCTTACGGAAACGCTCTGCCATTTCCTGCAGATTCAACGCCTCGTTGTAGGCATCAAAGGAGCAGAACTCCAACCGTGTCCACCCGTCCGAAACGCTGATATCCGGCTTTGCGCCGAACTCCACCGGCTTGCCGGCTTTTCCCCGCACGATCGGACGAACAAACGGCTGGCTGACGCTGACGATCCGGTCGGGAATGGTATGGGTATGATTATCGTACGTGTACTTTTGTTGCTCATAGATAGTGCGGAGGGTGCTCAGATGTTCTGTCTGACGTGTGTTCAGAAGTTTTCCACAGGACAGCATGACGTCAATGGTCTCAAGGTCACGGCGGAGGTAGGACAGCTGCTTGCCAATCGCTTTGCGGGTGGTTTTGGCGGTGTGTTTACGGCTTCTTGTGTACTTCAGGTAATCTTTCCGGGCGCGTTTGCGGTAGGTTCGGGGTTTCTTGCCCTCTGCGGGATCGTGTAGAACATCCACCTATGCCCTTGCTATCAGCCTGGGTTTTATCGACCCTATAAGTAAAACAATCGAAATTGGTCTGTGCCGCACCTGCAAGGATTTATTACCCAACGCAGGTGCTTTTTCTATTGAAAGCAAAAACGTTGCTTGCGCCTGTTCCCGCTGTGGCTTTCCCAAGGGGACGGTATTCAGAGTCACACAGAAACGGTAGGTGTTGCTATGTATAATTTCAAAGGAATCTACCACTCCGTTTTGAAATAGTATCCCGATATTATGACGGTGGAGGAAATGAGCAAAGCATTGGGGGTTAGCTCCAAGATCTGCGTTGATGAAATGGGTAATATCATTAAACCCGATTACTTGACCGACTCTTCTTCAAAACTGCTTACAAGACACGGCTTACGCCATATCCGATTTCACGATCTGCGTCACACCTGCGCATCGTTGCTATTGAAGAACGGTGTACCGATGAAACAAATCCGGGAATGGCTCGATCACTCGGATTTAAGCACAACGGCAAATATTTATGCTCACTTGGATTACAATTCCAAGTTGAACTCGGCTCAGGCAATGATGACCGGAATGAGTGCGGCATTGATTACCGTGGGGTAAAAAATAAAGCCTGCAAGCGGCTAAAACGCTTGCAGGCTAACAGTTTGGCGGAGAGGATGGGATTCGAACCCATGTGCGCTTTCGCGCAAACTGATTTCGAGTCAGCCCCGTTATGACCACTTCGATACCTCTCCGTGTATATTTCAATCTGCTTTTAACTCGAAAATTTTTTGGAGAGAAAAGCAGGAGAGAACACTGAAAAATATTCGATTTTTAATTTTGAAAACCCTTATATTTAGGGGTTTTCCGGCGGACGAAACGACCAAGCAGCCGGAAAATTTCGAGAATGTCTCTCTTTACATTGCTGCGCAGTGAGAACGCACGGGTTGGTGGACACAAATCTGTGCAGGCGGACACGGGAAAAGCCTGAAAGATAAATGCCGCAAGCCCGGGCGAGCGTACCCTGATGCGCATGACTATTATACATATTCGTATGATTTTGTCAATGTGTTTTTATTCAAGCAGCTCAATACACAGCGCTGCAGAGCGGGAGACGCGCGGAGACGGGTAGGACAACAGAGGCTTTATAAGATGCAGAAGATCGGTACGGCGGCCGCGCACGGCGGCGGCCATAGCCTGCGGCAGGAGCACTGAGGGGCGGGCCATATTAGTGCCGATGTAAGAAGAAATGATGCGGCGCGTTTGCGGGCTGTATTGCAGCAGGACGGAAAGCTCAAGCAGGGAAGAGAGCTCTTCGGGCATGGGCTGAGGCGCAGCCCATGAGTTGCGGGGACATACGGAGCGGCATATCTCGCAGCCCAGCAGCTCGCCGCCCAAAAATTGCACCGTGCATCTGTCCGGAACCCTGTCCATCATATCGCGGAGGCATTTGCTGCGCACAAAATCGGCGGGGGTTTTGCCTATGGCGCCGCCCGGACAGGCGAGTTTGCAGCGCGTGCAGCTGCCGCAATCCGGGGCAGGGGTATCCGGACGATTAACGGGCATCCGGGATTCAAAGAGCACGGCCTGCACCAAAAAATACGAGCCGAACCGCGGATGCAGTATAAGACCGGAGCGGCCTTGAGTAAAGCCGGAGGCCAGAAGCAGACCCTTAATATTGACATTGTTGGTGACTGAGCCGATATTTGCGCTTTTAATGCGCTTGTATGCGCTGTTGCAGGCGACATAATAGGAGTCAAGGGGCAGAATGCCGCTTTGAGCGGCGTAGGGGGCATAATCATAAATAAAGAGGCCGATGCTGCCGTCAGAGACGAGGTCGGAGGCCCCGGAGACCGATAAAAGCTGCTGTACCGTCATTTTACGCCCTCCTTGGTAAGATTGCGTATCCAACGGCCTTTTTTGCAGCGCATGGCAAGAATGGGCATCTTGATTATTTCGTCGATGTGCACCACGGAAAACACCGGGATAATACCAAGCCCCAGAGGGCCGTAGAACAGATATCCAAGCGGGACGGTAATGCCCCAGATGAGCAGAGATTCCAGAATGCAGGTAAAGGCGGTATCGCCGCCGGCTCTCAGGATGCCTATAACCCGGTTGAAGTTGGCACTTTTGAAGGGTATGAGCAGAGCGAGGATAAGTATTAGCGGAGTGGAGAGGCTGATTGCTTCGGCGTCCAGACTGAAAAGGGACGGGAAAACTCCGGAGAAAGCCGCCAGCATAATGCTAAGACCTATTGCCCAAAGTATTATATTTTTCTGCATCTGCCTGGCATAAAAGCGGACGTTTTTGAATTCGTCCTCACTGCCCAGTGCGTTGCCCAGAATTATGGCGGTCACCGTGCCCAGGCTTGCGATAAAAATCCAGGCAAATTGCTCCAGATTCGCGGCCACCATAGCGGCTGCAGCTGCAGCGGTGCCTATACGCCCGTAATACACTGTGTAAATACCGGTGCCTACGCCCCACAGTCCTTCGTTGGCAACCACCGGGAGCGTGCATTTGAGATATTTTGCCGCAAAGGCGCGGGAAAAACCGAAGAGCTGCTTTGGCGTTGCGGAGAGCCCGGTGCGGGGATAATAGACAAATATCAGTATTATTGCTATCTGAAGCAGGCGGCTTGCCAGGGTGGCGATGGCGGCGCCGCGGATTCCGAGCCTGGGGCAGCCCAGATTGCCGTATATAAGCAGCCAGTTTAACAGGGTGTTGGAGCACACGCCGATAACGGCGGAAATCATGGGCAGCTTGACGCGGCGGACGGAGCGCAGTACCGCGGAATATACAAACGTCAGCCCCGTGGCGGCGTAGCTCCAGGACACTATGGACATATAGCTGCCGCCCAGCTTTATTACCTGAGCGTCGTTTGTAAAGAGCATCATGGACTGTTCCGGGAATACGCAGCCCAGTATCTGTACAAGCAGACAGAAGCCGCCGCAGGAAAGCAGTCCCATGCCCAGAGACTTGTTGATGCCGTCATAGTCGCCGTTGCCGTAATACTGGGCGGAAAACACCTGGGCGGCACAGGTAAAGCCGGTTATAAACAGGGTAAGTATAAAGAAGATCTGATTGGCAAAACCCACTGCTACAAATTCGGCATTGCTGTTGCTGCTTATTTGTCCGATCATAAGGGAATCTATAAGGTTCAGCGATGTGCTGAGCGCGTTTTGCAGAATTATGGGAAGCGCAAGCTTCCAAAGAGTTTTATTTAACTCCTGCTTAAGGGGATTTTTCATTAATAGGGGGATCCTTTCGGGGTAATTGCTTAAAGAGATGTCAGAAATTCCGAGACCGAGGTTTTTGCAGTGATATTTCCGGCGGAAATATCAGCGGCAAACTGAGACAGCCCGTAGGGGGAAGCGCCTTGCCAGTCATAGCTGTAACCCAGACGTGTAAAGGCAAACTGCTTATCGGATGCCTGTATGATCAGCCCGTTAATAAAATCGCGCTGACTGTCCGTAAGCTCGCACTGCTCAACCGTCATGGAGGCCGAGGTGCAGTCCGTGCTGTAAGCGGGGCGGAACACATCGGATGCGGAAATTTCAAATATCACCGCAGTTTCTGGTTTATATGACGGAGCAAACCCCAGGAGTGCCGACAGTCTGGCTGCGGAATCCGGCTTTGCGGAGGACAGTTCCTCAAGCAGATAGCAAAGCGTGAGCCCGTCTCCGGCATCAAAGGCCACCATGCGTACCGTGCCGCTCAGGGTGCGCAGCGGGAGGATCTCATCGGAATGTGTATCAAAAGCGTCTATGCAGGCATACAGGAAGAGCTCATCGTCGGTAAACTCTGCAGGCCTTTCGGTATTTATCGGCGGAAGGGTGGGCAGATCCACGGGAGGGATATCGGACGAGGCGGTAAGGCTGGTGACCAGATAGGTGCCCAGCATTGCGCAAAGTATTATTATTACCGCGGCTCCCGGACTGAGAACCTTTTCCTTGAAGAACCTGCTCATTTGTGCCTCCGGTCAAAACGGCGGACGGCAGCCGGCAAAAGCCGCGCTTGACGGCATAATCTCCGCTGCAATACCGCATACCGTTATTTTAATGCTATTATAGCATAACATTCCGGCTTTATCAATTTATTTGCCTCATCTTTTTTGCCGTGGCTTTGTGCGCGCCCGTCTTGCATTTTCGTCAAGGATTATCCTATCTTGCATTTCAAAGCAACAGTTTTCGCTCCCGGGCTTTTATATAATACTGACTGAAGGGGGAAACCCGGATATGCTTCGGATGTTAAACATGCTTGCATTCAATATCGCGCTGCTATGCTCTGCGGCGGCGGTACTGAAGGTGAAATTGAGCTTCAGAGTGCTGTCGGCTGCCGCTGCGGGTACGGCGGTATACGGCGTATTCATAAGGGAGTTATCTCCCGTCGCGGTGCTGTTTGCGGTATGCCTGCTGATGCTGGAGCAGATAACCGTGTTCGGTTGGGATAAGTCCGTAAGGACTTTTTTGCTGCTTGCTGTTTCGGGAACGGCTGCGTATGCCGCGGGGGAACTGACGGCGCGCGTGCTTTTGCCGGGCGCGGGCATGGAGCTGCTGCTTTCCGCGGTGCTGCTGCTTATTTGCGGCAGGGCTGCGACGGCGCTGCGCCGCAGCGGCGCATGGAAAAGGAAGGACAGGGTTTATATCAGGACGGGACGGGGCGAGATGTGCCTGAAAACACTGAAGGACAGCGGGAACCTGCTGCGCGAGCCCCAGAGCGGACTTCCGGTAATAGTGGTCAGGGCGGAGGACGCCGCGGAGGTTGCACCGCTTAGCGTACTGTTTGCGCTGGGAATGTCGGATACTGACGATGAAACGGTGATATACCCTGTGCCGTACAGATCTCTGGGCGGCAGCGGAGTGCTGTACGGGTTCCGGCCCGAGGGCTGTATTATGGACGGAACCGATGTAAAGTGCGTTGTTGCCCTTTGCAGAGGCAGCGATATGTTCGGCGGAGACTGTTCCGCCCTGTGCAATCCCGATGTTCTGGAGGTGTGATCTTGACGGTATTCAGATGGCTTTCCTGCGTTATTAATGCGGGTGACGGTATTTTTTACATAGGCGGAGGAGAATCGCTGCCGGCACCATTTCCTCCGGAGGAGGAACAGCTGTGGCTGGAAAAGCATGCCCGGGGCTCGGCGGAGGCGCGTTCAAAGCTGATAGAACATAACCTGCGGCTGGTTGTTTATATTGCAAAACGCTTTGAAAATACCGGAGTTACGATGGAGGACCTGATATCCATAGGTACAATCGGGCTTATAAAGGCGGTTAATACTTATAATATGGAAAAAAAGATAAAGCTTGCGACATACGCCTCCAGATGTATAGAAAATGAAATACTGATGTTTCTGCGCAGGAGCAGCAAATACAGATACGATGTGTCCTTTGATGAGCCGCTCAATGTGGACTGGGACGGCAATGAGCTTTTGCTCTCCGATGTCCTGGGCACGGATGCCGATGTGGTTAACAAAAACATCGAGCAGGAAACCGAAAGGCAACTGCTGTTTCAGGCGCTTTCCCAGCTTCCCGCAAGGGAAAAAGAAATCATGGAAATGCGCTTCGGTCTCTGCGGCAGGCGGGAGCTTACCCAGAAGGAGGTGGCAGCAAAGCTGGGAATATCGCAGTCGTACATATCAAGGCTGGAAAAGAGAATAATAAAAAGACTTAAGAAGGATATAGGCCGTATGGTTAACTGAAGGTGATGTTTGACAAAGAACGGCGGTAAGAGTATAATTTTATCGGTTCCGCGTTTTGGATGCAAAATCACCTGCAGGGCTCTCGCCGGCGGAACCGAAAGCCCAATAACAAAGGAAGGGTTTTGCGGCATTGCCGCAAAAAAGGAACGCAACAATGAGTGAGAACTGTACACATGACTGCTCCTCCTGCGGCGAAAGCTGTTCACAGCGCAGCAAAGAGCAGGACCTTAAAGAAAAACTCAACGATGTCAGCAGCGTTAAAAAGACGATAGGCGTTGTCAGCGGTAAGGGAGGCGTAGGCAAAAGCCTGGTAACTTCTCTTATGGCCGTATTGCTTTCGCGCAGAGGACACAAGACCGCAATACTGGATGCCGATATCACGGGTCCGTCCATTCCCAAGGCGTTCGGACTTACAAAGCACGCCGAAGGGGACGGCAAGTATATATATCCGGTCACCACAAAAACAGGCATTGATGTAATGAGCATCAACCTGCTGCTGGAGAGCGATACCGACCCTGTAGTCTGGCGCGGCCCGGTAATAGCGGGGGCCGTAAAGCAGTTTTATACCGAGGTAATATGGAAGGATATAGACTTCATGCTGGTGGATATGCCTCCGGGAACGGGCGATGTGCCGCTTACCGTATTTCAGTCCATACCGCTTGACGGCATCATCGTGGTGACTTCTCCGCAGGAGCTGGTGTCCATGATAGTGTCCAAAGCCGTCAAGATGGCCAACATGATGCATATACCGATACTGGGCGTAGTGGAGAATATGAGCTATGCCGTATGTCCGGACTGCGGCAAGGAAATCAAGGTTTTCGGAGAAAGCCATATAGACAGCATCTGCGCCCAATACGGGCTTGAGCTGCTGGGCAGGATTCCGATTGACCCCAAAACCGCCAAGGCCTGCGATAGCGGCCTGATAGAGCTGTTTGAGGGCAGCTATCTGGATAAAGCCGCAGACATTGCGGAAAAACTGTGATTGTCCGGCAGGCCTGAAATTGCCCTTGCCGTCCCTTTGGGCGTTTGCTCCGGGAGGACTGCGGAATGGCAAAAGCCTGCAGGAAAAGGAACAATAAAGAGGATGCCGCACCGCGCAGAAAGTGCGCGGTGCGGCATCCTCTTGTGTTTATCTGTTATTTATCATTACTTATCCTTATCCGTATGCTGTATTTGCTGTATTTCGGTTGCACTCCGGTTTTAGCCGGCGGCATCACTGCTCAAAGCCCTTGACGGTGTATTCCTGGAGGGTAAAGCTGTAGGTATGCGTCTGCTTGGAGCGTATAACCGTTATTTCGACGGTATCGCCGATCGAGAGGGAACGGATCATCCGGTTAAACTCGCTGAGGGTGCTTATCTGCGAGCCGTTCACGCTTTTGATATAATCTCCGGTGCGGATCCCGGCGGCATAAGCATTGGAATCCCCGTCAATGGAGTAGACGTATACGCCGTAGTAGGACACCCGGTACTGCAGAGCGGTTATGGAATCCGAGATCTCGATCATGCTCATACCGGTATATACTCTGCCGCGTACATAGCCGTACTGCACAAGGTCGGTGATAACGCCCTTTACCGTGTCTATCGGTATCGCAAAGCCCAGTCCCTCGACATCGCTGCCGGAGCTTTTGGCGTTGACTACGCCTATAAGCAAACCGTTTGCGTCAAACAGGCCGCCGCCGCTGTTGCCGGGGTTGACTGCGGCATTGGTTTGCAGCAGGGTCATGGTCTGGTCGTCTATTGTTATTTCCCGGTCAAGAGCGCTTATTATTCCGTTTGTAACGGTTCCGCCCAGAGAGCCCAGAGGATTGCCTATGGCAATTGCGGTCTGGCCCACTATCAGCTGTGAGGAATCGCCGAATACCGCCGCGTTCAGGCCGGAGGCTTCGATTTTTATCACGGCGATATCGGTTTGCTCATCCGTGCCGATCAGAGAGGCATCATAAGAGGTGCCGTCGCTCATGGTGACGGTTATTTTGCTTGCCGAATCGATAACGTGATTATTTGTAACTATATAGCCGTCGGAACGGAAAATAACGCCGCTGCCCGCTCCGGTTGCTATATACTGCTGCAGACGGTTGCCGTTTACCACCGTTTCGGTAGTTATCTCCACCACCGTGTCGGACACCTGTGCGGCAACCTGAGCAATGGTGAGCGGGTCGTCGCCCGAGGCCTGCCCCTGAGTAAAGATGCTGCCGTCAAAGCTGGGCTTGGGAGTGGGGGAGGAAGTGGCCTGGGGCTGATCCGTGCCGCCGAGTATTATGGTTTTGTTGCTCTGATTGGCGACATATCCGCCCAGAAAGCCCATAGCCGCACTCAGCAGTACACATATGACAACGGTAATGACGTTTGAAGGTTTGCCGCGTTTGTTTTTCTTTTGTTCGCTGCAGTCCACATAATCGGTATAATCGTTATAATCCATTTGATTTCACAGCCTTTCGCAGTATTATGCTTATTTGCTGTGCTTATTATAAGCCTGAAATGTGAAGAACAAATGAAATACTTATGCACCGGGAATGAAAAAACAATTAACAAATAACCAAGCCTGCGTTAAATACCGTTCCGGGCTGCCGGGTTCAGACTTCCACCGACATTCCGTCATAGGCCGGCATTATATTATCCGGCTGCATCATGGCGCGGAGATCGCTGTCGGTCAGAGGACCGCCTGAAGCGCGAAGTCCGTTATGCGAAAAATGCTGTGCAATGACTCTTGTGGCATGATCCGCCGCGCCGATTGCCTTGAGGCGGTCGAGCTGCCTGAGCATTGCACGGTAGCCCAGATGCCCGGAGTCGCCGTCCGGCTTGCCCATGCAGAAGGAGCAGTCTAACGATATCGCCCGGCAGTATTTGCCCCTGAGATATTCCTCCGTCGGGGCGGGAAAGCTTCCGGTGTCCTCGGCGTACAAAAAGCGGACGCCGTCCTGCTCAAGCAGATACATTACCGCGTCCTGACCCGGGGCGTGATCTGCGGGCAGCGCAACAGCGGTGACATCGCCCACGGTTACCGTATCAAAGGGCTTTATCAGATTGAAATGGGTGTGGTTTATGCTTCCGCCGTTTTCCCGGCATGCCAGCGTGTATTTTTTCAGGCATTCGGCGTTGCCGTAAACCTCCAGCGTAAAATCCTCCTCCGGGGTGCAGAAGGCGGGCTGAGCACGGTACATAAGCTGGTGCAGAGCGCAATGATCCTCGTGAGCGTGGGTAAGCAGAAGATGCCGTATGCGGAAAGGCTCGATGCGGCCCGCTATAGCTGCGGAGTGTATGTCCGGCGAAAGATCGATAAGGATTTCCTTATTTATGCATACCGAGGAGCGCAGGCGGATGTTGCGCCCCCGGGCTTCTCTTGCTTTGCGGCAAACGCTGCAGGTGCAGAACAGGGCGGGAACGCCCTCGGCGCCGCCGGTACCGATATAATCTATTATCATATTGTCCTCCGTTGTGCCGGTAAACTTCGCGCTCCCGGCAGCCGAAAACAGCCGCTGTGCTGCGCGGCAGAGTGCTTGTCCGGAAACAGCTGATGTGCTGCGCGGCAGAGTGCCTGTCCGGAAAAGGGGTGCGCGTGTTTCGGGCAGATAGCATTGCTTTTTGCTGCCTGGATTTCCCTTGCAGCGGCTTTATTTTATCATAACAGGGCGCAAATGCGCAAATCTATTGACTCTGAAATATAAATATAATATTATATCGGTGCTATTATGCTGATGTACGTACAGCGGAGGATGAAATATGGTAAGACTTGGCAATGACTGGGACGGGCTGATAGGCGATGAGTTTTCCAAGGAATATTACCTGCAGCTGCGTGAGTTTCTCAAGCGGGAGTATAATACCCGGAGGATATATCCGGATATGTACGACATTTTCAATGCGCTTAAATACACGCCTTACGGCAGCGTAAGGGCGGTAATAATAGGGCAGGACCCATACCACGGAGCCGGGCAGGCGCACGGGCTTTGTTTTTCGGTTAAAAAAGGCGTTACTCCGCCGCCCTCCCTTGTAAACATATTCAAGGAACTCCACGACGATCTGGGCTTGCCCGTTCCCTCCTGCGGAGAGCTTACGCCGTGGGCAAGGCAGGGAGTGCTGCTGCTCAACACCGTGCTTACCGTCCGGGAGGGGCAGCCTGCATCGCATAAAAACATGGGGTGGGAAACCTTTACGGATGCGGTCATCTCCAAGCTTAATGACAAGACTAAGCCGGTGGTGTTCCTTTTGTGGGGAGCTCACGCCCGGAGAAAGGCCGAGATAATAGACAATCCCATACATTACAAGCTGTGCTGCGCGCACCCGTCTCCGCTGTCCGCCTATAACGGCTTTTTCGGCTGCAGGCATTTTTCCGCCGCCAATGAGCTGCTTGTCAATAGCGGCCAGCAGCCCATAGATTGGCATCTGGAGTAGGTTAAGTATCACGGGGATAAAAACAAGCGATAAAGAAAAATGATTTCGGCCCCGCTTTGGCGGGGCCGAGACGCTGCTATAGATTACAGTGCATCAGCAGCAGGAGGATTGAGAGCATCCGCAGCCGCTTCCGCTTCCGCTTCCGCAGCACAGCAGGAGCAGGATTATAACCCAGATAAAGCTGTTATTGTCGCCGCATCCGCAGCTTCTGGAGGAACCGCTGTTGCCGCAGCAGCCACAGAGAATGAGCAGGATTATGATCCACAGGCAGTTGTCGTCTCCGCAAGAACCAAACATATTTTTTTCTCCCTTCTGATTATGTGGTACAGTATATATTACGCGCTACTCCGTGCGCGTGTTACGGTTTTGAAGTTTTTGCTTGACAAATTTTATTTGTCTGATATTATTATATAAAACTCAATATGGCTTTGTGAATCAGTAGCGGTATGCGGCATGCCAAAGAGAGGCGGGGCAGGGTGAGAGCCCGCTGCGTGCGGTGTCGTGAAGGCGTCACGGTGTAAGCGTTGATAAAGCGGACCGTATCGGTCAACAAGGGTGGAACCGCGGAGGAAACTTCGTCCCTTGGTTGAGCCGGCGGTTTTTTGTTTTTGGGCCGGCGCGGTTTGACAAAGTTTGCCGGCGCGGTTTGACAAAGTTTGCCGGCACCGTGCGGCGGATTGCCGCGCAGGCCGTGGACATCATTTTTGTAATTCTGGCATTGTTTATGCTTTGAAAGGATAGGGTGATTATATTGAAGGCAACAATGGATAAGGTTATTGCACTATGCAAGAACAGAGGCTATATTTTTGCAGGCAGCGAGATTTACGGCGGACTGGCAAATACATGGGATTACGGGCCTCTGGGAGTGGAGATGAAAAACAATCTCAAGCGCGCCTGGTGGCAGAAGTTTGTGCAGGAGAGCCCGTATAACGTCGGCGTTGACTGCGCTATCCTTATGAACCCCGAAGTATGGGTGGCGTCCGGCCATGTCGGAGGCTTTTCCGACCCGCTTATGGACTGCCGCGACTGCAAGGCGCGTTTCCGCGCAGATAAAATCATTGACGACTATTTTGCCTCGCAGGACATTGACCAGTCCAGCGACGGATGGGACGCCCAGAAGATGGAGCAGTTTATACAGGAGCATGATATAGTCTGCCCCGTATGCGGCAAAAAGAATTTTACCTCCATACGCAAGTTTAATCTGATGTTCAAAACCTTTCAGGGGGTTACGGAGGATTCCTCTGCAACCGTGTATCTGCGGCCCGAGACCGCGCAGGGAATATTCGTTAATTTCAAAAATGTTCAGCGCTCCTCCAGAAAGAAGGTGCCCTTCGGAATAGCTCAGATAGGCAAATCCTTCCGCAACGAGATTACACCGGGAAACTTTACCTTCCGCACGCGTGAGTTTGAGCAGATGGAGCTGGAGTTTTTCTGCAAGCCCGGAGAGGACCTGGAGTGGTTTGATTACTGGAGAAGCTTCTGCAAGAAGTGGCTTTTGTCGCTGGGCATGAAGGAGGAGCATCTGCGCCTGAGCGATCACAGCCCGGAAAAGCTGGCCTTTTATTCCAAGGCTACAACCGACTTCGAGTTCTTGTTCCCCTTCGGCTGGGGCGAGCTGTGGGGAATTGCCGACCGCACGGATTACGACCTTGGCACGCACGCCAAGCACTCCGGAGAGAATATGGAATATTTGGATCCGGTTACAAACGAGAAATATATTCCGTACTGCATAGAGCCGTCGCTGGGCGCTGACAGAGCGGTGCTGGCATTCCTGTGCGAGGCGTATGACGAGGAGGAGATAGCGCCGGGCGACGTGCGCACGGTACTGCATCTGCATCCCGCACTGGCTCCGTATAAGTGTTCGGTGCTTCCTTTGCAGAAGAACAAGCTGGGCGATGAGGCGCGCAGGATATACGGGCTGCTCTCCCGTGATTTTATGGTGGACTACGACGATACGGGTTCCATCGGAAAGCGTTACCGCCGTGCCGATGAGGCGGGTATCCCGTACTGCATAACGGTGGATTTCGATACCCTGGAAAACGGCGATGTTACCGTGCGCGACCGCGACACCATGGAGCAGATACGCATAAAAATCGAGGATGTAGCAGCGTATATCAAGGAAAAAACCGTATTTTAAGCCCTTATTGAAAAGATAAATTTTTAGCAGGCAAGGCCGGGAGCATCGGCCTTGCCTGTTTTTTTGTATAACGAAAACCACCTGCTAGGCAGGTGGTCGTGATTGGATCGAGGGACGCGCAAGGACTTAGTCCCCTACGGGCGCGGGGTTTACAAAAGGTTCACATTCGGAATATTGACATTGGAAATTAAGGTAGTATAATGTATATTAGCAAGAGGTGGCATAATGAAAAAGATAATTGTAAGTTTGATTATGATGTTGTTAGTATTTAGTATGGTGGCGTGCGCCCCTTCTAATACAACTCAAGAGGACATCATAAAAAGAGTAAGTGAGCAGCCATACGAACGGCTTATTACCGTAAGGATAGGGAATTTGAATGACTATTATTATAGAACATTAGGAATAACTATTTTCAAATTAATACTTGAACATACGGAAGAAAACCCGTGGTCTTTATCGTATGTAAAAGGGGATATTAACATAACCGAACTGGAAAAGGTTAGCAAGATACAATGTTTGCGTAATATATCGGATAATCGTGTTTATAGCATACACCGTTCTGCTCAAGATGTTTTATATTATGCGTTTTACAGTTATTCCAATGATTCGTGGATATCTGACCGAGAGGTATATTGTGCAAGCAAAGGTCTGTCAAAAAGTGATTTTGCAGATATTAAGACGGGTGACAGTTTAACAGACGTTATGAACATTGATCCGTCACAAAAAGAAAGCGCGGAATCATTAAAAGAGGTAAAATTTGAAAAATATTTAACATGGCATTTAACCAAGGATGGATTGCTTAAAATAGAATATGAAAGCGCTGAAGAGCGGGATAAGCTAGATCCTGATACTATGATTATTACCGGTATGGAGTGGAGCGAGTTGCCCATTCTGGAGCAGGATCTGCCGAAATGAAAATAACAAAAGCACCCGAAAGGGTGCTTTTTTTGATTGGATCGAGGGACGCGCAAGGAACGTCCCCTACGGGCGCGGGGTTTACAAAAGGTTCACATTCGGAATATTGACATTTGAAAATGCAGGTAGTATTATATATATAAATAATAATTAAGGAGAACGTTTTTGAAGCCTAGACTTACAAGACTTTTACATATGGCTTTGAGCTTTTGTCTTGCTTTTGTTTTGCTTCTAACCGTTTTACCTATAAGGCTTGGCTGCGGATGTACTTTGCAGCAACGCTTGATTAGAATGCGAGGAAATATATGAAAAAAATAGTTGTTATTTTCTTATTATTGGCTTTGTTATTATCGGCTTGCGGCCGTATGGAGAGCATTGATATACACAAGATGGATCTTGAGCAGCTGATGATGCGAAACGAGGGTGAGATACTTAAGTTTAACAGAAAATATTCCATAGATAATCTTAAGGACATAGAGGCATACAAAGAAATTGATTATTGCGGATATTTATATCATTTGACAGGATATAATATTGGATATGCCATTACAAGCAGTACAGATGCAATAGAAAGCGGAGCATATGATTTAAGTACAGATGATGTAAATAAAAAACGAACCCTTGAAAGCTTTAATTCAATGGCACCCATTGTGTGCATACGAAAGGTATCGCAAGAATTATTATATACTGTTCATTATAATCGAGGGGATTATATTTACGGATTCTTTAAATATGACGATGATGAAAAATGCTGGATCTCAACAAATGAGATTTACGAGTCTTGCAAAAAACTCAACAAGGCTGATTTTGAGTTAATATCGGTGGGCAACACATTAGAGGACGTTTTGGAAATTGATCCTTCACAGAAGCGCGCATTCAGATTCAAGAGAGTATATGAAAAGGAATTTACAAGTCATCATATATTAAAAGACGGATTGCTTACCATAACATATGAGGGAGAAGTAGATAACAAAACACAGCCTGCGGATATTACCGTTAAAAGCATGGAGTGGAGCGAGTTGCCCATTCTGGAGCAGGATCTGCCGAAACAAAAATAATTAAAAGCACCCGAAAGGGTGCTTTTTTGATTGTGCGGCGCACAAATTGCGGCCTTTATGCTCCGGGCCGTAATTCCGCACGGTCTCCGGTGTTATGCGCGGTCTCCGGTGTAATGCGCGGTCTCCGGTGTTATGAGCGGCTTCCGGTGTTATGCGCGGCTTCCGCAGAGGCGCGGCGAGAAAATACTTATTTTTACGCAAGTGCAAGCAAAGTCCCGTTATTGGTACCGTATGTTTTCTATAATACTCCTGAAGGCGGCAGGGAGAAATCTTTTACCGCGCTTTTACCCAAGGAAACTGTTGCGGAGGTAGCGTATTATGAAGAGCATTGCAAGATTGTTGGATTACAGAAAGTATTTTTCGGGCTGCGAATCGCAGCTTTACAGATGGGTGGATACCAAGGAAACGGACGGTATAATAATCCCGGGTCATCCGCAGTACGATACCGCTCTTGTCAGGTTCATAAACGAGGTGTACGATTCCGGGCTGCTGTTGGATAATTACGAAGAGGTGCTGGATAAGCAGCGTGTGAGCGATGTGGATATGCTTATAAACGGCGCGGATATTAACCTGCTGCGCGCGATCCTGACCTATTATGTCAGAGGCGAGCACTCTCAGACGGGTCTTTGGGGCAGGGGGGTCAGGAAAAAGTGCTTTCTGCGCATACTCAACAGGCTCAGCGACCTTAGAATTACCGCGTAGCACGCCGCACATCTTAAGCGGATAAGGTAAAAAAAGACTGCCTTTATTTGGCTTGAACAAAAGTCACCTGCGGAGAATAAGCCTTATATAAAACGGAAAAAATAGCTTTACTTAATCAGAGTAAGGCGGGTGGCTTATTTGGCAAACAAGGTGGACCTGTGCGGAATTGATACCGGAGCGCTTCCGATGCTGTCGGCAGGCGAAAGCAGGCAGTTGTTCCAGGCCGTAAAGCAGGGAGACATGGAGGCAAGGGAAAGGTTCATCTTTGCAAATCTCCGGCTTGTGCTAAGCGTAATACACCGTTTTGCACGGCGCTGCGACAGCATGGACGACCTGTTTCAGGTGGGCTGTATCGGCCTTATGAAGGCGGTGGACAATTTTGATTCCGAGGTGGGAGTGCGCTTTTCCACCTATGCCGTGCCCATGATAATAGGCGAGATACGCCGCTATCTGAGGGACAATAATCCCATAAGGGTAAGCCGGTCCATTCGAGACACGGCATATAAGGCGCTGCAGGCCACGGAAAAGCTGTCCTTTGTCAACAACCGTGAACCGTCGGTCGACGAGGTCGCAGAGGAAATCAATATGACTCCGCAGGCTGTCTCGGCGGCGCTGGAAGCCATTCAGGAGCCGGTTTCCATATATGAGCCTGTTTTTCACGACGGAACGGACGCGGTATTTATGCTGGACCAGATGGGGGACGAGCGCATAAGCAGCGATTCGTGGCTTAATAATATAGCGCTTGACAATGCGGTAAACAGGCTGGACGAACGGGAAAAAAGCATTATTTATCTGCGCTATTTTCAGGGCAGGACGCAGATGGAGATAGCCCGGGAGATAGGCATCAGCCAGGCACAGGTATCCAGGCTGGAAAAAGGGGCGTTGGAGAGAATAAAGAAACAAATATAACGCGGCGGCACAGTTTTCAAAATATAAAGGCAGGACATGAAGCGCTTACTTCAGGGCCTGCCTTTTGATATTGCCGTTTGCCGCAGCATACCGCGCCGAAGCATGACAGCGCCGAAGCATGACCGCGCTGCGGCGGGACTGGGTTTTGTGTTGCGGTCAGTCAGCCTGGGAGTCCGGCTGATAGGAATACACTTTTCTGAGCCCGCCGTTCTCGGCGTTGTGCATTGCCGCAGGCACCTCCGAAAGGGTAAAATGCATGGCGTCGCAGGTATGCGTATAATAGTATCCCCATCCGAAGCCTGCACGGAAATAGGAAAGCTCATAAATCAGATAGTTCACGACCGTCTGCGGTACCCCTCCGCACATTTCGGTGCAGCTGCCGTTGTACACAAAGGAGAAGTAAAAGCTGCCCTCCTGCGTTACCATCCCCTCGTAATCCAGCAGCGCAACTTCGTCGGTGATAATCTGCGTGTTGGCCGCGGAATTGCGGTTTGAGGGTTGGCTTGCGTTGACGTCCTCGGCGGTTCCGAAGGCGTGATGGCTTATAAAGCGGTTACCGGTAACAAAGCGCGATACATAAGTGCCGTTAAATTCCGCCGCCAGGGAGGAAAGCGGGATCACTCCGGTGTCAAAGCCGCTGCCGCGCACACGGATAAAAGTGGTCTTCATATACTGATAAGCCTGGCTGAACTGCTCGGCGGCTTTAACATTTACGCTGCGCTTTTTCCCGTCCGGTCCCAACACGGTTGTTATGTGCTGCTGCTTCCACGCGGTCTCCTGATTGATATGTCTGCCCGTTGCAAGAGTATAGCTGAATAAGAATTCTTCCTCGGAGCCGAAGAAATCCAGCGCCGTCTGATAGTAGCCGTCGCGGAAATTGTTCGGGCTTAATATATAGACGCCGTTTTCCAGCTTTTCAAAACGGCGGGAGAACAGCAGAGCCGGCTCGGAATGCTGAGTGCTGCTGGCCGTTATTTCCATAAGACAACTGCCGCAGGCGAGACTTTTGGTAAGATTAAGGTCATCCAGGGATTTCTTTTCGGCGGGGAGCGCACTGTCGTTAAGGGCGTAGGAAAGCACTCCGTCTCCGTAAGAGAAGGAAACGCTGCCGGTGTACTTTTTGCCGCCGGAATCAATTACGGTAAGAGTAATGCGGGTAAGAGGATATTCGGAACTTACGGTGCCGCGCAGGTTGAAATTTACTCCGTCGCATACGGGCAGAACCTCCGAGGGAATGCCGTAGGGAGCTTCGGTAAAGGTCATTCCGCAGTCCGTGTCCGGCTCTGCGGGCTCGGGAAGCTCAAACGAGGCTGTCGGTGTGGGAGCGGGCGCGAGCGATACGGAAGGCGAGGGCGTTGCCGAAGGTGAGGGAGTTGCCGAAGGCGCCTCCGGCGTCGGGGAAAATGTCGGGGAGACTGTTATTTCCGGTGACGGGGTTATTGTGACGGCGTCGGGCGAGGGCGCTTGCGTTGCCGATGCCGTAGTGCTTACGGAAGACGAGGGCGTGCCGGAGTCAATGCCTGCGGAGGTCGGGGTGCCGGCTGCGCAGCCGCAGAGCAGCACAACGGTAATGATTACTGATAAAAAGCATACAAGGAACTGTTTCATTCGTATTCCGCCTTTATGGTCGTCGGTGCGACCGGATTTGTTTTATAAACGGCATTTATGCCTGTCAGGACAGGAGATACCAGCCGCCGCCGGATTTTACCACGGTGACGCTGTCAAGCCCGTCCGGGGTTCCGTCGGGGAGAAGCACGCAGTAATAGTAAAACACATAAGCGTCCTGAATGCTTATACTGTATCCGGAATCCCCATACTGCTTTTCCAAAGAGCGGCAGGTCTCATCGTCAAGCTGTTCTTTATGATAATGGGTCACGGCTATTTTGCTGCCGTAATCGTATTGAGAAAGTATTGAGTTCCGCAGCGCAAGCATATAGCCTTGCTTGTTGTTCTGCGCCATTCCCTTGGAGGCGTCCTCCCTGAGCGCGGGGTGCAGTGTGTTTACATATCCGTCAAAGTCCAGCCCGTTAAGGGCGGCAACCATATTGTCTATGGTTTGCTCCGGAGTGGAGGAATTGCTGCATATAATAACTGCGGCAGCGGCAATGACTGCGGCAACAAAAACGCCGAAAATCATCAGGGTAATGGCTTTTTTTCTTTTGGAATTCTTTTTCTGCAAACCCGGCACCTCGATTTATACTTAGATATTGTGATAACTTGGTATTTGTCCCTATAAAATACCGCAAAGTCTGAGCTCTTTTGCTTTGATTTATGCTATCACATTTTTGTTTTGCAAGCAAGTGAATATCTTATGAAATCGGTTTTTTTGAAATAACCGTTGCGCTTTTGCGGCCTGTAATGGTATGATATCCGCATGAAAAAAACATTGGAAGCAACCGTGGAAGCAGGCTTCTGCGGGAATGTAAAAGAATATGCGCGCAGGGTCATGGGAGTGTCCGGGAATCTGCTCAAGCATACCAAGCAGAGCGGCGGAATATTTGTAAACGGCGAGCCCTGCTTTGTGGTAAGACAGCTGCAGCCCGGAGACCGTATAGCCTTGGTAATAGAAAACGGAGCCGCGTCCCCGAATGTGTTCCCGCGTCCCGGCGAGCTGGATATTGTCTATGAGGACGAGGATATTCTGGTGCTTAACAAGCCGGCGCCGCTGCCGGTGCATCCCTCAAAGGGGCACGTGGACGATTCCCTTGCCAACCGCGTGGCGGCATATTATGCCGCGCAGGGGCAGGGCTATGTCACCCGTATAGTGACAAGGCTGGACAGCGGTACCAGCGGGCTGATGGTGCTTGCAAAGCACGCATACGCGCATGACGCGCTGCAAAAGCAGCTGCACGGGGCGTTTATAAGGGAATATCTTGCGGTGGTAAGGGGAAGGCCGGAAAAACCGGAGGGGACCGTGAATGCGCCGATAGCGCGTGCGGAGGGCGCCACCATACTACGGGTTGTTGACGGCACCGGCAAGCCTGCGGTAACGCACTATAAGACCGTACTCTTTGTCGGGGATATGGCGCTTTTGAGACTGCGGCTGGAAACCGGCAGGACGCATCAGATCAGGGTGCACATGGCGTATATCGGGCATCCTCTGGTGGGGGATTTCCTATACGGCTCCGAGGATGCACGCATTGACAGAAGCGCGCTGCATTCCTGCTTTATCTCCTTTGAGCATCCCCTGTCCGGGCGGCGCATGGAGTTTGAGCAGCCGCTTCCGGAGGACATGAGAGCATTGCTTGAGTAATTATATATATCCCGGATATATGTCCCGGGGCTCGGCGCCGCCGGTATTATCGCAGCGCTTGCGGCGGTATTACCGGCGGGCTTTTGGCGCAAAACGGCGCAGTCGGCGCGGCAGCGGGCGTTCTGTTTACAATCTGTTAAAATATTTTTTATTCAAATTCTTTGATTTTTGCCGTTTGCTATGCTATAATGATTATAATTTATATATTATGATTTTTTATAATCGGGAGCGTCAAATGAACAGAATTAAAATTATTGCGGACAGCACATGTGACCTTTCTCCGCAGCTCCGGGACAAGTATGATGTGGATATAGTCCCGCTTTTCGTCTGCCTGGGCGACAAGACCTACCGCGACGGAACAGAGATAACTCCGGATGAGGTTTATCAGTGGGCGGACAAAAATAAAACCGTGCCCAAAACGGCGGCGGTTTCCCCGGAAGATATACGCAGGGCGTTCACCCGGTATATAGATGAGGGCTGCGATATCTTCTACACGGGCATATCCTCCGAAATGTCGGCCTCGTATCAGATAGCCGTAATGGCGGCAAACGAAATTGCGCCGGAGCGTATTGCGGTGCTGGATTCGCGCAATCTGTCTACGGGCATCGGCCATTCGGTTATTCGGGCTGCCGAACTGGCTGCCGGGGGAATGGGCGTGCACGAAATAGAAAAGGAGCTCAGGGAGAATTTTGTCGATAAGGTGCGGGCCAGCTTTCTGGTGGATTCCACGACATATCTGCGCAGAGGCGGACGGTGCTCCGCACTTGCCTCCTTCGGAGCGACGGCACTGAATATTAAGCCCTGCATTGTGGTGGAAAACGGAGCAATGCGCCCGGATGTCAAGTTCCAGGGCAGCATCGGCAGGGCGCTTCTCAAATATGCCAAAAAGATGACCCCCAACCTTCTGAACGCGCGCAAGGAGCGGGTTTTCATCACCCATTCCGGCATCGATGACGAGGTGCTTGCCAAAATAAAGGATTATGTGGACTCCCTGGGTTACTTTGACGAGGTGCTTATTACACGAGCCGGCTGTGTTATTTCCAGTCACTGCGGTTACGGCACTCTGGGAATCCTTTATGTTGATAAATAATAATCCGCGCACAGGCAAATATATAACGCCGGTTGCAATCCGGTTTTCCCCGCACGGGCGGGCCAAAACCTTATATTAAAAGTTCCAAGATGCAGAAAGCGCTTTGCTTTCTGCATTTTTGCATCAGCGGCACTATTTTTTACATTATCTGCAAAAAGTGTGATTTTACTATTGCAAAATAACCGATAAAGTTTTATAATATTTTGAGAAACGATGCGAAAGCGTCGGTTTCCCGTGCGTCTGTTTGCGCTTGGGCGTAAAGTTTATCGGTGTGTGCGGCGAAAGCCGACGGCACAACGATTGCAAGCGCCGTGGCGGTATGCAGGTATTGCGGCGGTTTTGCGGCGGACGGTGACTGCCCGGATGGTTGGGCAAGGCCGGCAACCGGCAAAAACCGTAAGCGCTCCGATTTTGGCGGCATTATTCGGAGCGGCTAAATAACCAAAACGCCGAAAAAATAAAAAAAGGAGTGTTTAGAATGACAAACACAAAAGCGACAAAGCGTGCATTGCTGCTTTCCGTTATGGCAATGCTTGTCTGCGTGGCGATGCTGGTAGGCACCACCTTTGCGTGGTTTACCGATTCGGCAAGCACCGCAGTCAACAAGATCCAGGCTGGAAAGCTGGATGTTGCTTTGGAGATGTATGACGGAACAAACTGGGTATCCGCCGAGGGAAAAGTATTGCAGTTCAAGGTGAACGGCGCGATACCTGCCGAAGGCACACAGATACTCTGGGAGCCCGGCTGTACATACGAG
>JAQXIQ010000014.1 GCA_029007865.1 Bacillota bacterium
TGGCCGGCGCGCTGCTGGTTTTGCAGGCGGTATCGGCAAAACGGATACTTATCGGTATAGAAAAGAACAAGCCGCAGGCGGCCTCGGAGATAAAAAAGGCGGCGGAGGGACACCCGGAGATATCGGTGTGCCTGCTGCCCAAAAGGTACCCTATGGGGGCGGAAAAACAGCTCATATATTATCTTACGGGGCGCACGGTAAAAAGCGGCGCATTGCCTTCCTCGGAAGGCTGTGTGGTGCAGAATGTGGCCACGGTCAACGCCCTGTACGAGGCGGTATATCTGGGCAGACCTGTTACCGGCAGGGTTACCACGGTTGCAGGCAGTGCGGTGGGCGGAGGCAGAAACCTGTTTATACCCATAGGCACCAGGGTGTGCGATGTGCTTGATTATATCGGCGCGGACAGAGAACGCGTCGCAAAGATTATCTCGGGCGGCCCCATGATGGGCACTGCGGTGCCGGACATGAATGCCGCAGTAACCAAAGGCAGCTCGGGACTTCTGCTGCTTGGCAAGTCCGATGCGGCTCTGCCGGAGGAGTCTCCGTGCATCCGCTGCGGCAGATGCGTTTCTGCCTGTCCGATATCCCTTATGCCGGTCCGTATTGATTCCGCCGTGCGTGCAGGGCTTATAGATCAGTGCGTTTCGCTCAGGGCAAACGACTGTATAGAATGCGGCTGCTGCAGCTTTGTTTGCCCGGCAAAGCGGTATCTTACTCAGTCGATGCGCATGGCTAAAAGCGCTGTTATAAGCAAACTGAAGGAGGGCAAAAAATGAGCAAGCTGCGTATTTCCTCCTCTCCTCATATAAGAAGCGGCGCTTCCACGCAAAAAATAATGGCGGATGTGCTTATAGCCCTTATTCCGTGTGTTATTGCTTCCGTGCTTGTTTTCGGAACCGGGAGCCTGCTTATTATTGCCGTTTCCGTGGCCGCGTCTGTTCTGAGCGAATACATATCAAGGCGCGTTATGAAAAGGCCAAACAGTATTTCCGATTTGTCCGCCGCCGTGACCGGCGTGCTGTACGCGCTGACTCTTCCGGTCGGGACACCGGTGTATGTCGTGGTGCTGGGCGCGGTTTTTGCGGTGGTTGTGGCAAAGCAGCTTTTCGGAGGGCTGGGCTGCAATATAGTAAACCCGGCTCTGGCGGGCAGAGCCTTTATGCTTATCAGCTTTACCGCTCAGTTCGCCGATTGCGCGCCTGTGGCGGCAGACGCGGTAAGCGGGGCCACTCCGCTTGCCGGGAGCTACGCTGCGGGCACTATGAGCTACTGGCAGCTTGCGGTGGGTGCATACGGCGGAGCAATAGGCGAAACCTGCAAGATAGCCATACTGATAGGACTTGTGTATTTGCTGGTGCGCAGGGTAATTTCAATAAGGATTCCTGCGGTTATGCTGGCTTCGGCCGCGCTCATGTCGCTGTGTCTGGGCCGCGATCCGCTGTTTGAGATACTCACCGGAGGCATAATGTTCGGCGCAGTATTTATGGCTACGGATTATACCTCATCCCCGCTGAGCGCGTGGGGTCAGGTTATTTATGCTGCTCTGTGCGGGATAATTACCGTGCTGATAAGGCAATTCGGCGCTTACCCGGAAGGAACCATGTTTGCAATACTGCTTATGAATATCGCAACTCCGCTTATTGATAAGCTTATCAGGCCCAGGGTTTTCGGTGAGGTGAAGGCAAAATGAAAAAGATAATCAAAATCAGCCTTTCACTGTTTTTTGTCTGCTTTATTGCCGTGGGCGCTCTGGCGGCGGTGGAAAGCCTGACCAGGGATCAGATACGCCAGAACGGAGAGCAGGAGATACAGCGGGCGCTCGGCATACTTATACCGGACGCTCAATACGCCGATATAACAGAGCAATCGGGAACGGACGCGTTTAACTCGGAGGGTGAGTTTGAAAACACCGTGATAACACAGGTGTTCAGGGCGGACGGAGCCGACGGCGCGGCTGTTGGGTATATAGTTGTGCTCAATACCCAGGGCTATATGGGAGAGATCGGGCTCCGGGTAGGAATACTGCGCGACGGAACGGTTTCCGGCGTTGTGGTGGGGGAAAACCCGGAAACGCCGGGACTGGGCGCAAATATCGCCAAGCAGGAATGGCTGGACCAGTTCCGGGGCGGGAGCGCGCCGTTTGATTTTGACTCCGTGGATAAGATTACAAGCGCGACTTATTCTTCAAAATATGTGATGCGCGGAGTAAACGCGGCCTGTGCCTTTGCGGAGAGATTGAGGGGTGAGCAGGGATGAAAAAGAACGGCTTGCTGAGTATTTTCTGGGATTCCGCATTCGTGAGAAATTCCATATTTGTCATGGTGCTGGGAATGTGCCCGACTCTGGCTACCTCCACAAGTGCTTTCAATGCCCTTGGAATGGGAGTGTCCGTAACATTCGTGCTGGTCTGCTCCAGCGCGCTGGTATCCTGTCTGCGCAAAATGATACCGGATCAGGTCAGAATACCGTGTTTTATTGTGCTTATAGCGTGCTTTTCCACAATAGTGCAGCTGCTGCTCAAAGCGTATCTTCCGGCTCTCGATGAGGCGCTTGGACTGTTCATACCGCTGATCGTAGTAAACTG
>JAQXIQ010000015.1 GCA_029007865.1 Bacillota bacterium
TGTATGAGCCGGTGCTTCCCGAGGGTATGGAATACGGCGGAGTTCTCTTACACGGAGAAGAATACAGTTACTCCGTGTTTAACGGCAGGCGCGACAAGCGGAACAGTTTTTGTATTACCACCATGGAAGGATTTGAAGCGGAGCTAGAGAGAAATATCGGATTTCTCAACAGTCCGGAGTATACAATTACCCAGCAGACCGATGAGGGCGGGGGAAAAACGCGGTATAAGTATAGCTGGGAAACCCGGGACGGAGAGAAGTGCAGCGGCGAATCGGTGCTGCGCGTTATAACGGATAAGGAGCGGGAGTACACAGTGGTTACCATCGAAAAAAGCAACCCAGGCCATTTCGTTTCGTATATATTCGTGCGGCAGGGAAACGACGGAGCCTATTTAGTATCGCATAGCGTCGATGATTTTACGCTCCTTGAGACCGAGACGATAAAGGGGATAAAGCTCAGCAGGTTCAGGGGCTGACGCAGGAGGAGATAACCTCCATCCGACTTGTCAGGCTGGAGGACTGAAGAGGTTTTATGCGGCCGGAATTGAGTCCAAGAGAGCAAAACGGCCGTAATATGCCGGCACGGATAACAGCGAGAATATATTGCGAAGACAATGCAGAAATTCGGAGGTAATATATATGAAAAAAGCAAAGGCGCTTATGACGCTTATATGCGCGCTTATGCTGGTGCTGTCCGGGTGCGGAGGCGAACGCGTGATAGCTAAAGGCAGGTTTTTTACGCTGGTCAGGAAGGCTGACGGATGCTATATCAATTTCTCGCAGGAAATTATGGAAATAACCGATTATTACGCATCGCACTTCGGTGCCATGACGGAAGGCATGCCGTTTAACAACATAAGGGATATGAAGGACGCGCTGGTAAAGGATACGCTGGACAGGAGCGGGGTAGTACATCTGAAAATGAAGGTTGCATACGGCGCCGGCGTGGAGAGCGCAAGGATATGCGACCCTTACGATTTGTATGAGCCTGTGCTTCCCGAGGGTATGGATTACGGCGGAGTTCTCTTGTACGGCGAAAAATACAGTTACTACGTGTTTAGCGGCAGCCACGACAAGGACAACGCATTTTGTATTACCACTGAGGAAGGATTCGAGGCGAGGTTAGAAAGCTATACCGGATTTCTGAATAATCCGGAGTATACCATAACCCAGCAGACCGATGAGGGCGGGGGAAAAACGCGTTATAAGTATAGCTGGGAAACCCGGGACGGAGAGAAGTGCAGCGGCGAAGCGGTGCTGCGCGTTATAACGGATAAGGAGCGGGAGTACACAGTGGTTACCATCGAAAACGGCATCCCAGGCTCTTTCGTTTCGTATATATTCGTGCGGCAGGGAAACGTCGGAGCCTATTTAGTATCTCATAGCGTCGATGATTTTACACTCCTTGAGACCGAGACGATAAAGGGGATAAAGCTCAGCAGGTTCAGGGGCTGACGGGAGCCGGGAAAGTGAGCCGGCGGAGACTGCAAAAGCAAAAGAACGGCGCCGTTTCCGTGACGGCGCCGTTTGCATCCGTATATGCTTGATCTTGCATTATTGCCCGGTGCAAATTTGTTTGCGGTAGGCGCCGGGAAGGGGCGGACAGACCGGATACGGTATTGTTTGCTTTATACGCTGCCGTAGCGTTTGCGGTATTCCCTGGGAGGGATGCCGTTTTGCGCCTTAAAGCGCCGGCAAAAATGCGAGGCGTCGTAAAAACCGCAAAGCTGAGAGATCTCGCTCAGCGGCAAAGCGGTGCTTTGCAGCAGCTCCCTTGCCTTTTGCAGGCGGAGCTGATGCAGATACTGCATGGGCGGCATACCCACCACGCTTTCGAAGCTCCTGCAAAGTGCCGACGGGGAGATATATACCGCCGCGCCGAGTGCTTCCAGGGAGAGGCTGTCCCCCAGATGCTCGTTCATGTATTGCACGCATTGCAGCACCGCAGCGCTCCCGGCCGCGGTCTGCAGACCGCAAGGCATATAATCGCGTGAATAGATTTCGCAAAGCTCCGATATAACGAGCAGCCCCAGCGCGTTAAGCATGGCTCCGCTTTTGCGGTGCGTGCTGCGGTTTCCGTCACACAGCGCCTTGCAGCAGGGCAGCAGCTCGGATAGGGCGTTTTCCTTTAGACAAAGCGACATCCTGTTTCCGATTCCCCCGGCCATAAACAGGGCGGGATAAGCCGTCATGGCATTCAAATGTGCGCTGTACTGCATAAAAAACGAACGGTGAAAAATCAGATTAAGAACGTGCGCGTCGTTATGCTCCCCCGCCTCAAAGCCGTGCAAAACGCCCGGAGGCACTATAAAAACGCTTCCTCTTTGCGCCTGCTCCCGCCTTGAATCGATATGATGAAAGCAGGAGCCCTCCAGCACGATGCAGATCTCAACAAAATCATGCATATGCATATCCATATAATATGAGATTTCTTCGTAGCCGCCCGCCAGCATATAGGGCGGCTTTCCGAAAAAATCCTCGCTGTAACACTTTTCATGCACGCAGATCCCAAGCTTTTTCACACAGATTCCTCCAAGCAGACATATTATATATTATTTTTACCCCGGTGTCCAGATTCCTGCGAAAATAATACAAATCTTTGCGCAATGCGTACAAGAAAAACAGGCATAAAGCCGCTATAATACAAGGCAGGGAGGTATAAAAATGAAAACCAAGAAAAACAGCTTTATCCAAAGATTATGCGGCTGCACCCTGGCGGGAATCCTGCTTCTGCCGTCTTTCGTGCTGCCGGTATATGCGGAAACGCTGAAATATTATGACGAAAGCGACGCAAAAATATATTTCTCTGCCGGATGGAACGCTTTTTCCGTGCCGGACGCCTATAGCGGCACGGTACACAGCGCACAGGCGGCGGAGGCACGGATGAAGGCGGAGCTCAACAACTGCACAGCCATTGAGATCTATGGCGGAACCGGCCCGAACCGCGGCTGCTTTGACGTTTTTATCGACGGCGAAAAGGTCGGGAGCGTGAGCACCTATTCGCAGGACGTAATAACGGATATATGCCTGTACAAAGCCGAAAACCTGGAAAGGGGAACACATACGGTGGAGATTGCGACAACCGGAACAAAGGATCAGAGTTCGTATGATACATGGGTGGAAATAGACAAAATTGCCTCGGACGGGGAGCTGATCAAGACATCGCAGGAGGTGACCGACCCGGAGCGGGGAAACCAGATAATTGACGATACGCTGGCGGAATATGAAGGCACAACATGGACTGCCTACGCACAGCTCGACCCTTCCAGAGGGTATTACATGAACACCGCCACATCCTGCACGACCGCGGGCAGCAGCGTAACTTATACCTTTGCATACTGCACGGGCATCCGTTGGTACAGCACCTCTAACGGCGCGTATGCCACCGCCGATGTATATATCGACGGGGAAAAGCGTGCCACGGTAAAGGTGGGCGAGATGAAGAATTCCGCGCCGTGGGCGGTTTTCGACAGCGGCGAGCTACCCGGCGGAACCCATACCGTCACCATCGTTCATGCCGGCGAAGAGGGGAAATATCTGGAGGTGGACAGGCTGATAGGCGTGGGCGAGAACAAAGCGGGCTACAGCACCGTGCGCGCCGCCAATCCTAACTTTTTTATCCCCATCGGAAGCTTTTCAAGGGAAAACGGTGCGCTGCATACCAAAACGCCCGGATCGCGCGTGCTTTTCAGCTTCTCCGGTGCAAGCGCTGTCATAACATGCGAAAAAACCGGGGGCAAAGCCGAAATCCTTGTGGACGGTGAAAGCCGCGGCGAATATGACCTTAACACGGAGGAGCTTTTCAAGGTGCAGGGACTTTCGGAAGACTCCTTTCACATGATGGAAATCGTGCTGAAGGAGGGGGAAATGGTTGTAAAAGACGCTCGGTTGGAAAATCCGTACAGTGTGGCAAGCAGGCTGAACCAGCAGGCAAGCGAAGAGCTTGAGCGCATTGAACAGCACGAAAAAGAAATTTACGATGAATCCCTTTGGCGTCCCGTCTCCAAAAAGGCGCAAATGCCGGAACGCGGCGTAACGCTGGGAAACGGCGTGTTCCTTGATGCTTTTAATAAGAATATTACTTATCTTAAGCACTGTGCGAATAAACATATGTATGTCAACATGACTTCGGTCTGGACGGATGCGCTTACAGCCTCCACAGAGGGCCGCATGATGGCGGGAACTGGCAATTCCCTGCGGTGGATAGAGGACGCCGAGCTGGAAGAGATTTTGGATAAGCTGCTTGCGACCGTTGAAGCGCGCGCGGAGGCAAACGGATGGTGCTTGCCGTATGAAAGCGACCGCTTTGCCCCTCACCCCGGCGATATGATAGACGAAGACCGCAACTATGACCGCGTAATGTTCACCCGCGGCCTTGTAGCCGCAGGCAAAGCAGGCAAGGAAAACGCCTACACGCTGCTGCGCAACTTCTACGACTGGTTCAACCGGTGCGAATATCTGCCCACCATGCTAAGCGGAGGAATGGGGACGCAGGGCTCTCTGGGAACGATTCTGGCTTGGGAAAGCCCTGTGGGAAAGGCGGAAGACCTTTACACCAACATGAAGTATTACGACATGGACTGGTGGCTGGAAAGCCTTGCAAACGGCGTTCCGGAAGCGATTTACCGCTATCCGCTTAACCGCCCGCACGGCTACCTATTGGTAAGCATGGAAGCCTTCCTGGCAGAATATATCGCCACCGGGCAGCAGAAATATCTTGATGCGGTTCTGGGCGCGTGGAATATTTTTTACAACTATTATGTTACCACCGGCGGCGGCATCTGCATTTGCGAAGGTCCGACATATCTGCCCGGCAACTATACGCTTAACACCAAGCACGGCGTATATGAAAACTGCAACAATGTGTTTTGGGTGGAGCTGAATTCGCGCCTGCTTGAGCTGTTTCCCACGGAGGAAAAATATGCCGCACAGATCGAACAGTGTCTTTACAATATGCTGCTTGCGTCGCAGGATCAAAACGGAAATATCCGATACTTCCAGCTTTACAACGGGCAGAAGTCCAGCGCCGCAGCAATAAATACCTGCTGTGAGAATATGGGATGCGGCCAGCTGGCCTCCCTGCCGCAATACATCTATTCCGTTGCGGAGGACGGGATCTATGTCAACCTGTTTGCTGCCTCCTCCATTACATTTGAGGCGGGCGGAAGGCCGTTTACGCTCAGTAGTGAAACGGAATTCCCGTACCAAAACAATGTTGTTCTGACGGTGGGCGGAAACGGAGCGATGAAGCTGCGCTTGCGCATTCCCTCCTGGAACGGCGCCGATACCGACATTTTTGTAAACGGTGAAAAAATCGGCACAGGTAAAGCCGGTACCTATTTTGAGATAGACCGCGATTTTGCCGGCGGCGATAAGATCACCTTTACCCTGCACCCCGAAGCCAGACTGATCCCTTACACGGGAGAGACGCAGGTGGAGGGTGCGGAACGGTATGCTCTGGTCTACGGCCCCATTCTTATGGCCGCACAGGGCAAACTGAACTACACACACAAAATCGATAATGAAGATGTGAGAACCATCCATTTGGGCGTTGACGCCAAAACGCTGGCTGGGGAGCTTAAACAGGAAGATAAGCTATGCTTTACTGCCGACATATTGAACGGAACTGTCTTTGTGCCGTACATGAGCATACAAAACGAGAGCTTCTCCGTGTTCCCGCTGTTTGAGCCGGAAGCCGGTCTGCCCGACGATAAGCCCACGGCAGGGGCAACCGCGACCGCAGAGCCCACGGCAAGCGCAGGGCAGTCTGCCCCTGCCGGAGATTTTAACGCCGCATGGCTCGTATGCGGCGGCGTGCTTGCTGCAGCGGGCGGGGTTGCTGCCGCTGTAATCGCCGCAAAAAAGAAAAAGAAATCTTAAAACACGGATTTCCGAAAACAAAAGGCAAATAGGTAACAGAAACAGCGCCGTTTCCGTGCTTGCAGCACGGAGGCGGCGCTGTTTTGGTTTTATTAAGGAAGCGAGGATCAGGAATTTCTGCCTATTTTGCCGTAATGAACGATGCGGTCGCTAAGCTCGGGCATGGTCTCCAAAGCCTTATTTGCGAACATGGCGTCGCCCGCGTTGGCGGTTGCGGCCTTTTCGTGACCTATAAGAGCCCAGGTGGAATCGATGAGGTTGTGATACAGCGGATTCTGCAGAGCCTTGCAGATAAACACCTGACGCGGGGAATTGATATCCTCGCCGCTTATCTGGAACAGCGAATAGCGCTCGCAAAGGGCGCGCAGACGGGTGAGCTGCTCCTGGGTATTGCGGGAGGGCATATAAGTGACCGCGCGGAAGCCCAGCTTGCTGATTATTTCAAACAGCTCGTCAAGGTAGGAGTCCTCAAAGCACTGGGCGCGCTTGTCGCCGGTTACGCTCTGCCCGACATCGCCAAGATATGCGTATGCGGAAATTGCTCCGATTTCATCGGCAAAGGCAAGCGCCTTTTCCACCGGCATGCACTCCAGGTCTGCGTCGATATAGAAGAAGCCGGTATCGCTCTTGAGCACTCCCAGAAGGTCGTAATCGTAATAAGGATTTGCCGGGTCGCTGAGCTGTGCCTCCTGCTTGGCGTTTACATTCATGCCCAGGCTGTTTTTGACAAACTCAAGCGCGTCGGCGCCTCTGCCGTATTTGTCCACAATGGCCTTTACCAGAGCAAACAGAACATGGCGTTCGGTAACTCCGCCGCCCTCGCAGGCGCAGCTTATGGGAAGTACGTCGCGTTCAAAATCAAGGACTATGCCCGCCGGGGCTGTTTTAAGGTTTATACGCTCTATCATGGCCTTGTTGCGCTTGTTGCGCTCGGCGCGGTAGGGAGCCATGAAGCTGTTGACTTTTTCTATTGCGGTGTGGGGGACACCGTGCAGGGCCATATATGCAACTCCGGACTGGTCGGGGTTGTTGATGCGGCGGTCGGCAAGCGGGGTGCCCTTGAAGCTGACGCGGATCTCAAGACCTATGGTGGTGGGCAGGCCCATGATTTTGCCCGCCTCGATAAATTCCTCAGCTCCGCTTATGGAATCGTGATCCATGATGCCGGCGGTGCAAAGGCCGGAAGTGTATGCCATCCAGACTGCCTTTGAGGGGCTGTAGGGGGAGAAGGAATAAATCGTATGTATGTGGTTGTTGATATCGTTACCGCGCTGCGGGGCCGGGATTTCGTTTGAATCCACCATTTTTTTGAGCTTTCTCAGCGCGTCAAGGCGCTCCGCGCAAGACGCGGCATTGAGCTGAGCCGTCAGGCTGTCTACAGTATCCATTGTGATTCCTCCGTTGCTTTGCTGAGCTTGAAATTATTTTTGCTCCCGCGCATGACAAAACCGTGTCTTTGCCGCGAGCGGGACGATTCGCTGCTAAGTATTATAACAATAATCGATATAAAATGCAAGATAATAAGAGCAATTTTCCCAAGCGGAAAGGGATTAAGGGAGGCTGGATGCATTAAAGTTCAAAGATAATACCTGGCAGTTTTATTCATATTATAATCTGTGCGCCTATATAATATTAATGACAGCTGTCTGAAATTAAAAAGGAGGAATTTGCATGAAACGAATTATTATGCGGTTCAGACCCGTAACGGTACTGATGCTTGTAATGCTGCTTGCCGGCTGTCCTTTTGCGGACGCCGCAACCGAAAGCGCGGCAAGCCGGAGCGGTGAAGCAGCCTGCGGCACGGATTCAGGAAGCGGTTTGAGGGTTATGCACCTCGATGCGCAGCCCGCGGCGGCAGCGCAAGTCAGCCGGTTCGCGGCGGCAGATACTGCAAGTCCGTCCGCTCCGGCAAGCGTAAACGCTGTTGCCGTGAGCAGAACCGGTGTAAAAATCTCCTGGTCGGCTGCCGCGGATGCCGACGCATACTTTCTGAAGCGCTATAATTCCGGGACGGGGGAGTGGGACATAATAGCGCAGACGACAGGACTTGAGTATAACGACACGGGGCTTACGGCAAACACTGCGTACAGGTATCATGTGGTGGCGTATAGAATAGAGGACGGACTGGTAAGGTTCGCTCAGCCCAGCGCGGAGGCCTGTGCCGTTACTCCCCAGTATGCGTATGCGCCGGACAGTGTAAGTGCAGTCCCTGCCGGCAGGACAAACATAACGGTATCCTGGTCGGCGGCGGCGGGCGCAGACGCATATTTTGTAAAGCGATATAATGCTGCCACCGGGGAGTGGGATATATTTGCGCAGACTGCCGGGCTTTGCACAACGGATACGAATCTGATCCCCGGAACAAGTTACAGGTATCATGTGGTGGCGTATGCCGTCATAGACGGGATTGTGCGTTTTGCACCCGTAAGCGCGGAGGCTCAGGCGGCCACGCCGCAGTATGCGTGCGCGCCGGCAAGCGTAAATGCTTATGCGGACTCTCCGGTTTCGGTAACGGTGTCCTGGTCGGCGGCGGCGGGCGCCGACGCATATTTTCTGAAGCGGTATAATACCGTCACCGGGGAGTGGGACATTATTGCCCAGACTACGGGATATTCCTTTACCGATTCAAACCGCAGCCCCGGTACTGATTACAGATATCATGTGGTGGCGTATGCCGTTATAGACGGAACGGTGCGCTTTGCACCGGTGAGCGCGGAGGCTTCCGTAACCACTCCGCTGTATGTCTATGCGCCTTCGGAGGTTACGGCATCCGCAGTAAGCGCATACGCGGTGAAAATAGAGTGGAACGCCTCGGCGGGAGCGGAGGGCTATGCACTTAAAAGATATAATGCGTCCACCGGCGAATGGGATATACTGCTGCAGACAACGCTGCTGTCATACACCGACATGGGATGCGCGCCGCAGAGTGAATACCGTTATCATGTGGTGGCTTACTGCATGGCGGACGGGAGCGTGAGGTATGCTCCGGTAAGCCGGGAGGTGACGGCAGCAACGCCGTCCTTCGGACAGTCGCCGGCATCCCTTGAGGCGGAGGCCGGGGCAAGCCGGGTGAAGCTTTCCTGGCAGGCGGCGCCGGGCGCGCAGGCCTACGCCATTAAAAGATACAATGAGGTCTCCGGAGGCTGGGATGTGATAGCCCAGACCGCTGCGACGGACTATACCGACAAGGGCAGAGAGGCTTTGACGACATACAGATATACGGTGGTGCCGTATGCGACGTCGGGGTCGCAGACCCATTATGCCGCAGCCGCAGAGACTTCGGCTTCCACGCCGGCAGTATCGGCGCCGGAGTCGGTTACGGCGTATGCGGCGGGCAGAAACGAGATAACCCTGCACTGGGACCAGGGGGACAGGGCTGAGGGATATGTTCTGCGGCGCAGTACGAGCGCGGACGGCGGCTTTGAAAACGTGGTTACCACTGCTGACAGGGTTTATACCGATACGGGGCTTACGACGGGACAGACATATTATTACGAAGTTATGGCATACCGGTATATTAACGGAGAGCAAGTGCTTGCTCCGGCGCTTTGCATGGCTCAGGCTGCGCCGCAGGGCGAAACGGCAGCCTATACTGCGGCAGGATATAATAATGATCGCGTTGTGGGGCTGGATTCGCGCGGCAGGGCGTTCGGGGCAATAAACGGATACAAGGACAACCGCGCCGTGGGAGTGATGTACTGGCCGTGGTTCGGTACGGGTGCGCCGTTTTTTGACGATATATATGATATTTCCGTGATACTTTCGCAGCCGGACGGTTTTAACAAGCTGTTCTATCAGGACACTCCGGACAGTCCGGCGGGAGGTACACACTACTGGGGCGAGCCGCTTTGGGGGTATTATCACTCCAGGGATCCGTATGTTTTGCGCAGACAGCTGGAGCTGCTTACGAATGCGGGAGTGGATTTCCTGTTTCTGGATACCACTAATGCGTGGATTTATACGGAAGCGGTGACCGACCTTATGCGGCTTATTGACGAAATGCAGCGTGAGGGCTGGAATCCGCCCAAGATAGTGTACTATACGCATTCACATTCGTTAGACACCATACGCTCCATTTATAATGAGGTTTACAGCAGGAACCTGTACCCGGGAACCTGGTACAGGATAAACGGAAAGCCCGTAATAATCGGCTATACCAATGTCTCTGACGATCTTGCCGAGGCAGCGGTAAGAGGGGATACGGAGTATAATCCGGCGCCTCTGTCCCAGGAAATACTGTCCTTTTTCACCTTCAGAATGCCGCAGTGGCCGGATGAAGCATACCGCAGCGACGGTTTTCCCTGGATAGAGTTCAGCTATCCGCAGCCTATGCACGGCAATGTGATGAATGTGTCCGCGGCCTCAAATACCATGCCGCCCTTCTCGTTTTCCCTTACAAGAGGGCTGAATAACTGGGGACGCGGCTACAATACGGCAACCGGCGCCAACAGCTATGCGGATGTGTTTAACGGGCGCTTTTTCCAGAGCTCCTGGGATACGGTATTAAACTCCTCCGTTCAGCCGGAAACCGTCACGGTCAACGGCTGGAATCAGTGGGTGGCGGGCAAGAACTGGTATGACTCCGAGTACTCCTTCTGTGACGTTGTCAATATGGAGTTTTCCTCCGATATCGAGATGATGAAGGGGGGATACGAGGATATATATTATCAGATGCTGGTTAAGAATATCCGGGCTTACAAGGGACTGGACGCGGGGGCTACCGGTTATATAACAAAGAGCATAGATATAAACGGGAGCGTTTCGCAGTGGGACAGCGTAAATGCGGTATTCCGGGATATGGGAGTGACAAATTACGGCAGAAACTATATCAATGCCGCAGGAACAGGTGTCTATGTCCAGCAGGCGCCCAGAAACAATATTCAGGAGATAAGGGTGACAAAGGACAGCAGCTATATATATTTCTATATACGGTGCTCACAGGATATCACGGAGCCGTCCGACGCCAGATGGATGAACATTTTTATCGGAAGAGGGACGCCTTCGTGCAAGGGCTGGAACGGTTATGAGTATGTGGTAAACCGTATGGTAAACGGCAGCGCTGCCAGTGTGGAGGCGCTGAGCAGCAATTATCTTGGTACGGTCACGGGGCAGGCGGATATCAGATGCGAAGGCTGCGTGCTGCAGGTCAGAATCCCACGAAGCGCATTGGGACTGGGACAGCAGGACAACGCGTTTTATTTCAAGGTGGCGGATGATGTGACAAATCCGTCGGAGATCATGAACTATTACACAGTGGGCAGTTCGCTGCCGCTGGGCAGGCTGAGCTTCCAGTACAATGACTGATTAAGCGGACAGGGACGGAATTTGCGTTGTGCAGCGCCGCGGCAATTATTGCCGCGGCGCGTTTGTGCCGGACGGGCTTGCGGCTGCCGTGCCGATTTGCGGCGGGATGACTGCGCAGGTTTTTGCCTGCGCGGTTTTAATATCATTGGCGGCGGGGGGTGAATATACTGGAATATACCGCCGTGAAGAATACCGGAGGAACGGGACGCAAAAGAAAGAAGGACTGCCCGGAAGGAAAAGGGTTTGCGGCAATAAAGCGTTATGCGCGCAGAAGGCCGGGCACTGCCGAAATTTTTGCCGGAATATGACGAGGCAGGGCATGAGGCTGAAATCCCCCTTGCGCCGCCGTCGGGGATTTGGGGTGCCTGCCTGCGTTTGCGAGCGGCGGCAGAACGGAGAGGAATATGATTGTCAGAAACAGAAAGAAAACGGATTTATCGGGCGGGGAGGCTCAAAAAAGCGTGCGGGGCTACGGGCGGGCTGAGGATACGCCCGCTTTAACGGAGCAGCCGGAGCAGGGCAGGGGGTACGGACTGCTGCGGGTGCAGGCTTTTACCGCAAGGCGCGCGCTGCCGGTGCGGGGCGCAGCCGTTACGGTTGTAAAAAATACCGCCGGTGTTCCGGAGGTGCTGTACAGCGCGGTGACGGACAGCGCCGGCATGACGCCCGTGATGGTGCTTGCGGGAATACCGCAAAGCGCTGCAATGAGCCCGAATGACGGGTTTGCGGATATTGCAAAGCGGTACAGCTACGATATTTTTGTGATGCATCCGGACTTTGTACCCATGCACTTTATCAATGTGCCGGTATTTGAGGGAGTGACCTCCGTGCAGAACGTCGATATGATACCCGGAAATCCGGGGGCGGAACCGGAGCGGATGATAACGGTAAACGAAAGGACAAATAACCTGTAAATCGGGTATTGCCTGCAGCATAAAAGAAGGGGGAATGATACCGATGGAATACGGATATCCGGTGATTCCGGAAAACATAACGGTGCATCTCGGGGCGCCGGATGCGCCGGCGCCCAATGTGACGGTGCCGTTTACCGATTATATTAAAAATGTGGCGTCAAGCGAGATATATCCTACCTGGCCGGAGAATGCCATACGGGCCAATATATACGCGCAGATAAGCTATGCTCTCAACAGGGTATATACCGAGTTTTACAGGTCGCGGGGGTATGATTTTGACATAACAAATTCCACCCGCTATGACCAGGCGTATGTGCATGACAGAGAGGTTTTTGATAATATAAGCAGAACGGTGGACGATATTTTTAACAGCTATGTCACCAAACAGGGCAGTATAGCGCCGTTTTTTACTCAGTATTGCAGCGGCACGACGGTGACCTGTCCGGGGCTGTCGCAGTGGGGTACCGTTGCGCTTGCGGAAAGCGGATATTCGCCGTTTGATATACTGCAGCATTATTACGGCCCGGATATAAGCCTGGTTTCCGGAGCGCCGGTGGCAAACGCGCCGGAATCGTACCCGGGGTATGCGCTGAGACCGGGGTCTGCCGGGAACAGCGTAAAGTATATACAGTCCATGCTGGGCAGAATACGCCGCAATTATCCCTCCGTTCCGGCAATCGGCGACCCGGAAGGATATTATCTGGCGGACACCGAAGCGGCGGTCAGGGAATTCCAGAAGATATTTTCCCTTGAGCAGGACGGCATAGTGGGGAAAGCGACATGGTATAAGCTGATACAGGTGTTTAACGCCGTCAAGGGGCTCGGCGAGCTTACCGCCGAGGCGCTGACTTACGGAGAGGTACAGCCGGTGTTTCCGACGGTGCTGCGGCGGGGCGATTCCGGCGCCGACATAAAAGCATTGCAGTATTACCTGGACGTCATAGCCTATTTCGTGCAGGGAATACCCACAGTGGCCATTGACGGCATATTCGGGCCGGCTACGGAGCAGGCCGTAACGGCGTTTCAGGAGGCGTACGGCCTTGCGCCGGACGGGATAGTGGGCAACCGCACATGGGGCGCCATACAGCGGGTATACCGCGACATCAGATATTCGCTGGGGGAGAGCGTTTATCAGGGCAAGGCGGCGGTATATCCGGGATATTATCTGTCGCAGGGTATGACGGGGCAGGATGTTGCGCAGCTGCAGACATATCTTTCGGCCATAGCCGGGGCATACCCGTGGGCGGTGGAGATACCCGTAACGGGAAACTTCGGAGAGCTGACCAGGCAGGCCGTAACCGCGGTGCAGCGCAATGCGGGGCTTGCGCCAAACGGCGTAGTGGGGGTGCTTACCTGGAATGAGATTGCAAAGCTGTACGACGGGCTTGCGGGCTGAACTCCGCGGCGCGGCAAGACCGAGGCCTAGCGGCTGTCCGGGAACGGGACGGAAAGGTCAGTATTTGCGGATAATAAGCTGTATTTCCGTTTCCGCGTAATCGGCGTTCTCGGCGCCGAAGATGTCACGGAGCAGCAGCGCGTCGCATTTTAAGGAGCGCATGAGCTCATAAAGGCTTTGCAAAAGCCCGTCCCGGAATGCGTCGGCCGAACCGGGAGAGAGCAGGCGGACCGACAGCTCCAGCGTTATCCTGCGGCGATGCGCGTCCAGGCGGCGCACGGCTTCAAACTGGACGCTTACGCCGGCCGCGGTCAGGGAGCCGGAGCTGCGGGGGTAAAACAGCAGAGCCCACAGCACGGTTTGCTCGCGGCTCAGTCTTTGCAGGAATACTCCGTCCTGCAGTATTACCGCTCCGTCCATATAGAGGCCGCCGCGCAGGGTGATATAGGGCAGTACCAGCGGGGAGCCGCTGTACAGCGAGTCCAGACACTCCGGCAGAGAAACGCGGGGCATAAGGGTGTCGGAGGAGGCGCTTTGCAGCAGCTCCGGCAGGGTTGGGTCGTCCATGAGGTCTTCCGCTCTGTCCGAGGCGCACAGCAGTATATCGCCGGAGGGAAGCGACCATTGCAGAAAGGGATACAGCGCGTCCTTCACGCCGTTTTCCAGCGCGCCCTGTCCAAGGGCTATGGCGCCCAGCATGGAATAGTTTACCGCTTCAAAGCTGTAGCCTGCCTTTTCCGCTCCTGCCTGGGCAACGGTGGAGCCGCTTGCTTTAAGGGTGCGGTAGGAGAGCTGTTCTCCGTCGAATATGCAGTACAGGCCGCTTTGAGTGTAGTATTTTCCGGCGCTGTCATAGTCCACGCCTATGGCTATGGGGTGGGCGCTTTTTTCTATGGGATAGGCGGCACATGAACACAGAAAAACCGTGCAAAGCATACATAATGCGGCTTTAAGCGCGTTTTTGATTTTTATGGTGAATACCTCCTTTAAGCCGGCGCCTGCGCCTGTTTCTGCGGCGCATTACAGCAGTGCGGTTATTATTCCGCGCATACACAGGGACAGCGCGAATATTGCCGCGCAAAGCACGGGACGGAGCCATTTACCGTCCGTAAGACGGCGAGCCGTGAGCAGGGCGGAATTTGCCAGGTTTACCGCAGGCTTCAGCAGGGTAAGAGAAAAGGCGAGACTGGCAAGCAGCACGCGCAGGGAAAGCAGAGCGGTGCCGCTTTTGAGAGTGATAAGCACGGCGTAGCTGCCCTGCGCGGCGGCCGCCGGGCCCAGCACCGATATACATGCCGCGGTAATACCGGCTTGCAGCAGGCAGGCAAGGCATACGGCAAGGGAAAGCGGACGCTTGTCTGCGCCCTGCGCCGCGAGTGCCGGTACGGTTGCCATGCCGGCGAAAAACGGCAGTATTGCCGCAAAGGCGGCGGCGGAACCGTTTAGCCGGGGAGCAAGGCGTTCCGCTCTTGCGCCGGAGAGCCCCAGCGGCAGGAGCAGAAGCAGTATTGCAAGAAAGATAAAAAACATCAGATTAAGGCCGTTTACCGTATGCCTTGAGGCTATGCAGAGGTACAGCACGGCGCACAGCGCGGCCAAAAGCAGCAGCGGGTTTACTCCGGGCAGCATAAGCTCCATACATAGCGCCGAAGCAAGGCTAAGCGAGCAGGCGGCAAGAAAAGCGCAGATAAGCGCATAGACGGCGCGCACCGCGGAGGCCGCGGCCTGCGGAGCCCTTAGCAGGGAAATATGATAAAGAAAGAGAAAGGCGTACATAAGCACCGGCAATGCAAGCAGGGGGATAAGATAACCTCCGGAGCCGGCGCGCGCGGCCGCGGCGGGCAGCAGGAATATCCCGCTGCCGGTAAGCGTGTTGAGCAGTGATAAAAATCCGGCTTTGTTTTCCGTCATGGCAGGGACCTCCTTTTGCGGTATTGCGGCGCGCTCCGCCTGTTGCCCGGGCGGAATGCGCGGCTGTTTTTATTTGGCGCCGGAGCTTTTGAAAAGCTCTGCTGCGGTTATAAAGCCGCGCTGTTTTGCAAGCGGTATATACGGCCTTGAGCCTGAGGTCAGGGACAATATCCGGGCAAGCACCGCGGTAACGGCCAGCCCCGTGCCGGGCAGGCCGAAGGCGGCGGAGAGCAGCAGCACAAACAGGCTCACCGGCCCAAGCGCCGTGCTGAGAGGATAGTTGGGCACGGCGTAGCCGCTCACGGCGGAGGTTATTACCACCAAAAGGGTAAGCTCGCTGGCGATATTGGCGTTTACCAGCGCCTGTCCAAGCACTATGGAGCCGAATATGCCTATGGTTCCGCCCACGGTGGTGGGCAGGGCTATGCCCACCTGAAATATCAGAGCCACCAGAAGCCAGGTAACCAGAACCTCGGGCAGCAGCGGCAGAGCGGCCAGGCTTTCCGATTCAATAACAAGGGCCGTCATCTCCGCGGGAAGGACGGCGCGGTGAAAATTGAGCAGAGCGACATATAGCCCGGGCAGTGTAATGCAAAGCAATGCGCCGATATAACGCAGGAGCTTGGACATTTTGCCCAGCGGAGGCGATATTGCGGCGTCGTTTGGTGATTCAAAGAGTTCGCTTAAGGATACGGGCAGGCAAACGGCGGCGGGCTGGCCGTCCATGAGCAGCACAAGACTGCCTTTGGACAAAAGCGAGCAGGCCGTGTCGGGGCGTTCGGTTATTTTTTGCGTGGGGAATACCGACCTTGGCCCAAGGACCGGGAGTATATCGCCCACAGTAAGAAACAGCTTGCCGTCAAGACGCTTAAGCGCCTTTTCCAGCCGGAGCACGGAGCCGTCCTCTTGTCCGCGCATATAGAGAATAAAGCATTTGGCTTTGCCGCTGCCTACGAATACCGTTTTAGCACACAGGCTTTCGGAGCGTATGCGCTTGCGGATAAGCCCCAGATTATCCACTACCGATTCGGTAAAGCCGTCCCGCGCGCCCAGAATGGTCTTATCAAGGCTGGGCTCCTCGGTCGAGCGCGAGGGCAGGGAGCGGATATCGACGGACAGACAGCCTGCGACGCCGTCTATGAACAGCAGAGTCATACCTCCGGAGAGCTGCGAAGCGCATTCCGAAAGGCTGTTAAGAGCGGTTATCTGTCCGCCCGAGGTGGCGCTTTTGCGCGCAAGGGAGAGAGTGTCGGTGCGGACGGCCAGCTGCATCAGGCGAGCAAGCACATTTTCCTCAAGCAGCTGCTGAGACACGGTGGATTCCAGAAACACCACGGCGCACTCGGTTTCTCCGCTGAAAACGCGCCTGACCTTGCAGTCGCCGTTAAGGCTCATATATCGGTCTAAAAATGCAAGATTTTTGTTAAGGTTTTTTGAGAAATTCAGACCTGACAGCTCCTTTTGCACTATTTTGTGACATGGCGCGGTTCATTATTGCTGCCGGGATGCGGCGGCACGCCGATTCAGACGGTGCGGCGGCGCACGGACACCGGCTTTGCATGGCGCAATTCGCACGGCGCGCAGAGATGTTCCGTCAAAAGAGTATTGCTCCGCCCGGGTTTTTTATACATCCGCCGTTATTGCGGAAAAGTTAATTTTGTGTGAACAAGCGGTATTTGCCCGAAAATTTCATTGACATATATCCTATAGCCGCTATAATATGTTAGCAAGCTAACAGATTGGAGGGCTGATTGTGGACAGGAGAGAGGAGACCATAGGTTTCCGCGTCAGAAGGCTGTCAAACATGATACGGCGGACAATGGATGAATCCTCAACAAAAAAGTATGCCGATGAGATGACCGGGGTGCACGGATGGGTACTGGGGTATTTGTTCAAGCACGAAGCCGAGGGTCGGGAGGTGTACCAGCGCGACATGGAGCAGGATTTCGGTATAAGGCGTTCCACCGTTACAAAGCTGCTGCAGCTTATGGAGAGAAACGGACTTATTGTGAGACTCAGCGTGCAGCAGGACGCAAGGCTGAAGCGGCTGGTGCTTACGCAGCGCGGCAAGGAGCTGCATCTGTCCGTTGTACGGGACATTGAAGATATGGAGAGAAGAATGAAAAGAAATATTTCGCAGCAGGAGCTGGATGCGTTTTTTGCCACCATGGACAAGATAATGTACAATCTGGACGGGGACGGAGAGGCTGGGCCCGAAAACGGCGGCAAACTGCGGAAAAATTAGGGAAGGAAGATGGAACAGAAGTATGTCATTGATAAAAAGACTGTCAAAAAGCGTTCGGGAGTTTAAGAAAACCGCGATACTTACGCCCATAACCGTAACATTCGAGGTCATATTGGAAGTGGTGATACCCATGCTTATGGCCTCGCTGATAGACAGCGGTATCAACAAGGGGGACATGAACTACATATTGAAGATGGGGCTGATACTGATAGGGTGCTGCGTGCTGTCTCTTATATTCGGGGCGCTGGCGGGCAAATTTGCTTCCACCGCGTCGGCGGGCTTTGCGCGCAACCTCAGGCACGATATGTTTGACAAGGTGCAGGATTTTTCCTTTTCAAACATAGATAAGTATTCTACCTCCAGCCTTATTACAAGGCTGACCACCGATGTGACCAACGTACAGAATTCCTTCCAGATGATAACCAGAATTGCCGTAAGATGTCCCATGATGCTGATATTTGCCATGGTGATGTCCTTTTCCATAAATGCGCAGCTGTCCCTTATTTTTGTCTGCGCACTGCCGGTGCTGGCGGTAGGACTGTACCTGATAATGAGCAAGGTGCATCCCATATTCATGCGGGTGTTCAAAAAGTACGACCGCTTAAACGGCGTTGTGCAGGAAAACCTGCGGGGCATCCGGGTGGTCAAGTCCTATGTCAGGGAAGAGCATGAGGACAAAAAATTCAAGAAGGTTTCCGGCGAGATCTACGGCGATTTTGTCAAAGCGGAAAAGCTGATGGCGCTTGGTATGCCGCTTATGCAGTTTGTGGTTTACGCCTGCATACTGTTGGTATCGTTCTTCGGAGCCCGGCTTATCATAGGGAGCGGCGGCACGGACATGACTACCGGGCAGCTTATGAGCCTTATTTCCTATGCCAGCCAGATACTTATGAGCATGATGATGCTCTCCATGGTGTTTGTCATGATCACCATGAGCCGCGCCAGCGCAGAGAGAATAGTGGAGGTGCTGGACGAACAGCCCGATATCGTATCCCCGGAGAACCCCGTAGAGACGGTGCCCAGCGGAGACGTGGATTTTGAAAACGTGTGCTTTTCCTATTCCAAGGAGAGGAACACCAAGGTGCTTAAAAATATAAATCTGCACATAAAGCAGGGGCAGACGGTGGGTATCATCGGCGGCACGGGCAGTGCAAAATCCAGCCTTGTGCAGCTTATACCGCGCCTGTACGACGCGACGGAGGGCTGCGTTAAAGTGGGCGGTACAGACGTGCGCCGCTACGAGCTGAGCGCGCTGCGCCGCGAGGTGGCCATGGTGCTGCAGAAAAACGTGCTGTTCAGCGGGACCATCCGGGAAAACCTGCGCTGGGGCAATGAAAACGCCACCGATGAGGAGATAGAGCACGCCTGCCGCGTTGCCTGCGCCGACGGGTTTATAAGTTCCTTTCCCGAAGGCTATGATACCTATATCGAGCAGGGAGGGACAAATGTTTCGGGCGGACAGAAGCAGAGGCTGTGCATAGCCCGCGCATTGCTTGCCAAGCCCAAGGTCATCATTATGGACGACTCCACCTCGGCGGTGGACACCCATACCGATTCCATGATACGCTCCGCGTTTGCCCAGGAGCTGCCCGATACCACCAAGATAATCATTGCTCAAAGGCTGTCGTCGGTGCAGGACGCCGATATGATAGTGGTGATGGATGAGGGTGCGATTGCCGCTGCCGGGACGCATGAGGAGCTTATGGAGAGCTGCGACATTTACAGAGAGGTTTATACCTCGCAGAACAAAGGAGGCGATGCTCAATGATGCCGGGTGGAAAGCCGCACGGCCCGCACGGGCCGCAAATGGGCCTTAAAGGTAAGAAGGCGGACAAGAAAACAATATTGCGACTGCTGTCATATATGAAGGAGTACAAGGTACAGCTTGTGATAGTGGCACTGGGCATTATACTCAGCGCTGTGGCCGGCGTTGCGGGCTCCATGTTCATCAAGACCCTGATAGACAGCTATATCGAGCCCATGCTGGCAAGCGGGTCAACGGATTATTCCGGCCTGGTGAGCGCAATACTTACCATGGGCGGCATTTATCTGATAGGACTTGTCTGCACCTTTGTCTATAACCGTGTTATGGTAACGGTGTCGCAGGGCGTGCTTAAAAAGGTGCGCGACGGGATGTTCAGCCATATGCAGACCCTGCCCATAAAGTATTTTGACACCCATTCGCACGGCGATGTCATGAGCTGCTATACCAACGATACCGATACTCTGCGCCAGCTTATTTCCCAGTCGCTGCCGCAGGTGTTCTCCTCCGTTATTACGGTGGTGTCGGTATTTGCGGCGATGTGCTCTACCAGCATCTGGCTTACCGTTTTTGTAGTGCTGATGACTGTGGGCACAATGTGGGTGGCAAAGGTGATAGGCGGCAAGAGCGGAGCGTTCTTTGTCAAGCAGCAGAAATCGCTTGGCGAGGTCAACGGCTATATTGAAGAGATGATGAACGGTCAGAAGGTGGTCAAGGTTTTCTGTCACGAGGATGTATGCCGCAGAGAGTTTGACCAAAAGAACGACGAGCTGTGCAAAAACGCCACAAGCGCCAATATATTTGCCAATATTCTCATGCCCATCATGGGCAATCTGGGACATTTGCAGTATGTACTGATAGCCATAGTGGGCGGAGCACTTGCGCTGGGCGGCGTAGGAGGGCTGACGCTGGGCGGCATTGCGGCCTTTATGCAGCTGTCGCGCTCCTTTACTCAGCCCATAAGCCAGGTGTCGCAGCAGCTTGCCTCCATTGTCATGGCGCTGGCGGGCGCGGAGAGAATATTTGCCCTTATGGATGAACAGCCCGAAGCCGACGAGGGCTATGTAACCCTGGTAAACGTGCGCAGCGAAGACGGCAGACTTGTTGAGACAAACGAGCGCACGGGGAGCTGGGCGTGGAAGCATCCGCATAAGGACGGTACGCTGACATATACCCCTCTTGCGGGCGATGTGCGGCTGACCGAGGTGGATTTCGGATACAGTCCGGAAAAAACCGTGCTGCATGACGTCAGCGTATATGCCGAGCCCGGACAGAAGGTGGCCTTTGTAGGGGCTACCGGCGCCGGAAAAACCACAATAACAAACCTGATAAACCGTTTTTACGATATTGCGGACGGCAAGATACGCTATGACGGCATAAATATAAACAAGATCAGGAAGCCGGATCTGCGCAGGTCGCTGGGAGTGGTGCTGCAGGATGTCAACCTGTTTACCGGAACGGTAATGGACAACATACGCTACGGGAGGCTGGACGCCACCGATGAGGAGTGCATAGCCGCTGCCAAGCTGGTGGACGCGGACGGGTTTATACGCATGCTGCCCGACGGCTATCAGACCATGCTCTCCGGAGACGGCTCCGGGCTTTCTCAGGGACAGCGACAGCTGCTCTCCATTGCCCGCGCGGCTGTGGCGGACCCGCCGGTAATGATACTGGACGAGGCCACCAGCAGCATCGATACCCGCACCGAGGCCATAGTGCAGAGGGGTATGGATAACCTGATGAAGGGGCGCACCGTGTTTGTAATTGCTCACAGGCTCTCCACGGTGCAGAATTCCGACGTTATAATGGTGCTGGAGCAGGGACGCATAATAGAAAAAGGCTCTCACGAAAAGCTGATAGCACAGAAGGGGCAGTATTACAGGCTGTACACCGGTGCATTTGAGCTGGAATAAGGTGCTTTGGCATAAAAACGGGGCGCATGCGGCTGTAAAAAAGCGGCGTGCGCCCTGCGTGCTTTTTGCGACGGACATATTTGCAGGGATGCCGGTATAACGGTGCGGATAGCTTGAATTCCGCTTGTCTTTGTGATATAATACAGTAAAATCAAAAAATAAGGAATGAGCTGGAATATGAAACCGAAAGTATATTTTTCCCGGGTGATTACTCCGGAAAATGCGGTGCGCATCTACAGAGCCGTGGGCATGGAGCTGCCCGGCAGAGTGGCGGTAAAGGTGCATTCCGGAGAGCAGGGCAACCAGAACTATCTCAAGCCGGAATTCCTGCGCCCGGTGATAGAGGACGCAGGCGGCACTGTGGTGGAATGCAATACCGCATACGGCGGAGAGAGGAATACCACGGAAAAGCACAGGAAGCTGATGCACAGTCACGGCTGGGCAGAGCTTTTCAATGTGGATATAATGGACAGCTCCGGGCCGGATATGTGCCTGGATATTCCGGAGGGAAGGGTGCTTAAAAGGAACCTTGTGGGCAGGAATCTTGCGCATTACGATTCCGTGCTGGTGCTGTCCCATTTTAAGGGACATCCCATGGGAGGCTACGGCGGAGCGTTAAAGCAGCTTTCCATAGGCTGTGCGTCCTCCGCGGGCAAGGCGCTTATCCATTCCGCGGGATACACAGATGACCAGAATATCGTGTGGGAGCACGTCGCGCCGCAGGATATGTTCATAGAGGCCATGGCGGACGCGGCGTATTCGGTCACGGAATATTTCAAGGGCAGAATTGTGTATGTCAACATCATGTGCAACCTGTCGGTGGACTGCGATTGCTGCGCCGTTGCGGAGGACCCGTGCATGAAGGATATCGGTATGCTTTCCTCGTCTGACCCGGTAGCGCTGGACAAGGCGTGCCTTGACATGATATATGCCGCCACGGAGGATCCGGGGCAGAAGCATTTTATTCAAAGAGTGGAGAGCCGGCATGGGGCTCATATCATTGAGGCGGCGGAACTGCTGGGCTGCGGCAGCAGCGAATATGAGTTAGTGGATCTGGACGGCTGAGCTCCCGGTTAAGTGCGCATAAATGCAAAATTTTACAATTAAGACGAATAAATTTGCGCAAAATTCGTTATTTGATATTGACAAATCGACAGCTTTAAATATACTAAATACATAGAGAATTATACTCTGCGATTGCGGCTTTTAACGGCGCACGCGGAGGCCGGTCTGCGGGGTTTCATAAGGCCGGGGAAAGGATAAGGTAGATAACATGGCTGCTCAAAAGGACAGAATAAGAAACAGACGGCTGAGAGCTTACTTGATGATTGCCATTGCGGTCCTGCTGCTTGTGGCGATAATAATACTTATAGCATCAATTGCAACAAAAGGCAGCAAGCCGACGGGCAAGCCCAGCGCAACGCCTACGCAGAGCCCGACGGCATCCGTGGAAGCGTCTACGCCTTCTCCTTCGGTGACCGTGCCGGATGAAAGCCCGACCGCAGACCCGATAGAGAGTCCGACGGCTACCGCGCCGGTACAGACTCCTACGACATCGGCTCAGACCGGTCTTAACGAGGGCGGATATGCCATGCTGGGAGCTTCCGGAGTAAACTTCCGCAAGGATACCAACACAAGCTCTCAGGTAATACGGAAGCTGGACAAGGGCGAGGTAGTGATTATTGTCCGTCTCTCGCAGGGCGACGGCTCGTGGGCGAGCATAAAGGTGGGAGATGACACCGGATATGTCAAGGCGGAATATCTCAAAGTCTGCACCATGAATCCGGACTGCAAGGTAAACGTACAGGAATCCATGAATGTGCGCAAGGAGCCCACGACCTCCAGCGATAAGGTGGCGGTGCTGACCAAGGATGCGCCGGTTACCATACTGCGCTTTGTAAACAGCGAGTGGGTGCTTATCAGAATGTCGGACGGCAATACCGGTTATGCCATGATGAAGTATCTGAAATGATTTGTCCGCATAACGGGCCGACTGTGCGGTAGTTTTATGCGGTAAAGGAGGCTTTATTTTGAAAAAGAGATCCAAGATAGGCCTTGGCATATTTCTGGGCATTCTTGGGGTGATAGTTATTGCCGTGGTGGCGGTTGCGGTGCTGCTGTTCGGCGGCCCGACGTTCAGACCTCCGCAGTTTACGCAGCAGGACATGGAATCCGTGACGCAAAAGCTGCCGGTGTTGCAGCAGCTTGACGGGCTTTCTTCGGGCGGCATGCTTGCCGAGCCGGAGCACGGAGTGATCGGGTTTTCCGAGGGAGAGCTCAATGCGCTGCTGTCTGTGAACAGCGCTAATACCGCTAATTATCTGAATGCAAATGTTCCCCGGGAAATCCTGCCGGACGCAGGCATGATAAGCATACCTGCCGACGGTATATCTGCGGCCGTCAGGAACGACAGGTTGGTGCTGTATTTAAAGCTGGGGGACTGCAGTTCCCTTACGGGCAACGCTACCATTGACGGCTATCTGACGGGCTCCGTGATCACAGCCGTTTTTAAGGGAAACGGCAAAATACAGCTGGATAGCTTCCGGCTGAACAACCTTGACGCCGGTATGGTGCCGGATTTTATCGCGGAAAACATACCCGGATACAGCGGAGGCGGGCTGGTTGAATTTATAAACAGTAAATGCGCCGATTTGCTAAATGGGATATTTACCGATATATTTATGGCACAGGATATAGAAAGCATAGATATACTGGACAGCACGGTCACCGTTGAGGGCGGTTTTTATACCCGGGTAGTACCGTCATGTATGATCGAATAAACTAAAAAATTGCCGCATTTACCGCTGTTCCTGCTGGAGATTTTACGGTAAGTCGCAGGTTAGGAGTGAGGCGTGGCATTAAACCGCGCCTTTTCCATTATTCTGCAGCGCGGACGGCCCTGCTGCCTGCGGATGAAAGACTCGTATAAGAAATTCACACTCTGCAAAGCGCCGGAGCGGGGCTGCATAAGAATAATACCTGAAAATTTTTTATTTATATTCACTGGTTGGGTGATGAAGCTATGAATTGTCTGGAAGAGTATCGCAAAATATTTGAGCAATATCCTTTGACGGACATACGGCTGAAAAAAGCAAGGAATGCCGCGCTGCAAAACTGGCAGATTGATAAAAATGACTATCAGTTATTGAAAAGCGAATTATGCAGCTTTATTAAAGAAAATCATACTATAATAAATACCGTTTTTATTAAGCGAGTGGTTTGTCCGTTGATAGACGACTGCCTGGGCAAAAACGACGGCGGCTTTATAGAGGAACTGATACAGACCGTCGGAACAGGCAGTTTTGAAAAAATCACAATAAAAGATATTGCAGATATTTATTTTCAATACAGTAAGTGGGAAACATCACCCGTTAAGTTTGCAAATGAACTGCTGCAATACAGCAATTCTGAATCGCTGCTTGAATTCAAGTTTAATTTAATGCAGGAGCAGATTTGTTATTCAATTCACGAGCTTCCCATAGGAATATTGGAAACAGACGTTTTATCCGTGAAAAACTATAACACGGTTTTTGATGAAATGGAAGAAACGGCACGGAAACTGAACAGGAGCACCGATACGGATAGGCTCAGGCGCGTGTATGCCGCATATGCAGATTATTTAAGCGGCGGAAACTGCGCCGGCTTTGAGGAATACTTAAATAAAAACAATATCGATTACCGGGGCTTATTCTGTAAGTAATAATAAAACAAAATGCGTGCGGCGCCGGAGCGGGGCGAAATTTGAAAACTGGCACTGCTGCGGCTTTTGACGGCGGGCACTGCTGCGGCTTTTGACGGCGAGCATTGCTGCGGCTTTTGACGGCGGCGTTATTGATGCGCATGGACCAAATGAAAACCGTGTGTTTGGAAAGGAAAAGCATGAGCGTCACGATAAAAGAAAACAGGAAAGGAAAAGCCAAAGCCTCCCGGATAATAGCCGTGCTTACTGCTGTTTCCATGGCTTTGTCGGCTTTGCTTGCGGTAATGTTTGATGTAACCCTTGTGTCGGTCAGTTACGGTATAAGCGACAAAAGAATAACGGAGAATATAAGATTGCTGGTGATTTCCGACCTGCACAGCTGCCGCTTCGGGGAAAATCAGAGCGAACTGATCTGCCGTATTGAGGAGATAGAACCGGATATTATATTGCTGACCGGGGATATAATAGATAATGTGCGGCCGCAGAAGGACGCCTGCGAACTGTTAGAGCAGATAGGTACTGCCTATCCGTGTTATTATGTAACGGGGAACCATGAAGTATGGACGGGGCGAGTGCAGGAGCTGAAGGAGCTGGTTGCCGCTTTCGGCGTGAATGTGCTGGACGGGAGATGCGAGACGGCGGAAGTAAGGGGCTGCAGGATAAATATTGCAGGCATTGATGACCCCGCTTTGGGAGATGAGGACGGGCAGCTGGCCTCCGCCTTTGAAAATGCCGACCCGGAATGCTTTACGGTGCTGCTGGCGCACAGACCGGAGAGGGTGGATGTATATAAGCAGTATCCGTGCGACCTGCTGGTAAACGGACACGCTCACGGGGGACAGTGGAGACTTCCGCCGCTGTGCAACGGATTGTATGCGCCCAATCAGGGCTTCTTTCCCAAGTATGTCGGGGGCAGATATGACCATGAAGGCTGTGTTCAGATAGTCAGCAGAGGGGTTGCAATGAACTATACGGTGCCCAGGATATTCAACCCTCCGGAGCTGACCGTAATAGAGCTTACCCCGTGAATATGCCCTAAAATGCGGGCTTCAGAAACGGCGGAACTCCATAGCCCGGGTAAAACGCTCCTGAAAATCTTCGTCGTTTTCCGGATGCAGAGTCCGTGCGTAGGTGCGTATATGTTCTGCGGTGGCGCGGGCGCGGGGAGAGTGCAGCAGCAGTGCCGCCCCCTGACTTGCGGCGTTGCCGATGCCGTAGCATATGTTTTCCGCCGCGGCGGGCAGCAAGCCTATGTTAACGGCGGTTTTGACAGGCAGCATTCCGCCGAAGATGCCGCCCAGATATACCGCGGACAGCTCGTCCGGACCGGTGATATCAAACTGTTCGAAAAGCGTCTGTACACATGTAAGAACCGCTGCTTTGGCAAGCTGTACGGCGCGGATATCGCTTTGAGTTAAGTATATCCTGTGCTTGCGGCTTATAAAAAACACCTGCTCGCCGTTTACGGTGCCTATCATGCGCAGCTTGCTGGGTTTGAGCTCCTCGGGACGGCGCATACGGCCGGTGGAATCGATGATCCCGACATCCAGCATTATTTCTATGGCTTCAAGCAGCGCGGTGCCGCATATACCTGTAGGCTCCGTGCCGCCTATTGTTTTGTAGAGTACCTTGTATTTTTCTTTCCACAGCTTGCATATTGCGCCGCTGCGGTGAGTCATGCCGCAGCTGATGCCGGCGCCTTCAAATGCGGCTCCGGCGTCCGTCGAGCAGGCGAGCAGCACGTTGCGGTTGCCCATAAGCACCCCGACATTGGTGCCGAAATCTATCAGCAGTACCGGCATAATGCTTTTATACATACCGGTTACAAGGGCTGATGCCACCGCATCGGAGCCGATAAAGCCGGAAATAACCCCGGTAATATCAAGCTGGGCGGACGGAAGTGAGGTCAGCCCTGCGGACTTGCAGGACAGCGTCAGATTATCCTTTGTAAGAGGTTCAAACGGGTAAGAGGCAAGAGAAGATACGTCGACATTTGCCAGCATATGCAGCAGGCAGGTGTTGCCTACCGCCCGAACCTCACTAACGGAGGAGGGGGATACTCCGGCGTGCTCCAAAGCGGCTTTTATCATGGAGTCCAGCTGTGAGACCAGCATGCCGTGCAGTAAAGCGCGCTGCTCCGGGTCTGTTTTCCAGCGGGCTATGCGGCTTTTGACATCAAAGCCCAGCGCACTCTGACGGTTGAGTTCTTCCTGTATTGCTACGGTTTGCTTGGTGTTCAGATTGTGCAGCGACAGCTGTATAGCGGTAGTGCCGATATCGACGGAAAAGCCGTAATCGTCCTCCGGCTGCGGCTCGCTTCCCTCCTGGAGAGCCTCCTTCTGCGGAAGGGTGATAACGCAGTCGCCCTTTATATAGCAGCAGCAGGCCAGGCGGTAGCCCTTTTCGGCCAGCTCGTCCCCGACCAGAGAGCGTTCCTCCGCGCTCATTTTGCTCAGACGGCCTACGGCGCGCAGCAGGCATTTACCGCAAAGACCCTTGCCTCCGCACGGGGTTTCCAGATGACGGATGAGACCGCGCTTTATAAGCAGTGCAAATAACGGCTCGTTATAATCAGCGGTAAAGCTGAAGCTTTCGTCGGCGCTGTTTACCGTTACGCTGCATTCCACTGCCATTGCACTTTTACTCCCTTGAAAATAAAAAAATATAGGCGTGCACTGCGCCTGTATCCGGCTTTGCTGCGGCACATGAAGGAATCCGCTTAATGCTGCTTTCTTCCGAACCTGACATGATTCACAGCCCTCCATCGCACAGGACCCAATACAGGCGCACTGCACGCCTTGCGGATATTATACACAAGAAAGAGGTAATTTGCAACAAAAATTTATTATCAAAGCAGATGGAAAGCCGACCAGGTAAAACCGGGCTATGTGCGCGGCAATCATGTATGCTAATACAATTTTTGCATTGAGCGGGTAAAAAGCACGGCATACCGCCTCACATTATGCAAAAGCGATATGCCGTTTCAATGCTGAAAGGCTTTATTTTAAGGCTGTTATACTGCGGAGTTTATTGCGTCAAAAAAGCTTATCGGTTTCGTTCGGAACATTGTTTTCAGATTTTCAAAGGCGCTTATTTCGGGAGCGGGACCGAACGGGGAAACGGTTATATATGAGCAGCCGGTAGATTCTGCAAGTTTCTTTAGTTTGTCATTAAGTACGGAATATTTGGCTCCGCTGGGATCGTAAATGGAAAGGATATAAATATGCGCCGCAGGAGCACCTGAATGAATGCTATAAAGCAGCCATTCGTAATTCCGTATAAAAGCTTCACAATCCTCCGGAGAATCAGCATCTCCGAGGCTTAAAAAGATTTTAACCGGTTCCAGTTGAAAAACACATTCCGAAAGACATTGCTGAGCTTCAATGACGGTCAGACCTTCAATGGAACGGTTGTAGCCTGCTGTATCGTCGGTATAATCCCTCATGAGCTCGCTGAAGGGAATACGACTGGCGAAGGTTGAACCGAAAAGAACCGTACCGCCTTTTTGTGCAAGATGGTTTAGTCTTTCGAATGATGCTTTTACATTTGTAAGATCCATTGTTGTCACCTTTACCCTTCTGTAAATATTTATTCGCCGTTTTAAGTGTACGGCGTTTTTATTTTTCGGCATTGATCTCTACTGCCATCGGTGCGTGAACCGTGCCGCTCTTTCTGGCGTCCAGGCTCCTGTTGCGGAAATATACCGCAAGGTTTACAAGCACTATGGCTATATTCAGCACATAAACGATAAGCACATAGTTTATGTTGCCGTTTATGATTTTGGCCGTTATTCCGGCGGCGTAGCCTGCCGTTATAAGCAGGATAAAGCCCAGGCTCATACCCTTTGCGCTTTTTGCGCGGATGTTTTTTATTACCGATATCGGCCACGACATTCCGAAGCAGATAAGCATGACGGTTTCCAGTATCTCTGACATATATTATTGCCGCTCCCGCAGGCATCGGGAGCTCTCCTTCCTAAGACCGGGACGCTTTGCGGCGTCTCTTTGCTTTTGCCTGCACGCTATATAATACGCTTGACAATCAATAATGACAAATATATAATAACAATTAAATTGATAAATTTTTATTATGAATATGCCGCGTGGAGCGTGAACACGGATAACGGGAACGGAGTGATAATTACGGAGCTGTCTCAGCTAAGATATTTTCTGGAGGCGGCCAGGCTGCAGCACATGACCAAGGCTGCCGCCAAGCTGCATATAGCTCAGCCGGCGCTTACGCAGGCCATACACCGGCTGGAGGCAGAGCTGGAGGTGCCGCTTTTCGTTCCGCGCGGGCGGGGCGTGGTACTGACGGAATACGGAATGTTTCTAAAGGAAAGAGCGCAGGATATACTGCAAAGCGTGGACGCGCTCCGGGACGAGGTGAGCAGTATGTCCGCGCAGGAGAACGGCATAATACGCATGAATGTCCTGGCGGCATCTTATATAGTCACGGAGTCGGTAATTGCCTATAAGCAGAGCAAAAACCATATAAACTTTCAGCTTGGGCAGGATGAGGACGGCCTGTGCGATATAAGCATATCCACCAAGCTGTTTTTCCAACGCCCCGTATGCAGCGAGCAGTATGTTTTTACCGAAAGGATATTTCTGGCGGTTCCGGTAAGTGGGCATTACGGCGCGCGCAAAAGCATAAGACTGGAGGATATGCGCGCAGAGGAGTTTATAGCGCTGGCAGGCTCCAGGCAGTTCCGCCTTATCTGCGATAAGCTGTGTGCCCACGCGGGGTTTGAGCCGCATGTGGTATTCCAGAGCGATAATCCTACGGCGGTAAAAAACCTGATTGCGGCGGGCGTGGGAGTGGGCTTCTGGCCCGAGTATTCATGGGGCGAGCTGAACAACCCCGATGTTGCGCTGCTTGAGATAGAGGAGCCTGTCTGCAGACGCGATATTATCATTTCGCGCTATGACAACAAGGCGGACAACACCGAAGTGATAAGATATTACAATTTCATGGTGGAGTTCTTTAAGCGGCTTAAGGGCGAGTGAGCATTGCCGCAAATAAAAAACAAAGCGCCGGGCTTTCCGGCGCTTTGTGCGTTGATAAGGTGGGGTTTATACCTCGGTATACACGGAGCAGGTCACGTATTCCTTGCCGTTTATCGTGGTTTTAACCTCGATATAATAGCCCTTGGCATCAGAGGGAACGGTGCCGCTTATTTTGCTGCCGTTAACGGTAAGGGAAGCGGTCTGCCATTCCTGGTCCATGAAGGTGGCCTCGTAGCCGTACTTTACATGACTGCTGTAGGTCATTTTCTGGGTAATATAGTACAGCTTTGCCGTTACCTTGGAGGCAGCGGAATCCACCGTAAGCTCGGTATTGACGGTTTTTCCCGAGGGCTGGGTTTTGAAGCCTGTGAGTTTTGCACTGCCCTTGACGACGGAATCGGCAAAGGCCATGCTTTCTCCGGGGTTCCATCCGCTGCCGTGGGAGTGATACATATTATTTATCATGCTCAGCCGCGTATCGGCATTGAGCTTGACGGTGTCCAGGTAGCTCTTGGAATTGCTGTTTACGGAGAAGCAGCTGTCATCGTTCCAGCAGAGCCACAGAACAGGCATTGTGACCTTATCAAAACGGTCCTGAGCGCTCCAGAGCTCCTGAGTGTCCTTGCCGGCGAAGTTGTCCTTCATCCAGGAGAGTGCCTCGTCAAGATAACCCGAGCCGTAAATCGGAATGGCAAAGGAAAAGCGGTCATCATAGCCGATGGTTATGGAGGTGATAACTCCGCCCCAGGAAATACCGGTTATGCCTACCTTGGAGGAATCCACGCGGCTGTCTGCGCGCAGGATATTTGCCGCAAGAATGGATTGTCCTACGGCGTGATACATCCACATACTCTCCACCTTGCCGCTGGAGGAATACATGCCGTCGTTATTGGGAGCCGAGGTGTAGCCATCCTGACGGAGAGAGCTGGGCAGGCCGTATTTCCACTGGTTGTCGGTCTCGGAGGAGCCGGCGTTGACCGCTGTGGGGAAATAGCCGGTATTGTCTATTGCTATTGCGGCGTAGCCGCGGTCATTCCACATTTTTACCCACGGCAGAAAGGCGTGGCCTCCGCCGCCGTGCATAAGCACCACCGCGGGAACCTTATTGGAGGCGGAAGCGTTTTTCGGGAAGCCTATGTAGGCAAAGACCTTGGTTTTCTTGCCGTTTTTGGTCATGCCGTCAAACCATACGGCCTTTATTCCGGAGTAGACCCCGGTGGGGTTGTATTCCGACATTTCCACGACCTGGGGGGTGGTGGCGATGGCGTCCTTCATGCCGTTTGCTATCTGCTCGCTCTTGGAAAGGTCGGTGCTGTCTCCGCTGCCGGTGTTGTTCCATTCGCGGGTGGCGCCGACGGCGGAGGAGGTCAGGGCAAGCTCGTCAAAGACATAATAGGTCTCGGGAGTATAGCCGGAGGGACGGACATCTATATTGAGCTTGGTTGCCTTGGAAGCATCGGACAGAAGCGGGCTGCTCCAGTAGGAGCAAAGCTCGCTTATGGGCAGGGACAACCAGCCCTGGAAGCCCACGGGTATGATTACTGAGGAGGGCTTGCCCTGACCCATTCCGGAGGAGTCTGCGGTTTCGACCTTTACTTCGGTACCGTTTGCGCCGTACAGCTTGGCGTTTGTTACATCAAAGTAAGCGCTGTCGGAGCCGGCGTGTGCAATAATGCCGATACCTATGGTGCCTTCGGTCTGGTTATTGACCCATAAGCGGATGTATGTTCCGCCCTTTGTAAAGGCGTCGGAAACCTTGCTGCCCAAAAGCGTGAAGGACTGGCACCAGGCGTTGCCGTCAGCCAGGAAAACCTTGTAGCCCTTGCCCAGGTCGGCTCCGGCGTCGGTTATGGAAAGCTCGGGATTGGAGATGCCGTAGCCTGTGCCGGACCAGTCAAGGCTGGAAACAAGCTCGGCGGCCGTACCCTCCTCAAAGCCTTCGATAAGGGTCTTGCCGTCCTCATCGGTGGGGAGCGGGGTGACCTCGGTTGTAGGCGTGGGCTCCGGCGTCGTTGTTACATCGGTTGTGGGTGTTTCTCCGGCGCTTGCGGAGGGAGCCTGCGTCGCGTCCTGAGAAGCGGACGGGGCGGGGTCTTGGGTGCAGGCGCACAGAAACAACATGCACAGCGCCAGCAGCGCTGTAAATAATTTCTTCATGGAATTACCTCCAACTAAATTTTTAATAATATTATAGAGGATTTACGCGAGTAATTAAAGGTATAATTGTAACAAAAACTAGTACAAAAATAACGCAAAAGACGGCAAATGCGGAAATGCTCAGAGGGCATGAAAACAGTACCCTGACGCAAAACGGCAGCGCCGGGCAAACGGAGATATATTTAAGATGTGTTTATTAAAAGACGCGGCGTATATGCGCGGAAAAACGGTCAGTCCACCTCGCAGCAGCCCATAAACGTGCGCAGTGAGGATACCGCGTTGACGAAGCCCTGCTTTTTAAGGGTATATGCGCCCTTGCGTCCCTCGGCATCGCGCATAATGACATTTTCCCCCTCCATTATGTTAAGATGATGCAGCAGCGTGGTGGGCGGAATACACATTAAACTGCTGAGCTCCGACAGAGTATGGCTGCCGTTTTGCAGATGCTTGAGTATGCGTATGCGTACGGAGTCGGAAAACGGACGGAATTTATTGCTTATGACCGCGGGATCGGTTTGCTCAAGCAGGGCGCGGTTTGCGCGGAAATCCCTGCCCACGGCAACATAGAGGTCAAAGCCTTCGGAGTAGATATTGGAGGAATACGGTATGGAGGAAAGATATGTGACATATACATTTTTAATGTTGCGGTTTTTTATCATGCAGGGGTAATACCTGATGCCGTCTTTCAGAAATTCGTCCCCGCGCGATTCTATCTCGGCTTTGAGCAGAGATATCTGCTCGTCAATAACGGGCTGTATGGAGGTAAGCTCCGAGCAGAAAACGCCGTAAAGGTTCCTGAGTATATCGGCGGTATTGCGCATTACGCTGCGCGGAGTGATTAAAAAGTTGAGCAGTTCGCTGCGTATGTTTTTGCTTACGCTCAGGGCGTTGATATAGTCCACCAGCAGATCCTTGTTCTTGCACAGCTCCTGATAAAAGCCCGGGGAGAGCTGAGGCCTGTTGTCGTAGTAGGAGACAAGGCTTGCGGCAAGCTCGGAGGGGTTTGAGTTCTCTATCTGAGAAAAAACAGAGTCCGGATTCATGCCGTGTACAAGCCGGCTGCCGTACATACGGAACAGAAAACCGCGGTCTCTGGTGCCCTCGGAGCAGAAGAGACGGAAGCCGCTTTTGATATCGATGTTTTCCACCGCCTGGGCAAGGCGCGTATACATACTGCTTTCCGCGCTTATAAGCGACGGCTCAATGTCGTTAAAGAGGTTTTCAAAGTGATTTGTGCGGGTAAGCATATTTGTAAGAAGGAAAAAATCAACGGCCTTCCAGTTGTCCTGTGTGAAGAAAATAGTAGGATGGTTCATAAAAACGGCCTTGCTGCATTTGCTCCCGGCGCGCCGTAAGCGGCAGATACAGGACGCTGCGGAAATGCAGAGAAAATTCCTTTCTGTATATTTTTGTGCAATAGAGTTTATTCGGATTGCGGTAAAAATCTGCCTGTGCATACGCAGGCAAACTGCGCCTGCATTTTAATTACTATAAAAATTATATAGTATTATTATGCCACAGTCAATAATTTATTGGAATATTATGAGTTTTTTTGAAGGACGGATGCCGTTTGGCCGCCGGATTATATAAGAGAAACAGAGCCGGAGGCATATTGAAGGGTTGCAAAAGCGGGAGGTGTCTGCGAGGGAAGCAGCCGGGCATCTGACGGGACAGCACAAACCCGTGTTTTCTTTTCGACATAAAGATGTTTATTTCTTGACTTTTATATAAGTTATACATACAATAATTATGACGGTTATGTTTATAAACCTTTTAAGCGGCATTGATTAAAAATGTAACGGAGGCTACGGATGAAAAACGGTTTCGACAGTCAGATGTATATGGAAAAACAGACGCAGTATATTCTGGAGAGAATATCGCGTTTTGATAACAAGCTGTATCTGGAATTCGGAGGCAAGATATTTGACGATTTTCACGCAGCGCGGGTACTCCCCGGCTTTGACCCCAACGGCAAGATAAAGCTGCTGTGCCAGCTGCGCGACCGGGTCGAGATTGTTTTCTGCGTTTGTGCCGCGGACATTGAAAAGACAAAGATACGCGCCGATATAGGGATTACATACGATATGGAGGTACTGCGCCTTATAAACCTGATAAGCAAAATGGGCATACTGGTAAGCTCGGTGGTAATAACGCAGTATACCGGCCAGGCGGCGGTGGAGCCTTTCAAGCGGCGCCTGGAAATGATGGGGGTGCGCCATTATACGCATTATCCCATAAAGGATTATCCTATGGATATAAACGCCATAGTCAGCCCGGAGGGCTACGGCAAAAACGACTACATAGAGACCACAAGGCCGCTTGTGGTGGTTACGGCTCCGGGCCCCGGAAGCGGCAAGCTGGCCACCTGCCTTTCCCAGCTTTATCATGAGCATAAGCGCGGCAGAATGGCCGGGTACGCCAAGTTTGAGACCTTCCCTATCTGGAATCTGCCGCTTAAGCATCCGGTAAACCTGGCGTACGAGGCGGCAACCGCCGACCTTCAGGACGTCAACATGATAGACCCGTTCCATCTGGAGGCGTACGGCGTTTCCACCGTCAATTATAACCGTGATATAGAGGCGTTTCCGGTGCTGCGCACCATTCTGGAGCGCGTGACCGGCAATCCGGATTTCTACCGTTCTCCCACCGATATGGGCGTAAATATGGCGGGCTTCTGCATTTATGACGATGACACCGTATGCTATGCCTCCAGACAGGAGATAATAAGGCGTTACTATAAGACGGCGTGCGACTGCCGCCTGGGCAGGGAAAAGGACAGCACGTTAGAAAAGATAAAGAGCATAATGCAGCAGCTGGCCGTTAATGCCGATGACAGACCGGTTGTGCTGCCTGCCAGGGAAAAAGCTCAGCAGAGCGCCGCGCCTGCGGCAGCCGTGGAGCTGGAGGACGGACGGATAATTACCGGCAGGACTACCGATCTTATGAGCGCTTCGGCCAGCGCAGTTGTAAATTCCATCAAGGCGCTCGCCGGACTGGACGACAAAATAATGCTGATTTCCCCCATAGTGCTGGAGCCTATACTGAAGCTCAAGGGAGACATCCTGGGCAGCGCCAGCTCGGTGCTCAAGCTGGATGATGTACTGATTGCGCTTTCTATATGCGCCGCTACCAATCCCACGGCGGCACTGGCGGTGAGCTGTCTGCACAGACTGCGCGGATGCGAGTTCCATTCCACGCAGATGCTGCGCAGCGGGGATGAGGGTACGCTCAGGAAGTTGGGACTGAATGTGACCTGCGAGCCGGTATTCCCTGCCAAGGACCTGCTGATCTGAATACCTGAATATCTGCCGCGGGGCGGCACGCAATGCTATAAAAGTATAAGGCTGGTGAAAAGATTTGTATCCTTTCTCGGTGGGTATTCTTCTGGACTCCTTTCGCTGCGGCGCGCAGCAGGCGCTGAAAATGGCGGCGGAGGCCGGGGCGGCCGGCATACAGATATATGCCACAAGCGGTGAGTTTGCGCCGGAAAACATGTCAGGCGAAAAGCGCAGGGAGTTTTTGCTGCGCGTTAAGGATGCCGGGCTTACCGTGAGCGCGCTGTGCGGAGATCTGGGCATGGGCTTTGGCAACGAAAATGCCAATTACGGGCTTATCGAGCGTTCAAAGCGCATAATGGAGCTGGCGCGCGAGCTGGATACGAATGTTGTAACGACGCATATAGGGGTGGTGCCCGGGGACAGCTCTCACCCCAGATACCGAATTATGCAGGACGCCTGCGGGGCGCTTGCGGCTGCGGCGCATTCCATGGACGCTTATTTTGCGGTGGAAACGGGACCGGAGCCCTCCATTGTGCTAAAAGGTTTCCTGGACGGTCTGGGCAGCGGCATAGCCGTCAATTTTGATCCGGCAAACCTGGTTATGGTGTGCGGAGAAAAGCCCGCGGAGGCGGTGAACAACCTTAAGGATTATATAGTCCACACTCACGCAAAGGACGGCAGGCAGCTTTTTTTCAAGGAGCCGGAGAAAATATACGGACTGGAGCCGGACGATCAGGCGCCGTCGTTTATCGAAACGCCGCTGGGTGAGGGGGATGTGAATTTCCCGGAATATCTGCGGGCGCTTTATGATGCGGGTTATGCGGGCTTTCTTACAGTTGAACGCGAGACAGGGGAAAAACCGGCGGAGGATATACGCGCGGCTGCGGATTTCCTGCACAGGCTGATTTTAAGCGGCCCGGCGGATTAGCGGGGAACCTACGGACTAGCCGGGAACATACGGATTAGCGGCGCGGATTTTGTCGGTTTTGTGTGCGCTTAATGATGCGGATTCCGGACAGGGTGTTGCAACTGCATATCGCGGGCAAGCAAAAAGTCCGGGCATTGTGCAGGCATAATAAACCCATAATAAGCCGTGCAATGCTGAATATTTCGTTATTTTATCAAAAAAATAGTCGCCTCGTACTTGACATTTCAATGCAAATATTATAGTATTATATAGGTTATATTGTCGGGCATTAAAGCCGCTGTTCAGGCAGTCCGGCATATAATGCAGTATTATATTTATTATATTATCAGGAGGAGATACATATGGCAAACTGCACAAAGTGCGGCGCTGAGCTCGGTGCCGACACCAGATTCTGCCCTGCCTGCGGAGCTGCCGTACAGGGAGACAACAACGCACAGTACCAGAACACACAATATCAGGCGGCACCCGTTGCGCCCGCTGCTCCGCCGGCATGGGATCATACCGCTGAATTTGATCCCAAGGACATCTCCGATAACAAGGTTCTTGCAATGCTTGGTTATCTGATGGGCTGGCTGGGCGTTATTCTGCAGCTTCTTGCAAGCAATAATTCCCCCTATGTCAGGTTCCATATGCGCCAGACCATGAAGCTCATGGTGGTTAATGTGCTGCTGGGCATCGTAATGGCCCTCCTTTTATGGACAGTCATCGTACCCATCGCAGGCGCCGTAATGATGTGCGTGTTCTATGTTATCAATATCATCTGCTTCTTCCAGGTGTGCTCCGGCAAGGCTAAGGAGCCCGCTATCATCCGCAGCCTCGGTTTCTTCAAGTAATAAACCGGGTACCGGCAACAAAGTGGATATCTGCCCAAGTGTTTTTGAGTACACCTGGGCAGTTTTTTTATGCCGGAGCTATCGGCGGTATCAAGCGGCGTTATTGCGGACCCCGGCGTAGCGATAAAGCCTGGGTACAGTAAAAGCAAAGGAGCCCGTGAGGGCACCTACCGTAAAGCAGTTTTTTATCAATATCAAAAGGGACGAGGTTTTCTCGTCCCTTTTGCACACTTCCTTGCCTGCAAGGTATAGTGTGTTATACTATGTTTTATTTTTGGGTGGTAAAGGAGTGATGTTTTTGCTCACGCAAAAGTGATGTTACTCACTTCGTTCATAATGATGTTGCTCCCGATGGTCGCGAGTGATGTGATGCTTGCCCACTGTGCCGAAGGCACAACATCATTGCCGTAGGCTACATCATTAGGCGAAGCCGACATCACTTGCCCGTAAGGACAAACATCGTTCGGCAGACCTGCTTTATCGCAGGTTGCCGTGCGGCCTGCTTTTGCTGTTATATGCTGCCTATCTGATCTCATCCAGGCTGTACGGCGTTTCCTGATATACGCAATAGTTGAGCCAGTTGCAGAACAGCAGGTTTGCATGTCCCTTCCATCTGACCTCGGGCCGGAGTGACGGGTCGTCATCGGGGAAATAATTTGCCGGAATATCCGGATTTATGCCCTTGTTAAGGTCGCGCCTGTACTCCAGCGCCAATGTATCGGCGTCATACTCGGGATGCCCGGTAACGTAGACCTCGCGGCCTCCTCTGCCCTCCACCAGATACACTCCGGCCTCCTCCGACCAGGCAAGCACGGTAAGCTCCGGATGCTGCTCTATATCCTCCCTGCGCACCGTGGTATAGCGGGAATGCGGAGCAAAAAACACATCGTCAAAGCCGCGTATCAGCTTGCGCGCAAGGGGCACGGTGTGATGCAGATAAACGCCGGAAAGCTTTTTGTCCATGAGCTCCTTGTTTACCCCGTAATTATAATAAAGCCCGGCCTGAGCACCCCAGCAGATATACAGCGTGGAAAAGACGTTGGTATGAGACCAGGTGATCAGCTTTTTCAGCTCCTCCCAGTAGTTGACCTCGTCGAAGTCCTTTTTCTCCACCGGAGCGCCCGTGATTATCAGACCGTCGAATTTATCCTGTTTTACATCGTTGAAGGTGCGGTAAAAGCTCTTCAGATGCTCCGCTGCCGTATTTTTGGAGACATGGCTCTCCGGGTGCAGCAGAGTGATATCCACCTGCAGGGGAGTATTGCCCAGCAAGCGCAGGAGCTGCGTTTCGGTGACCTCTTTGGTGGGCATTATGTTGAAAATGGCTATTTTAAGGGGGCGTATATCCTGAGACGCCGCCCTCTCTCCCGACATTACAAATATATTTTCCCGCGTAAGAACTGCAAATGCTGGGAGTTTTTCATCAATACGTACCGGCATTACTTATACCCAAGGAGCCTTTGCTCCGTCCTGTCCTTTATTTTTTCGCGCCGCTCAGCCTTTCACCGTAGCGCGCAAGTATCTCGGAATCATACGCATACTCGTTGTTTTTGCCCTCGTCATAGGCCACCATAGCAAGCTCTATCAGTCTGTCCAGCAGCTTGGTGTAGCTCATCCCCTTAGGCTCCCACAGATAGTATGCGAAGGACCCCGGAATTGTATTTATCTCGTTGATATAAAGCGTATTACTGCTCTTATCCAGTATGTAATCTATACGCACAACGCCCTTGCAGTCTAACAGGCGGAAAGCTTCGACAGTATATTTTTCCACCAAGGCAGTCATTTCCGGGCTTATAGGCGCAGGTATCCTGCGTGCCAGAGCCGCCATTCCGTCGGCTCCGCCGGAACCGCCCTTGCTTCCCTTGCCGCTTTTGCCGCCGCGCATATACTTTTCGTCATAGGTAAGGAATTCCTCCCAGGTTACGGGCATCTCGCATACGCCGGTCTGCACGTCAGAGCCGAAGCCCATTGCGGAGCAGTTGATTTCCTCCAGCGACGCCACTCCCTGCTCCACCAGAATACGCCTGTCATAATGAGACGCCACACGGATGGCCTCCTCCAGCTGCGCCCTGTTGTTCGCCTTGCTGATGCCTATAGAGGAGCCCAGATTGGCCGGCTTTACAAACATCGGGTAGGACAGAGCCGCTTCGGCGCTGTCCAGATGCTGCTCCATGCAGCTCTCCAGCGTGCCGCGGTCGAAATATATATACGGAAGCACAGGCAGTCCCGCGCCCTTGAAGGCAGCCTTCATAAGTATTTTGTCCATGCCCGCCGCGCTGCCCAGCACTCCGCAGCTTGTATAAGGCACAGCCGCAAGCTCCAGCAAACCCTGCAGCGTACCGTCCTCACCGTGAAGCCCGTGCATGGCCGGTATGGCAACATCTATGGTTGCAATGACGCGCTCCTCTTTTTTGAACAGCCCGCCCTTTTTGGCATCGTAGCGGTAGAGCTGTCTTGCCCGTGCATTGGCCGGAAGATAGCATCTGGTCAGCTCCGGATCCGCCGGATCGAAGTTTCTCACCGCGTCAACGCTTTTAAGCTTTTCTCCGGTAAACCAGTCTCCGTTTCTGGTGATATAAACCGGTATTATCTCATACTTGCTTTTATCGATATTTTCCATAAGCTGAAGCGCGGTAACCACAGATACATCGTGCTCAACGCTTTTTCCTCCGAAGAAAACAGCCACTTTAAGCATAAAAACAAACCTCTCTTAAATATTTTCTGACGCCGCTTTATCCCTGCGCGCATCCGGGCGGGGTGATACTTTTGCGGCGCGAAAGCCCGCTGCCGTGCCGGAACCGCGGGATACCGCCGTCCCGTACGCCGATATTTATATATCAAAACCCCGCAAATGTCAATAGTTATCGGGCAGATCGTTTTCAAACAGCACCGTGTCCCCTGCTCTGCCCATTCTGCCTATATAATCCGAAGCCTCCGCAAGGGACGCAACCCGGATGATATTCTGCTCATTAAAGCCCGCCTCAAGCAGTCCCTGACCGATGGCCGCGGTACGCGCACCCACCAACACCGCAACATCGGCCGCCTCCGCTATCTGACTGCCGAATATCCTGTGGTATTCCTCCTGCTTCTGTCCCAGTTCCACAAAGCCCGGAGTAACTATTATCCTCCTGCCCGGAAAGCTGCCCAGCACCGCAAGCGCCGCTTTGGCTCCGTCCGGGCTGGAATTGAACGCATCGTCAATGACGGTAACCGGTCTGCGGCTGACTATCTGAAGCCGGTGTTCAACAGGCTTGAGCTTGGCTATGCCGCGGGCTATCTGCTCCATGGTCAGCCCCATTTTATAGGCTACCGCCGCGCAGCCTACAATGTTCTGCACGTTATGCATCCCCAGCAGAGCCGTTGTGCAAAACACGCTTTCGCCCTCCTGATTGACAAGCGCAAAGCAGGAGCCGTCCGGCCCTACGGTAAGGTTTTCGGCGTGCATATAGCATTCCCTGTTGACGGCAAAGGCATAGGCGCTGCACTTGTCCTGAGCCATGGCAAGCATTCTCTCGGTGTACTCATTCCCAAGTGGGAAAAACGCAGCGTCCTTGACCGCTTCTATCAGCTCAAATTTACCCTTGACTATGTTTTCCATGGTGCCGAAGGTCTCCAGGTGCTGAGGGCCTATTGAGGTTATTATGCCGATATCCGGCTTTACAAAGCTGCATATCTCCCTTATGTCGCCAAGATGACGGGAGCCCATTTCACAGATAAACACCTGGTCGTCGGTCTGCAGCCGCTCCCTGATAACCCTTACAACTCCCAGCGTAGTATTGTAGCTGGAGGGCGGAGTAAGCACGGAATACTTTTCGCTCAGTATGGTGGAAAGCAGGAATTTGGTGCTGGTTTTACCGTAAGAGCCGGTAATTCCGATGATTTTAAGGTCCTCTCTGGAGGCTAATATCTTTTTGGCGTCATTTATATAATAGCGGCGCACTGCATATTCAAGCGGCTTTGTAACAAGGCCTGCGGCAAATGTTATAAAGGGCATAAGCGCAGGCATAAGCCCGAAAAGTCCGCAAAGACGGCCGCCCTCCGCCGCAAAAGCCACCCCGGCCGCAACGGCTGCAAGCAGTATTCCCTGCGCCGCTGTCAGGCGCTTTATTCTTGCCGTGACCGCGAGCGACTTTTTGGCATTGGTCTGCAAAAGCAGTCTTTTGCCCACAAGATATACCGCAACGGCCTCAAGGGGCAGAATGATCATGCTTATATAATCAAAGGGTATAAGAGCAAGCAGTCCGATAAGTGCCGCAAGCGCAAAGCAATACCATTTTTTCAGCATAAAGCGGCTGTAGCCTGCCAGATAGTACGATTCCAGCTGCAAAAAGTGCAGATAATACTTGCTTGCGCTCAGCATAGCGGCAATCAGCAGCAGCAAACCGACGCAGTTACCCGCAATCTTTATATATTCCACGGTCATCACCCCATTTGTGTTGTATTAAAGAATGATTCAAGTATTGCCTCAGTTTTGGCAAAATCCTCGGCAAAAGCATAGTGTCCGCGCCCGTTATAAAGCACAAGCGCCGCATCCGGGATCCTTTTTTCCATGATCCTGCCCATATACAGCGGCGTATCGGTGTCGTTTTCGCCCCATATAAGCAGCGTGGGAACCCTTATCCCGTCAAGGCAGTCCGTAAGGTCCTCGTTTACTATGCGGGAAAAGGTTGCCTTCATCACCGGAGAGAGCTTTTTGTAATCCTCCGAGCCGTGACCGTTTTCAAAGCGCTTTCTGCGCTCCTGTGAAAACACCGGCAGTTTAAGGATCAGCTTGCCCAGCTTATACGTATATACTCTTATATAGTACCCTGCCCCCCGCTTTGGGCGTATACCCGAAGCGTCGCACAGCACTATGCGGTCAAAGAGCCTTGAGTAATTGCGGCTCATGGCAATTATTGTGCGCCCGCCGTTGCTGTGACCGAAAAAGCAGGCTTTTTTTATGCCCAGCTCATCGCATACGCCGGCCACAATCGCCGCAAAATCTTCAATGCTGTACGGCGCCGAAGGCTCTGCCGTCTTCCCGTGTCCCGGGAGGTCTATCAGGGTTACGCGGTGGTTTTGCGCCAGCTTTTTTGCAAGAGGCATCAGAAGCTCGCTTCCGTAGCCCCAGCCGTGCAGCAATACGCAGTCGCTTCCCTCTCCGAGCTGCTCACAGTGTACCTCTAACGAATCAATTATCAACCGCATCGGGATCCTCCGTCCAGTAAATCGCGGCATCCTCGCCGTCCTGATAATACCCCCTGCGTATTCCGGCGCATACAAAGCCGTGTTTTTCATAAAGTGAGCGCGCAACGGAATTGCTTACCCGCACCTCCAGGGTAAACCGCCGCATGCCCATGCCCGATGCCATCTCCAGCAGCCGGCCCACCAGCGCGTCGCCCACTCCCTTGCCCCGGAATTCCTTTGACACGTCGATGTTGGTGATATGTCCTTCATCCAGTATATGCCACAGGCCTCCGTATGCTATAACCCTGCCGCAGTACAGAGCCACCACATACACCGCAACGGGATTTTCCAGCTCCCGCTCAAATGCCGCGCGGCTCCACGGGTCCTTAAAGGAACTCCGCTCGATTTCGGCAACGCCGTCAATGTGTTCCGCCTGCAGAGCGGCAAACTCTATGCAGATCCCGCTTTTATCAATGAGCATTGTGCTTTGCCTCATATTCCCGCTCGGCCTGCGACAGGCGCAGATATACCGCGTCCAGTTCAAAGCAGGAAACCAGTCTGTTTTCCTCTGCCATTCGGGCGGCGACCGCCGCCACACCGGCGGCGCGTTGGTACACCAGGGGCGCCGGTGCAAAATGGGCCATGCCGCCCAGCCGCTCTGCCGCGGTTTCCCTGTGCAGCCCGGCTCCGTCGCCGCAGAATATCACCCCGGTATTAAGCCCCTGCAGAAAATCAAGCAGTTTCTCAAGGGCAACGGGAGCAGGCTCAAGCAGACAAGTACCGTCTTTGTAAACGGCGGTATATACCTGCCCACAGCGCGCATCCAACACCGGACAGACAACACAGCCCGGCGCAAATATGCCCTCTGCCGCCGCCTCCAGCGTGCTTACACCGGCACACGGCTTGTTAAAGGGCAGGGCGAGCCCTTTAACCGCATTTACCGCTATCCTGATGCCGGTAAACGAGCCCGGCCCGCTGCTGCAGGCAAAGACATCCACTTGCTCCGGTTTAAGAGAGCAGCTTGAAAGCACATTGTTAACCATGGGCATCACGGTTTTGGAATGTACCAGTCCGCAGCATACTGTCTGTTCCGCTATTATCTCCCCGTCACGGTAAACCGCAGCCGAACAGTACCGGCTGGCAGTATCAAGTGCAAGTATGATCATATATCAAATTCGCCTTCCTTATAACCTATGGGCGTAATAACAAAGCATCTGTTGTCCCCGTCCAGCTTGATGATGTTTATATCCAGCCTTTGCCCGGGCATATCCTGCTCCTCCAGGCGCTCGCTCCACTCCACGCACCTGACGGAATGAGCATCAAAAAACATTTCGTCAAAGCCAAGATCATAGATTTCTCTTCCCTCTATGCGGTATAGGTCAAAATGATACACCGGGAGTCTGCCGTCGGTATACTGGTTCAGTAGCGCAAAAGTCGGGCTGGAGGTCTGCGCCGTACTGCCCAGGGCCGCGGCCAAGGCGCTGACAAAAGCAGTTTTGCCCGCCCCGAGATCTCCCCTGAAGGCTATAAAACAGCCGTTCGTTATCTTCCCGGCCAGACGGGCCGCCAGTTCATCCGTTTCCTTTACCGAGGATGTATAATAAATCATGGGAAAACTTCCTTTATATTTGTAAGGTGCGCCGGGCTTAAACATCGCATATACAGCAGAAGCCCGTGCCGCGCAATCCGCTGCGCGCGTCCGTGTTTTCTATCCGGATAATTGTATCATTTTAAGCGCCGTAAGTCAATCCAAATAGCATCGCGGCGATAATCCGCTTAAAACTTTGATTTTTCTTATTGCATTTTGCTAAGTATTTGCTATAATCGTATTGTGATATTTACTTTTAACATAGCACAGTATTTCATACAGTATTTCGTGCGGAATTAAAATCTGATTTACTGCCGGAGAAGATATATGGATCTGATTTTTTATACGGATGCACCTGCTTCCGAAGCCCCCGACGCCATTACGCTGACCCAAACGGGTCTTGTTTACCGCGGACACGGCTATTCGCCGGCCTGCGAGGCATTTATAAACAATTATGAGTCAATGCAGGACTGCGGCACGCTGCTTCTGCCTATGCACCCCACCCTGGAAGCCGTCTGCACCGCCTATCTTGCCCTGAGCGCATCGGAAAGCGGCAAGCTGCCGCGCGCTGCGGGCATGCTGGCCTCCTATCTGGCAAAGGCGGACAGTGAGCATCTGCCCTTTACCCGGGACAGCATAGACACCCTTCCGTTTTTATATGAGTTTTTAAGCTCGGAGATCACCTGCGAAAAGGACGCGCGTATTCTTACCGACACTGTTTTTACCGTGCTGCGCCAGTACATGATGGACCTGCTGCTCTTTTGCGACCTTGACCTTTCGCAGCAGAAGGTTTCCGCCCGGGTGCCGTCGGTAGCCCCCATAATATCGCGCGCCGAAAAGGAGCTGGACAGGTATATAAGCGACTGCGCCGCGGGCCGGGAGCTTACCGCTCCCCTGCCTATGGAGGACGGCTCCGTGTCGGAATGCCGCATATTGCTGCTCCGCAACCCGGAGTGTTCCTGCCCGGAGCTTTTTGCGAGGCTGTGCGGCTTTTCCATGCTTTTGCTGCATTCGGGCGGATTAAAGGTGCTGCCGCTCTACTGCAGCCGGGAGGCGGTGGAGTCGCTCTTAAGGTCAGCCGGCAGTATAACCGATGCGGGCAGCACCATTATTGCGCCCTTTGATGACCCAAGCAGGCTGATTGAAATGTTAGGCAGGCTGGAGTGCACTTCCTGCAGTGTTGCGCTGCGGGCATATATAAATGCTTCCTCCGGCGCCGTAAAGAGAATACCCGGCCGCTGCACGGCGGACGGGCTGGAGCTGGAATGCAGTATTAAAGCAACAGACGGCGGCACTTATGTTACTCTTGAAGGGCATCCGGCTCTGGAGGGCAAAAGCTTCTATTTTTCCATGAAGTCCGCCCTTGAGCTGCGCTCCCGTCTGCTTGAGAGAGACATATTTGAATTGCTGGGAATACAGGGCAAGCTGAACCGGCTTTACTGCGATGTTACGCTGAACCTCCCCGTTGACTGCATGAGCGACTTCTTTGCGGTAAGCATAAGCGCCGGGCAGGGGCGGTACGCCGTACTTGAAGACGGCATTATTGCAATATCGGACACCTGCCCACCCGCAGAGCAGCTGCGCAAAAGTCTGGACACGCTGGCACGGCTGGAATCCGCTGCATCCGGAGGCCCATTTGGCGCGCTGCGCATTCTTAGCAAAGCCACCGAGCTGTGCAGGGATATATCGATAAGCGACGGCTTTCTGCGCGAGGTATATGCCGCCTGCCGTGCCCCGGAGCGTGCCGAAGCGGTGCGCCGCACCGCTCTTAACGCCTGCGCTCTTATCGGAGCCCGCCGCAATATAGCCGCCATAATCGCGCTTTCCGTCTGTCCTGCGCTGTTTATATGTGCGTTTCCCTTTGCAGCCGGCATTATTGCCCCGTCGCCCGGCTCTGTGATATCGGCCGTGATTATTGCAGCTGCCCTGGCATGGCTGTGCGTATTCCTGCTTTGCCGCAGAAAAAAGAACAGTTCGGGTTCCGCTTCCCTCAAAGACGGCGGCTCCGACGCGGACGGGAAATAACCTCCGCGCGCCGAAAAAGCGCCTTTGACGGTCTTGTTTTTGTTTGCCTTTCGGGATATGTACAGTGCCGTCCGGAGGATTCCGGACGGTACTGCTTATTTTACTGCCTGAGCCGATGTAAACGGTGCAAACCGGCCTGCCGCAAGCCTAGCTTATCGTCTGATTCTGCAGCTGCGCAGCAGCTCCTTGCGCTCCTTGGGTATACGCCTGCTTTCCAGCGCCTTTTGTATGGTGCGGTTATGAGTAAGCGCATCCAGCCTGCCGCGGAATATATACTCCGCCGCCTCATCATAATGCTTGGCAAGCGCCGTTGCGAAATACCACGCCTTCATCATGCTTATGTAGTATTCCTCGCCATTTACCCGGGCCACCCACTCCAGGTATTCCGGTGAAAAATTTTCATCAAGAAAAAAGCTCAGGAGCATTCCGATGCCGAATCTGCGCGTATACAAATGCTCGGACCGCAGCCACACGGCGATATGTCCGCGCAGCGGCGCAGGGTTCCTGCCCAGCACCTTGGGACGTACCGAATCGCAGGTAGCCCAGTTATCCACCGCAGGCAAAAAACGCTCCAGTTCCGCTATACAGCGGTCGAAGTCCTTTATTCTTTCTATCAGAAAACCGTGAAGATTATTCTCCTCAAAGTATTCATGCTTCAAAGACAAGAACTCCTCGGCTTCGTCGCACGTAAGCTGTGAAGCCATTTTGCGCAGCAAAGGAGTTCTGACCCCTATGATGCGGCTTTTATCGATATTTGGCACAAGCGACGCATTAAAATCCCGGTACTTCTCATCCCTGAGCTCCAGCAGACGCGTCCGTATGTTTTCTTCCGTAGTCATTTTTCCTCCCCGGCACACTCATATTTTATATATCGCCGCTCTCTGCCGTGCTGTGTTGCGGCGCTTTATTGCTTTTTTAACAGAAATATAATATAATTATACCATAAAAAGAATATAAAAAGGAGAACACCATGTTTGAAAATAAAGTAGCCGTTGTTACAGGAGGGGCTCACGGCATCGGTCTCTGCGTTACGGAAAAGTTCCGGGCTCACGGAGCACATGTAGCGGTTATTGACAGCACACCGGGAAAGCACTTTGTGGGTGATATAGGGGATAAAAGCGTGCTGGAAGCCTTCTGCAAACATATAACCGGGCTATACGGCCATGTCGACTTCCTTATAAATAACGCGCCGCCCGTTATGCGCGGGCTGGACAGCTGCTCCTACGAGGAGTTCAACAGGGCGCTGGCAGTAGGCGTGACCGCTCCGTTCTACCTGACGAAGCTGCTTCTGCCATACTTTGCCGACGGCGCCGCAATAGTCAACATATCCTCATCCCGCGACCGCATGAGCCAACCGCAGACCGAGAGCTACACTGCGGCAAAAGGCGGCATTTCGGCGCTTACTCACGCGCTTGCGGTAACTCTTGCCGGAAAGGTGCGCGTCAACTCCGTTTCTCCGGGCTGGATAAATACGGGCAAAGACGAATACTCCGGAGCCGACGCAAAGCAGCACCCTGCCGGGCGCGTAGGTTTGCCCTCGGATATTGCGGACGCAGTGCTGTTCCTGTGCTCGGACAGCGCCGGCTTTATCACCGGAGAAGACCTCTGCATTGACGGCGGAATGACAAAGCAGATGATATATCACGGTGACTTCGGATGGAGCTTTGAGCCCGGGCGTTAGGCCATTATGCCCGGCGCACCGTCGGTCAGGCTGCCGGCCGCAAAGCCCATTGCCGCCGCGGCGCATACCGGGCAAAGGCCGGAGTTTGCCAAGCTTTACTCTTGCTGCCCGCTTTCCTCGTCCAGCGCCTCTATCAAAAAGCTCACCGGACGGAACCCGTCGTTGCAGGATATCATTGCGGAGTGCGGGTTTTTCATCCAGCCGTCATACAGATTGCTGCCGCCGTGCGCCAGCGTCATTACAAAGGGCGACATACTCTCCCATGCGCTGTCACACATGCCCTCCGGCTTCTGCCAGCCCTCCGAAATAAAAACCATCCCCTCCCGCATATCGCACGCATGCTCTATGGGGTTTTCGTATTTTTCCATAAGGTCGGTATAGCTTGCCGTTCTTACAACGGTGATTCTGCACTTTTTCATAATTTATCCTCCCGGTATCCGGTTTGTACGGACAGAGTCAAAGCATTCAGGCCTTGCAGCCGAATTGAAAGATATAAGCAAAAAAGCAGACATGCGAAAGTCCGCATGTCTGCCGCGTTTTTGTACTTATGTTATCAGTTCTGCGGAGACGGAACCACATATTCCTCGTCTTTACTGCAGAGCAGGAAAATTCCGCCCAGCAGTGAACAGAAAAGCAGGACGCAAACGCTGATTCCGGTGGAAGGCTTCTGGGTTTTCATCTGGTTCAGGGCAATTATTCCGAAAACAAGGGGAAGAATCGTCCAGAAACCTACGACCATACCGATGATGATAAATACTTTTGCAGCAGTTTTCATATAATCCTCCATAATTATATAAATTTATTGTTGCAATTATATCATTTAACGATATGCCGTGTCAATATATATTTTCAGCTATTGGGCATATTTGCATCCCCGTCGGAGACTTGCTCGCCGTTATTCCGGTCAGAAGCTGAGCAAGCATCCGGGCGGATTACCTCCGCAATCACGCCATTATCCGTAACGGCGCACATGTCGGTATAATCATCATCGCATATAATATCCTGCGCATCCGAACAGCATGCGTAAATTATCGTTCCTATGCAAAAAACTACGCATATTCCCATTAAAAGATAGCCCATAAAACACAATTCACTCCATTTCCGAATATAAAAAACGCTAAACAGCACCGGATAGCTCATAAAAGCCCGATATCGCCTGGGGCAACATTTCAAACGCCGTCTCCAGGATAAACGGGCCGCAAAAGCCCGACTTTATTATTGCCTCAATATGCCTCTGCCAGTCAAAAAGTCCGGCAATGGGCAGATGCAGGTCGTTCTGCCGGTCGTTCTCGTGGACATGGACGCTGCCAAGGCGTTCCATGCACTCATAAAGTATAGGCATCCCCCTGTCGTCAATCATGGCATGGCCGAAATCAAAGCAATACCTGATGCGCTTATGCGTTAAGACCGACATAACATACCGGTAATCCTCCACCCTGTCCAGCAAGCGCACAAGCTCGCTCCTGAACGGCGCGGGATATATGTTTTCCAGATGAATATCCACGCCCAGATCGTCCGCGAAAGCAGCCAGCTCCTCGGCAAAATCACACAGTGCGTTAAGCGCGTTCTGGCGCAGCCTGACAGGACTTTTGCCCTGCATACTGCCGCCGTGAAACACCACAAATGTCCCGCCCATATCGGCGGCTTGCTTTACTGCATCCTTGGACAGCTCCAGCCACTTTTCCCTGATCGCCTGTACCGCCTCCGCCGGGTTCATCTGCCCGTAAGCGTGGAAGGACAGCTCTGTGCCGGGATGCGCCCGTCTGATACATTCTACTCCCTGTTCCAGCTTGGCTCTCGGGTCGCGCTGTGCAGGCAGCTTGACCTGAACATGCCCCACCCCCGGGAACATATCAAGCAGCCTGACCGTCTCCTCAAGCGCCGACGGCTTAACGCTAACTCCCAGCATTTATTTTACCCTTTCCTTGCCCATGAACAGAACGGCTATGGTGCCCGGGCCGCAGTGTGTGCCTATAACGGGCCCCACATAGTTCACCCACAGCTCTTTGGGATTATACTGAGCGCGTATTGCATCCTCCAGATATTTTGCGTCCTGCGGAGCATCGGCGTGCAGCACTACAATGAGCTGTTCCTCCGGGTTTTCAATGTACTGAGCCATCTTGTCCAGCAGCGTCTTTAATGCGCGCTTGCGGCCCTTTGCCTTTTCCGTCACTATCAGCTTGCCCTCCTGATTTACCGTCAGAATGGGTTTGAGCTCCAGCACGGTACCCATAAATGCGGCTGCTCCGGAAAGCCTGCCTCCGCGCTTGAGATGATAGAGGTCGTCAACGGAAAACCAGTGATGCACCCTGAAACGGTTATCCTCCACCCATTTGATTATCTCCTCCTGGGAGGCACCGTCGCGCCACATTTTTGTGGCGTAATATACGATCAGTCCCGCACCCATGGAGATGCTCAGAGTATTGACCACATTGAAGGTGCGCTCCGGATATTTTGCCAGCAGCTCCTGCCTTGCCTGCTCCAGCATCTGATGCGTGCCCGACAAAGCCGATGAGAAGCTTATCATAAGTATGTCCTGCCCTGCTGCCAGCACCGGCTCGTATATATCTATGTAATTCTGACAGTTAAGAGCGGCCGTGGTGGGCATATTGCCTGCGCGCTCTTTATTGTAGAAATCCACGAAATCCGTATTTTCGCCAAGGTCATAATAATGTTCCTCGTCACATATAACATACGGCATGCGTACAACACCGAGATTGTTTTCCTTGGCAAACCAGTACGGTATTTCACTGTTGGAATCACAAAAAAGCTGATACATTGCATTCCCTCCGAAACAAAAAATAAAAAATAAATAAATTCGCTTTTATTATACCGAAATCATTGATAAAATTCAAGCAAAAAAGTCCGAAACACCGCAAAATTACACGATAAAACCGCATCATGTGCTTTTTTTACAGTTTTCGGTTGTCGATTGCATAAAAAATGTGTATAATACATGCGTACAAAACGAAATACAAGGAGGCAACCGTATATGCAATACTCCCACGAGGTTGAAGAGATGCTCTGCGTTGCAAAGGGTGCAAAGCACGAGCCCGCGCCGATACCGCAGGAAGGCCTGTGGCTCGGTGCAAAAGAGATAACCGATATCTCCGGTCTTACCCACGGCGTAGGCTGGTGCGCACCGCAGCAGGGTGCCTGCAAGCTGACGCTCAATGTTAAAAAAGGCATTATAGAGGAGGCTCTGGTGGAAACACTGGGCTGCTCCGGAATGACCCACTCCGCCGCAATGGCCGCCGAGGTTCTGCCCGGCAAGACCATTCTGGAAGCCCTCAACACCGATCTTGTCTGCGACGCAATAAACGTCGCCATGAGAGAGCTGTTCCTGCAGATAGTTTACGGCCGCACCCAGACCGCTTTCTCGGAAAACGGCCTGCCGGTAGGCGCCGGAATTGAGGATCTGGGCAAGGGTCTGCGCTCGCAGGTCGGAACCATGTTCTCCACCCGTGCAAAGGGCGTGCGCTACCTCGAGATGGCGGAAGGCTATGTCCTTGGCATAGGTCTTGACGCCAATAACGAGGTTATCGGCTACAAGTTCGTACACCTTGGCAAGATGATGGAAGCCATCCGCAAGGGTATGGATCCGACAGAAGCTTATAACAAATTCATCGGTACCTACGGCCGCTTTGATGAGGCAGTTACCGTGATTGACCCCAGAAAGCAGTAGGAGGTGTGTATAATGGCAAGTTTTGAAGGTTACGAAAGAAGAATCGATAAAATCAATGTTTGTCTTAAGGAGTACGGCTTCCAGGACCTTGATCAGGTCAAGGCATATACTCTGGAAAAGGGTGTGGACGCCGACGCCATAGTGCGCTCCATTCAGCCCATTGCTTTTGAAAACGCCGTTTGGGCATACACCCTGGGCGCCGCAATAGCCATTAAGAAGGGCTGCAAAACCGCCGCCGAGGCCGCCGAGGCCATCGGTATCGGCCTTCAGGCCTTCTGCATCCCCGGCAGCGTTGCCGACCAGCGCAAGGTAGGTCTCGGACACGGAAATCTGGCCGCCATGCTGCTGCGCGAGGAGACCAATTGCTTCGCCTTCCTCGCCGGTCACGAATCCTTTGCCGCGGCAGAGGGTGCAATCGGCATTGCAAAAACCGCAAACAAAGTACGCAAAAAGCCCCTGCGCGTAATCCTCAACGGTCTGGGCAAGGATGCGGCCTATATCATCAGCCGCATTAACGGCTTTACCTTTGTGGAAACCAAGTATGACTATTCCACCGGCAAGCTCAACATCGTAAGCGAAAAGCCCTTCTCTCAGGGCGACCGCGCCAAGGTCAATGTTTACGGCGCCGACGATGTTTCCGAGGGCGTGGCAATAATGATACACGAGGGCGTTGATGTTTCCATCACCGGTAACTCCACCAACCCCACCAGATTCCAGCATCCCGTTGCCGGAACCTATAAGAAGTGGGCAGTGGAAAACGGCAAGAAGTATTTCTCCGTTG
>JAQXIQ010000016.1 GCA_029007865.1 Bacillota bacterium
ATATTATATAAGACCTTATGAAAAGAAATGGGGAGCAGCAGGTTTTCGGAAAAATGGGTGATTTGAATTAAGAGCGGCGGGTTTCCGCCGCTCTTTTGCTGTGTGCTGTTAACAATCGTGGGAAATGTATATTTCTTCGCAATAAACGGACAATTCGTATCGAGGTAAGGGGCAAGCCTGGGTTGGTCAGGACACCCGTGGGCTGTAAAACGGGCGGGATTCCATGGCGGAGAAGGCGGACGCTATTTGATTGATATATCTCCGCTGGTGGTACGGGCAAAAATGCGGCAGGCTCCGTCTCCGAATATGTATTTGTCTTCGGATACGGTATATTCAAGCGCAGAGGACATACGGCCGCTTATGCTTTTATATTCTACGGTTGCGCCCAGTCCGCTGCTGAGCGTGATGTCAATGCTGCCGCTTACCGTTCCCGCCGATACGCTGCCGCAGGAGGCGAGCTCCATGCCGACATCTCCGCTGGTGGTGCTTATTTCCGCGGTGTCGCAAGAAACATTTGATGCGTCAACCGAGCCCGATACGCTGTAGAGCTTCAGCTTGCCGGCAATAACTGCGGAGTTTACCGATATGCTCCCGCTGGTGGTGCCTATGCCTGCCGTTTGAGCGGAAAGCCCGCCAATTTTTATACTGCCCGAGGTGCCGGCGGCACCGAATTCATTTGCGATTTGTGCCTGATCAATTTTCATTGAGCCGCTTACAGAGGATATTTTGGCGCTGTCAGCGGACAGTGCAGTTATATTAATGCTGCCGGAAACGGTGTCGAGAACCGTATGTGCCGCCGTGACGGAGTCGGCATATATACTGCCGGATGTATTTATAACCGTTATATTTAAATTTTTGGGGATTTCCACCGTAATATGTTTCTGTTTATCGTCAACGGAGGAAATCAGTCCGGAGCGCCAGAACTGTATGCGTAGGATGCCGTCTCTGACGAGATAGTGCAGCTGCTTTTCCTGCGGGAGGCTTTCGCCGGCTTCGCGCACGGACAGCGTCGGATTATCGCTGCAAACAAGATCGATGCGGCCGACGCACCAGTCTATTTCGACGGAATTTACGCTTTGCGCGTCATAAGTAAAGCTGCCGGTTTGGTACAGCTCCGGATCGCCGTATATGCGGCCTGTTATCGTGCCGGCGCTGCGGCTGGGAAAGCCGATATTGCAGCCGGAAAAAAGGCATGCGGCGGTAAGCAGAACGGTTAAAACAAGTGCGGGTAATCTTTTCATTCCGAGACCCTCCTGTTGAAAACAGAGACGTAAGCCCGGCGCCGAAATATTACCGAATTACTGCAGCGCAGCGCCGGAAAAATGGTGAGCGTAGTGTATGCTACCTGAGTCTTGCCTTTTTACGGCTGTTCAGGGCTATGTAGATAATGCACAGCAGCAGTACGGAGCCGCCGAGCACAAGATACATTACCGTATGCGGTACGCTGTGCCCGAAAAAGTACAGATTGCAGTCCAGGGAATCCTTTATGGCATCGACGCCTTGTGAAGGAACGCCGAGGGAGAGCATTTCGTCGTACACTCCGCGCAGTGCGTGATTGCGCACCAGGGAGGTGCCGTAGGTTCCGGGGAAAAACGACAGAACCCTTTGTAACCCCTCGCCGAAGCTGGAAATAGGCATATATGCACCGCATACAAAGCCGTAGCCTGCGCTTACTATTGTGCCTACCGCGGAGCCCTGGCCTGCGGTGGACAGAGGATAATTGATGACGGAGGAGAGCGCCGTGCCGAACAGTACCAGCAAAAATACATCTCCGAAAAGCAGGGCGACATCTGCGACAGACAGATACCAGCCGGTGCAGCCCAGGTAAACAAGGCAAACGACCAGTGCAAGGCTGCATATAATCAGAGTGGACAGAGCAGAAGCAATAAAGTAGCCTGCCGCAAGCACGCCGCGCTTGACCGGGGTCATGGCAAGGTCGAGCCTTGCGCCGCTTATCTTGTCCTGAACCGACAGCAGATTGGAACAGAAAGCCACCGTTACGCAGCAGACCGCCAGCAATGAGGAAACCAGCTGACCTCCTACCGCCGCATTTATAACAGATTCGTCCATGAAGAAGCCTTCCGGCACGGCCGAGGCAAAGCTGCTGCGGTAGACACGGCCTAAAAATGTTACATACAGCACCAGAAGGATTACAGGGGTGATCAGGGATGTGAAAAACATACCCTTATCCTTGAAAAACAGCTTGCAGTTGCGTTTGACAAGTGCATAAAGTTCCGTCATTGCAGAGCACCTCCCGTAAGCTTTTTCCCGGTTGCCGCCAGAAATACATCATCCATTTTGCCCTTGGTAATTTCGTAGTCCTTAAAGATTTCCGGATGTGCAATTATCAGGCGGGTGGCCGCCTCGGTATCCGGTACCGATATGCGCACTGCATCGCGCAGGGTCTCATAGGGCATATCAAGTGTGGCAAGCTGCTGCTGTGTTGCATTGTAGAGCGTTATAAAATCGCCTGTATAGGCGTTTTTAAGGGTAAGCGGAGTACCCTCCGCGACAATCCGGCCGCTGTCCAGAATGACGACGTAATCGGCATCAGCCGCTTCTTCCATGTAATGCGTGGTAAGGAATACCGTCATTCCTTCGGTTTTCCGGAGCCGTGCAAGCACATCCCAAAGCATTTTTCTCGTCTGAGGGTCAAGCCCCGTGGTGGGCTCGTCCAGCACCAGTATTTCCGGGCGGTGAATAATGGCGCGGGCAATATCTATCCGTCTGCGCTGCCCGCCCGAGAGCTTGCCCACGGTACGGCCAAGCAGATTCTGAAAATCCAGCATTTCCGCAAGCTCCTGAAGCCTGGCTCTGAATGCGGAGCCTTTGATGCCGTAAAGAGCCGCGCGGCCCGACAGATTGTCGCGCACGGTAAGCGCCTGATCCAGCACCGAGTTCTGGAACACTATGCCCAGTCTGCGGGTAATGCTTTCGCCGGAGGCTTCCACGGATTTGTCGCATATCTCCACGTTTCCGCCGTCCTTGGCCAGCAGACCGCACATTATGTTTATGGTGGTGCTTTTTCCGGCCCCGTTAACGCCGAGGAAAGCAAACAGCTCGCCCTTTCTGACATTAAAGCTCAGGTCGGACACAGCCTTAATATCGCCGAAGGATTTGCACAGGTGCTCTATTTTAATTATGGGATCCATTTTACTCCTTCCCTGTCCGCGTTCTGCGGGAGATTTATGTCGGTCAAATCGGGACGCTGCAGCCGTAAAAACGCTGCGATGCCGTCGGATGATCTGCCGGTATTATATTCCCGGGCGGGGATAAGCGTAACCTTTTTAAGCGCTGCGGAAAAGCCGGAACAGTCACAGCAGCATGACCAGCGTTCCGGCGGCAATCAGCAGCAGCCCCGCTATGTTTCTGGCATGAAAGCGTTCTCCCAGAAAGATGCCGGAAAAGACTGCGGTAACAAGTATGCTGAGCTTGTCGATGGGGACCACTATGCTGGCGGGGCCGTCCTTGAGCGCCTTATAAAAGCACAGCCAGGAAAGCCCGGTTATCAGCCCGGATAGGCAGATAAAGCCCAGTTCCCGTTTCGGAATCTGCCTGACTGCGTGTCCTTTGCCCGTAATAAACACCATGCTCCAGGCCATTACCGCTACCACCGCGGTGCGTATGGCCGTGCCGAGATTTGATTCCACCGACCGTATCCCTAACTTGCCCAGTATTGCGGTGAGGGAGGCAAAGACCGCGGAAAGGGCGGCAAACAGCAGCCAGCTTTTGCCCTGAGCCTGTCCGGCGCCTTTTTTAAGATCCATCATCAGGAAAATCCCCGCACCTATTGCCAGCACGCCTATTCCCTTGAGCCAAGTAAAGGGCTCGCCCAGAAGGATAAAGGCAAACAGTATGGTAAGCACGGTGCTGGATTTATCCACAGCGGCAACCCGGGCGGCCTGCCCTAACTGAAGCGCGCGGAAATAGCACAGCCATGACGCGCCCGTGGCCAGCCCCGAGAGAACAAGAAAAACCCATGAGCCGGCGCTTATATCCCGCACCGTGTCCATGGAGCCGGTAATAAGCACCATTACAAGGGACATGACAAGCACTATGGGCGTGCGTATGGCGGTAGCCACGGTGGAATCGGTTTTTTTAATGCCGCATTTGACGGCAATGGTGGTAAGCCCGGCAAATAGAGCCGAGCCGAAAGCGTATAATATCCACATAAGCAATTTTTATCCTATAAAAGTATTGCAGGGCAATCTGCGTTTTATCAAGACCGGAGGTCTGCCGCGAATGCGCGCGGTTACAGCCTTCGCTTTTTAAGGACTATCAATACTATACATATTATTATGCCTGCGGCGGCGGCTGCCAGTATGGGCCACAGAATCTCGTCGCCGGTATCGGGAATGACAGCGGAGGTTATTATGTATTGCAGAGCCTTCATATATTGCGCCCCTTCCGTTTTTTATTGTCTATATTATAAGACATACACAATCAATGCACAACCGCTTTGGGGTTTTTTTCGTTTTCGTTTGACGAATTCGGTATGGGTATTTATAATAATCAACAGATTATTTATGCCTATTGTTTGAAAGGGGCGATTTTTGTGGCAAAGGTAACCTTTTTGAAGGATGTCTGCAAGGGCTGCTCGCTTTGCATAGAAGCGTGTCCCAAGCAGATAATCGCATTGTCGGAATCCATTAACGCTAAGGGATATAACTATGCGCAGATAACCGATGAAGGGGCTTGCATAGGCTGCGCATCATGTGCGCGTATGTGCCCCGACTGTGTTATAACGGTGGAGAAATAGCGGTATCAGGTACAGAAGGAGAGGTAGTATGGAAAAGCATTTAATGAAGGGCGCCGAAGCCATAGCCGAAGCGGCCGTACTGGCCGGCTGCAGGCAGTTTTTCGGTTATCCCATTACACCGCAGAATCAGATTCCGGAATATATGAGCAAGCGCATGCCTCAGGTGGGCGGCTGCTTTTTGCAGGCCGAGAGCGAGGTGGCGGCAATAAACATGGTGTACGGCGCGGCGGGCAGCGGCGCCAGAGTCATGACCAGCTCGTCCAGCCCGGGGATTTCCCTAAAGCAGGAGGGTATTTCCTATATAGCGTGCGCGGAATTGCCCTGCGTTATCGTCAATATAGTACGCGGAGGCCCGGGCCTTGGAGGCATTCAGCCCGCACAGAGCGATTACTTCCAGTGCACCAAGGGCGGCGGTCACGGCGATTACAGGCTTTTGGTGCTGGCGCCGGATTCCGTGCAGGAGGCTGTGGATTTTACATACATGGCATTTGACCTGGCGGATAAATACCGCAATCCCGTGCTGATACTGGGCGACGGTATGATCGGACAGATGATGGAGCCTGTGGTTATGCCGGAGGCTAAGACGGAATTCCCGGAAAAGCCCTGGGCCGCCACCGGGAGGTCGGGCAGCGGAAGGAGAATAATAAACTCGCTGTATATTGACCCGGCTGAGCTGGAGCAGGTCAATCTGCGCCTTATGCATAAGTATGAGCAGATGGCTAAAGCCGAGGCCAGATGCGAGGAATATATGACGGATGACGCCGATATCATCATTGCCGCCTACGGTACAACTGCCCGTATAGCCAAGAAATCCATCAAGGAGCTGCGCGCCAAGGGCATAAAGGCCGGTCTGCTGCGCCCCATAACCCTGTGGCCCTTCCCGTCCGAGACTTTTGCAAGGGCTGCCCAGAGAGCCAAGTGCATTCTCACGGTGGAGATGAGCTGCGGTCAGATGGTGGAGGATGTGCGTCTTGCCGTAAACGGCCGCATACCCGTGGAATTCTACGGCCGCGTGGGCGGCATGATACCTTCCTGGAGGGAGATAATGGACAACGCGGAGAAAACTCTTAAAGGGGGTAAGGAATAATGGCTGTGGTATTCAGTAAAACCAAAATGCTTACCGACGCGCCCCTGCATTACTGCCCGGGCTGTACGCACGGTATTATTCATCGCCTTGCAGCCGAGGTACTGGAGGAGCTGGGTGTGGGTGACCGCACCATCGGCGTGGCTCCGGTAGGCTGTGCGGTTTTTGCGTATAATTATTTTAACTGCGATATGCACGAGGCATCCCACGGGCGCGCGCCTGCCGTAGCTACCGGAATAAAGCGCTCACTGCCCGACCGCTGCGTCTTTACCTATCAGGGTGACGGAGATCTGGCATCCATAGGTACTGCGGAAATAGTGCATGCCTGCACGAGAGGGGAAAAGTTCACCACCATATTTGTAAATAACGCCATATACGGCATGACGGGCGGACAGATGGCTCCCACAACCCTGCCCGGTCAGGTGACGACCACCTCGCCCTACGGCAGGGATGTAAACCATTGCGGTTATCCCGTCAAGGTCTGCGAGATGCTCTCCACTCTGGACGGCGCGTATTATATCGCCAGGGTTTCCGTGGACAGCGTCAAAAACGTTATAAACGCCAAAAAATGCATCAAAAAAGCCTTTGAGTACCAGCTTGCGGGCAAGGGCTTTACCATGGTAGAGGTATTGTCGTCATGTCCCACCAACTGGGGGTTGACCCCGGTGGAGGCCCTGAAGTGGGTACGCGAAAAAATGATTCCGTACTATCCTTTGGGAACTTTTAAGGATAAGGGGGCAGAGGAAAAATGACACATGAACTTATAATTGCGGGCTTCGGAGGACAGGGAGTGCTGTCCATGGGACAGCTTCTGGTACGCGCGGGACTGCTGGAAAACAAAGAGGTATCGTGGCTGCCCAGCTACGGCCCGGAAATGCGCGGAGGCAGCGCAAACTGCTCGGTAATTATTTCCGACGAGCCCGTTGTCGCGCCCATCGTGACAGATGCCAGCTGCCTTATGGCCATGAACCGTCCGTCTTTGGAGAAGTTTGAAAACAGCGTGGTGCCGGGCGGCATGATATTTGTCAACTCTTCGCTTGTGGATATAAAGGTAAGCCGCGACGATGTGCAGGCTTATTATATCCCGTGCAATGAGATAGCGGCCAAGCTGGGCAACTCCAAGGTGGCGGGAAACATTATGCTGGGAGCCTTTATCGCGCTTACAAAAGCCGTCAGCATAGAGAATGTAATGACCAGCCTGTCATATACCCTTAAAAACAAACAGCACCTGCTGGGCGTTAACCGTCAGGCGCTGGAGGCCGGAGCACAGCTTATCTGACATATTTTGCAATAAAACCGTGCCCTTCGGCATTGCCGAAGGGCTTTATGTTTCTGCTAATATATCCGTACATTTCAGTGCATCCTGTTTTCGGGCGGGGCCGGAGAAAAGACGGTATTTTGCCGGGTATGCTTTGGGCAATATCACGGATCGTCCGGCGCGCGCTGTGCCTCCTCTTGCTCTGCCGAGGAAATTCTGGCGGAGAATTCCTCATGCCGCGACACCACGGTGCGGTAGGCGCTGTAGCGTTTTTTGCTTCTTACCTGAGCCTGTGCGGTCGCCTCTTCCGGATTGCCCGGCTCTGAGACAATGGTGTTCATGTTATTTTCCTCCCGGCCGTCCTCCTGCTCCTGTACGGTTCTGAATCTGCCGTTTAGATTTGCAAGATTGAATTTCAGCATTTATTCTGTCCCCCGTTTGGCTTTTTGTATATAATATGACGCTTGCAACGGATATATGATATAAGAATCAAAAGTGAAATTTCAATAAATTTTATTGCCGACGATTGAATTTTGCGGACATTTAATATATAATGTATGATAAATACGGCTACGAAAGGAAACAAGCGGCGGTGAGGTTCTCAAAGGCAAAAGCAATACTTGCTGCGCTGCTATGCGTTTTTATTTTGCCCGGCTGTTCGGGTTATAAGCAATACAGACTGGAGGGCGGTCAGCCCGAGGCTCCTGTCGAGTCGGACGGAGGCAGGGCGATAGTACAGGGCGACTGGGTATATTACCTCAACGGCGATAATTATCTGCGCGAAGAGAATATTCGCCTGCATTACTACAGGGGCGCTATATGCAGGATGAAGAGAGACGGTACGGAGCGGGCGGTGCTGTGCAACGACGATGTATCGGTGTTTAATATCAAGGGTGACACCATCTGGTATGTCGCGTGGGAAAATGGCAAAAGCGTAATCTGCAGCATAGGGATAGACGGCTCGGGCAGAAAAAAGCTGCGTGAAACGGACAGTATATTTTCCGGCGGAGGCTACGAATTTACTCAGGAATATATATACTATGTTAAAGACGGATGTCTTAAACGCATGGATCACGACGGCAAAAATGATGTGCAGCTCACTAAGGAACGGGTATGCAATATTATTGCAAGCGGAGATTATATCTATTATACGGGCTATGCAAACGAGGAATACGGCCAGGTATACCGTATAAAGCACGGGCAGTCCGAGGCTGAGGCTGTTACCAGGCTGCCGGGCTATGTTGTAGGGCAAAGCGGCGGCACGGTTTATTATTATCTGTTTTCCACCGGCTATTGCTATGCATTTGACGAGCAGAGCGCTTCCGCCTCGTCGGTGGCGCACCTGTGGTATGAGGAATACTGCTTTGCTTCGGAAACGGGTTATGTTTTTGCATCCTATGTAAGCGATACCGACGGCGGAGGGCTGTACCGGCTGGATATACAGAACGGCACACGGAAAAAGCTGTGCGACGACCGGGCAGAGCGCATTACTTATTATAACGGCTTTCTGTATTATATCAACGATTCGGCGCTTTATTCGCTGTACCGCATCCGCATTGACGGTACCGACCGCGAATGTATAAGAAATGAGATGATAAGTAATCTGGACGCCCTTGACATAGCGGACGATTGGCTGTATTATTTCAGTGATGACGATGAGGGCAGGATATACCGCATAAATCTTACCACTTTGCGCGCGCAGTGCGTGGAGTATGAGGATATAGGTACTGTTTAGCACATGTCCGGGAAACGGAACAAAAAAATAAATATTTCCGGCGCTATTCCGGAAATGAGAACGGGGGAACCTATGAAAAAGATAATTACTGTAACATTTATTGCCGCTTTGATTTGCTCCTTGCTTTGCGGCTGCGGCTACAACCTCTCCGGAGGGCAGCCGGACGGCAAGATAGTCAGCAATAACGGCATAGCGGTGCGGCAGGGAGACTATATTTATTACATCAACGGCTCTATGCCCACAATGCTGAAAGATGCGCTTGCAGACACTCCGCAGGCGGCGATTTTCCGCATGAACGCCGACGGCACGGACAGGCAGAGGGTTTCCTCGCGCAAGGCTTATGCTATGTATATAGTCAACGAGAATATATATTTCCTCTCGCCGATATCCGCGGACAGGCTGTGCCTGTTCAAGGTGTCCATCAACGGCGGCAATGAACGCAGGCTTGTGGAGTTTGAAAATTCCGGAGAGTATGCCTTTTCCGATTACGGTCTGGCTGCGGAAATAAGCGGCTCCATAGTTATTTACAGCTTTAAGACCCAGAGCAAAACCAAGCTGGAGAATGTCGGGAACGTCGTACAGATGTACGGCGGAGACAGGCTGTACTACTATATATACAACAAGGCCGGCATACAGGCCGTAAGCTGGGAGGGCGGAGAGCCCGAGGCCGTGACCGACAGGAACGGACGCATAATGGGTGTGGAAGGCAACAATATTTATTATATACGCAACGATGAGAAGCTCACCAGGTGCGATATGAGCACCAAAGAGGAGACCACGCTGTCCACCTCCAAATATGAGACCATGCTTCTGTCGCTGGAAAACAATACCATGGTGGCATATTCTTCGGAAAAAACAGCGTTTTATCTTATGCATCTGGACGGCTCTACCAGGGTGCCGATACTGGAGGGCGAGGAAGTGACCGCCTACGGAGTAAGCAGCGACCGCATTTTCTACTGCAAAAACAGCGAAGGAGCGCTGTACAGTGTGGATTTTAACGGCAATAACAGCAAAAAGCTGGCGGATATTTCCGCGCTGCAGGGGCCGGGAAGCACGGATCCCAACTATTATATGGACGTGGTTGAGGACAGACTGTTCCTCTTTGACAGGAACAGCTACGATGTTTACATGATAAATCTTACAAGCGGAGAGGTTGAAAATCTTGCCGGTGAACAAAAATAATTCTGTCCGCCCGGGGCGTGCGTCGGCGGTTGCCGTGCTGATGGTTTTGCTGCTTGCATTGCTGTTTTGCGGCTGCGAAACAAAAGGAGCGCTTACCGAGGGCACCGTTACCGCGGTTACAAAGGCGGACGGGTATATTTACTACATAAACGGGATAGGCAGCACTCCCGGAGCCGATTATCAGTACAGCGTCAAACAGGGTGCGCTGTGCCGTATGAACGAGGACGGAACCGACAGGCAGATAATTGTGCCCATGTGTGTGGCGGCGTATCAGATAGCCGGAGATGAGATATATCTTGTATCGCTCAGCAGCGATAACGAATATATTATAGGCGTAACTGCGCTGGACGGTACGGGATATACCGTTATAGATAAAATGGTAATAGGTACATTCCAGTATCTGTACGGCTATCTTTACTATCAGACGCAGGAGGGACTGGTGCGAACCGATTCAAGAGGCGGAGGGAAGCGGCTGTTGGATGAGCGCAACCCTACCAGCACCGCGTTTTGGGGCGACAGCCTTTACTGCACCTTTGCCGACGAAGACACCGGAAAAGCCAGCCTGGAACGCATTAAGCTGGACGGCAGTCAAAAGCAGACCGTCAAGGAAACCGAATGCTTTATCATGGGGCGCGGAGAGAACGGAATATATTATCTGAGCCGCGAGGATTCCGTTTTGTATCTGCTTAACTGTCAGAGCGGTAAATCCACCAAGATGGTTTTTACCTCCTATGCCGAATACGCCATAAACGATAAGGCCGGACTTGCATATTGCGCCTCAGGTCAGGAGACCGGCAGGCTTGTGGAGCATAATATGCTTACCGGGGACAAACGGGTATTAAATGAGTATTATTGCACCGATCTGGTGCTGACGGATGAATATGTATATTTTATAAACGGCAGCGATAACAGCTTTTTATACCGCACCAGAATCTCCGACAAAAAAACCGAGCTTGTTACCGCCACCGTTCCGCTGTCTGGCAGGGTGTATGTTATTGACGGATATATATACTATACCTCGCCCAATGAACGCAGCCGTATTTACCGTATAAACGAGGAAACCCTGGAGCGCGTCTGCATCCATTACGGTGAATAACCGTTAATTCCGGCAACAGGTGTTATCCGGACAACGATATCTGTTTTTTGCACCGCATCGCAGTTTTAAGCGATGCGGTTTTTGCATTCTGTGCAGCTCAGGCGGAATATGCGTTTATAACGCCCTGCGGCGGATGCTGTATGCCGCGCCGGGTAGGCCGGGATGCTTCGCCGCAGTACAGGCATTTAACACGGCGCGGAAAGGATGCTTTTTTATACCTGCTCTTTATAATGCTATATACCCAGCTTTTTCATAAACGAAGCGGTATCGGTCAGCCCGGAGCGGTTGTATCGGTTAAGCAGGAACAGACATTCCGGGTCTTTGGTTATTATATTGGTTTTTTCGCGGCATGACAGCGATACCTTGAAGCCGCACCTTTTTACCGTATCCAGTGACGCATTGCTTATTATTCCAAAGGGATATGTATAACAAAGCGGCTTTGTCAGCCCGTTTTTCTCCAGTTCCCGCTGCAGCAGCATAAGGTCGTTTTCAAGACGGGTCTGATATGCGCTTTCGTTTTCGCCGTTTGCTTTTCCGCTTCCGGGAAGAACACCGTTGTTGTGCAGGTTGTAGGTATGGTTGCCTATCTCTATAAGTCCGCTTTGCTCCAGCAGCAGCAAATCGTCATACGCAAGATAAGCATAGTTGGGATTTTTATCACCGGAATCGGTATAAAGCTGAGTGTATTTACCCACCACCGAGATAAGCGCCGTGTATGAAAATTCCTTAAGCAGGGGCAGCAAATATGTAAGGTTGTTATAGCAGCCGTCATCAAAAGTGAGCATTACGCATTTTTCCGGCAGCCGGGTTTCTCCGCGCACATATCCCACAAGATCGCGCGGCAGTACGGTCTTATAACCCTTGGCGGAGAGGTATTCCAAATCACTGCGCAGCTGGGAGGGCGTTATGACATAGACCCCGGTTCTGGACGGGTCCTTCAGAATGCTGTGATACATAATAATCCGGAGTTCAATTCCGCTTTGCTGAGAAAATGTATATGCCGCGCCCTTCAGAAGAGTACATACAAGCATAAGGATCACGCTCAGGCATATCATAATAAATGAGGCTTTTTCGCTCATACGGGGCTTTATATATATGAATTTTTCCGGCATAGTTCTGCTCCTCCGCATTAAAATACCCGGCTTGCACGTGCAATTGCATAAGCCGGAGTCGTGTTCATTTGTAAAATATATACACTCGGTCTGCGGTATATTCATATTATGTTATTGCCGGTACCTGCATCACAGCGGTCTTGCCGGGCATATATATGTTTAATGTCGCTGTGCTTAATCCGGCGGGTGCAGATGTGCAAAGGCGGCAGCCGGGATGTAATATAGCGGTGAATGCGGACATTTTCCGCGCAAGTTTGGTTTAGAGGATGGTTTTATGGAGATATTATATTTTTCCTCCACCGGCCCTATGGTGGCCTTGCTGCAGCTTACCTTGAACGAGCTGGGATATGATGCCGGCAGCCCGGACGGTATTTTCGGGCAGAAAACCCTGGACGCGCTCAAAGCCTTTCAGAAAAACAGCGGACTTGCGGAAAACGGGGTAGTCTGGCCCCAGACGTGGGATAAGCTGTCTGACGTGCTGCTGACTCACGGTGTTTATACCTCAATACCGTATTCCTCCAACATACTCAATATAAATCTGCACGCGCTTAGCAGACGGTATCCGTTTGTAAACACGGATATAATAGGATATTCGCCGTTGGGTGAGGCAATATACCGGATAAGAATCGGGGCGGGCAGCAGGGCGCTTATGTTTAACGCTTCGCATCATGCAAATGAATGGATAACTTCGCCCCTGCTTATGAAGTACATATTTGAGCTTTGCGCAGCTTTTGACGGGGGCGAACAATTTGACGGCTATGATGCGCGCCTGCTGCTTGAAAACATAGTGCTGGACAGCGTGCCCATGGTCAATCCCGACGGAGTGGATCTGGTCACAGGTCAGTTAAAAAAGGGTTCTGCCATATATAATGCAGCTTTGTCCATGAACGAGCCGCCGGTACCGTTCCCTGATGGGTGGAAGGCCAATATCCGCGGTGTGGATCTGAACCTTAATTATCCGGCGGGATGGGAAAAGGCAAGAGAGCTGAAGTTTGCCGCAGGCTATACCGCGCCGGGGCCGCGTGACTATGTGGGGCCGTATCCTCTGAGCGAGCCGGAAAGCGCGGCAATGGCGGCGCTTACGGAGGATAACGATTATATCCTGACCGTGAGCCTGCATACTCAGGGCGAGGTAATATTCTGGACCTTTGAGGATTATAAGCCTCCCCGCGCGCTGGAAATAGGACAGCAGATGTCACTGGCAAGCGGATATCGGCTGGATGAACCCGGCGAATTCTCTTCCTATGCCGGATATAAGGACTGGTTTATACAGCAGTTCGGTGAGCCCGGGTATACGCCGGAATGCGGACTGGGGATCAATCCTCTGCCTGTTGAGCAGTTTGATAAAATATATTCCGATGTGCGGCCCATGCTTACCGCCGCAGCAGCGGCAATAGCTTTCGGGCAGGATGAATAAATATAAAAAGATATCGGAACCCGTTTGCCGTAGGTTCCGATATCTGATATAAGACGGATTAAGTATTGCCGTGAGGCGTGCCGCCGATTTACTCAGCGGGAAGCTCGTCTATGCTTTTGAGCGTGAAGGAAATGGTGTCCTGCTGAATTTTCACAAGGCTGTTGTCCTCAACGCTGTAGTACATATAGGTAGCATAGTTGGTAAACGGCGTGTTGGGGCGGATGATGACGGCATAGCATTCGATTTCGTTTTCACCCACTGTTATGGTTGCGGTATCGGCCACCGTAAGCACCATGCTCTGCACCGAATCGCGATTGGAGGACGAAAGGGTAAAGTTAAGGCTGAGGTCCTTTTCCAGCGGCAGACAGCTTATTATGAACGGCAGAGTTTCGGAATCGTAATACTGCTTTGCGGCCTCCACCGTGTAGTTGCTGGTCTGAATCTCCATACTGCCCTGCGGATATTGCTGCACCTCGATATCAAACCGTCCGTCGCTGATGCTGTGTTTTACCGACACGGTAACATCGGACTGGCTGTTATTGGAGTTTTTATATTCCATATATACCGAAACCGGAGTCATTGCAGTACGCCCCTCCGCTTCCTCGCCCAGCAGCTCGTTTTTGGAATATATGGTCTCGCCGTTTTTCTCTCCGCTGCTCTCTATGCGTATCATGCGGCGTCCGTTTTCGTCAACATATTTTTTAACCGTATAAACCGTATCATAATCAACGGTCACATCATTGTTTACCATTTTGGTAGCGAATGTATACACACCTTCGGTAAGCCTGTCGGTGTCCAGTATAAAAGCGTCATCCGGCGGCGCCGAGCAGCCGGT
>JAQXIQ010000017.1 GCA_029007865.1 Bacillota bacterium
CCCTCCGTCAGCAAAACCGATCTTCTAACCCGTAACTCTTTCGCTTTTTCGGTCTCACATCATTGACAAATGAACAGTCTTTTAGGCGCAGCGTCCGCGCAAGACGGCACAAAACCCGGCTAGAGCCCGTCCATAAAGGAAAACAGCCTGCGCAGGGGCGGAGAATCGTCCCGCTCGAAAAATATTCCGGCCACAAGATTGCAGTGGAAGCGGTGGCGCTCACGCACCTGAAACATTTCCGCCATGCCGGGGTTAAGCCGGTTGACCCTGTCTGTAAAACGGCGTTGGTTTTCTATATTGCTTATGGGGTCAAACTCGGAATGCAGGCACAGCACCCGCGTGTCTTCCCCTCCGCGCACCATGTTTATAGGCGCCGCCGACGCGCGGTCAAAGCCGGGCCGGAACAGGTTATCAAAAAGCTTTAGCGTGGCATCGGGATATTCGCAGTCAAAATCCATTATACCGCCCAGCGACGCAAGCCCCGCAAACCGTTCCCTGTCCACGCCATAGCGCCGCTGCAGCTCACGGTCATACACCAACACTCCGCCCAGATGTCCGCCCGCCGAGGAGCCTATTACGATGACCCTGTCCGTATCAAAACCAAGGTTTTTTACATATTCGTCCGCCGCATTGAAGCCCGCAAAAACGTCCTCCGCCTGAGCCGGATAACGGTAATGCGGAGCATGGCGGTAGCCTATGGAAACCGTAGGATAGCCGCGCAGAGAAAAGCGCCTGCAGATAAACTCAAACTCCGCAGGGGAATAGGACGACCAGCCTCCGGCGTGCAGATATACCACAAGGCGGTTCTTTACCGGTGAATCGGGCTTAAAGTACAAAAAGTACTGATGCTGCTCCTTACCGTACCGTATCTTTTCGGAATGAATAAGCGGCGCGGTGAGCATGATCCCGGCTACCATGGGTATGGCTCTTAATCTGTCCTCCCGCTGTCTTGCAAGCACTATTTTTTTATTGTTATTGCTGTCTTTCATGTTCATCTCCGCTCTTTGCCCGGTATACGCGCAAAACACTTTTTGCGCGGTCTGTCCGCCTCTGCCAGGACGGATAAAACGCACTTTTATTATATATTATTGGCGCAATAAAGGCAACGGTCAAAATAATACCCACGCGGCGCCTGATGAAAAACGGAAATACAAAAACGCTCCCGAAGGAAGCCCTTCGGGAGCGCGCACGGCATTTATTGCAATTGCCCTGTTTTACCGTTATCCTCTTTTCCTGGCAACAACCAGCGCTCCGCAGCCGGTTATGGCGGCAAGCGCATAAGCTATTACGGAGAAGTCCGCGGTATCCCGCTCGCCCTCCACAAGCTCGTCGGTAAGCTCAAGGGAATCAAACACGAACGCTATATAGTTGTCGCCCTTATTATCATAGAGACGGACATCCAGTTCGATATTCTCAACCTCGGAAAGAGAGCCAAGACCGGTTTTGCCCCAGCCCGTCAGAGCCGCCAGCTTGGAATTATCAAGCTCAAAGTAAACCCAGCCCTTGAAGCCTGCGCTTACCACCGCAGAGAAGTTTCTCTCACCGGCTGCTCCGCCCGAAGGATCAAAATATCCCACAGGAGTCAGAGCATTGCCGTCCTTGTCATAGAAGCCCAGCTCGTCAGCCGCGGCATTGACATACTTATTGCCTCCGTCGGCACGGAAATTGAGCGCAATGGTGATATCCGATTTTTCCGAAACGTTCTCAAACCAGAAGCGCAGATATTTTTTGCTGCCGCAGTTTTCCCTGAACGCGGTTATAGCGTCGGTATCCCCGATAACTGCGGTAAACACAGTAGTGGTGGTAACCGTCATGGAAAGCTTAAGGGCGTTTCCGTTCACTCCCGTTACGGACGAATACTCCGGGATAGCCGTTCCGTAAGTGGCATTCATAAAGTCCTCGGTACTGCCGATATAGGTCTTGGCGTTCTCGGCGCTGTCAAAGGTCAGCAGCTCGGTATTTGCCGCAAATGCAGAAACCGAAAAGCAGCACGCCAGAACAAGCGCTGCAGCTATGCAAACGATCTTTTTCATAAATATACCTCCGTGATTTTTATTGATTATATTTTACCAAATTGCCATAAATAATAAAGGCACAAATATAACATACACTTGTACAATACTCACCCATTACCATGCATTGGCCTGAAAACATATTTTTCAGCCTTTTTTCTGCTGTTTTATGCTGTTTTTTAAGCACAATACTGACTTCGGACGAAAAAATAGCGCTTAAAACCGCGGTTTTATAAATCCGGTTTGTAAACTATATGGCGCGGATGGTTTTATCCGGATACGCTCCGGATATATAAAAAGCGCGTATTTCAAGCGCACATTTATAACTCTTAACAGCACAAAACTCATATTCCCGGCCTGCACTGCGCCGTACTGCTACCCGCCTTTTTATACCCGTTCCGGGGAAAACCGCCGCATATTTCATTTCATTCACTGTTTGAAAAAACACCGCGCATTTCACTTACTGTTTGAAAAAAACATGGCTGATTTCATTACTGTTCACGCCGTAATGCGACATTTTTGCACTTGTGACGGCCGTGCTTTTATGCTATAATTTTTATGTTTCCAGGAGGTCACAATGCTTACTGTAATACATTCGCGAGTACATGACGGGAAAACCACGGAGATAATCAACCGCATCGGAGAACTTATGCGGCAGGGGAAAAGGTCGGTGCTTATCGTGCCCGACCAGGTGACTTATGCCGCAGAAAGGGATATCTGCTCTCAGCTGGGCATCTCCGGCTTTTCCCTCTGTCAGGTAATGTCCTTTAACCGCTTCTGCGAGGCGGTGCTGCGCAGCGCCGGCAAAAAATGTCCGCGCAGGCTTACGGATGCGGGGCGCATGATGCTGCTGGAGCGCGCGGTTATATTAAAACGCGATTCCCTGCGCATCTATGGCTCGGTATGCCGCCGCAGCGGCTTTGCCCAGCGCATGGAACGCATGCTGGCGCTGCTGAAAAGCTGCCGCATATCGCCGGACTCTCTGCTGGAAATGTGCAGCAGGCTGCCCGCCTCCCTCCTTAAGGAAAAGCTGTCCGACACCGCGGAGCTCTACCGCTGCTATCAGGAATTAACCGGGGCGGACTACTGCGACAACAACGACCTTTTCGGTCTGGCCGCAGACTGCGGCCAAAGCCCCTTGCTTAAAGATTGCCGTATATTTATCGACGGCTTTGATTCCCTTACGGGGCAGATGCTCTGGCTGATTCAGAAGCTGCTGCGGAGCTGCGACATTACGGTATCGCTTTCCCTGGACGACAGCGCGCCGTGGCTTTACTCCATGCAAAGGCGCACCATGGACGGACTTGTGCAGGCCGCGGCAAACTCCGGCTCCGTATTAAGATGCATTGAGCTGCCGCATATAAACCGCGGCAACAGCTTTGACGCCCTGCACGGCCTTTACGGCAAAGCGGAAAGCGCCGCCGCAGGCGGAGGAATAGACTTTTTCCAGGCCCCAGACACAGAAGCCGAGATACGGCACATAGCCTTTGATATACGCCAGAAGCTAAAGCGCGGAGCCCGCTACCGCGATTTTGCCGTGGCCTGCTGCGACACCTCCCTTATAAGCTCCGTGGAACGGATATTTGCCCAGTATTCACTGGCGGTCTTCTGCGATACCGCCCGTCCCATGCAGGCTCAGCCCGCGGTACAGCTGCTTATGAGCGCACTGGAGGCCTGCCGTGCAGACAATTCCCAACGTGAAATGACGGAATTTCTGTGCAACTATCTGTGTCCTCTGCCGGTCGACGTTTCGGAACGGCTGCGCGTGCTGATTTCCTCTCTTGGACTGACCAATTACGAGCTTATTGAGCAGTGCAGCCGCGGCAGCGAGGAGACCCGGGCATTTCTGGCCGGGATTTCCGGGGAGCTCCTGCCCCTTCGGGTACTGCGCAAAGCTCTGCGCGGCTGCAAAAGCGCACGGGACTTTATAACCGCCGTATGGGATTTTATACAGGCCGTCGGGCTTTCCGGGCGTGTGGACAAGCTAATAAGCCGCTGCATTGAAAACGGACTGCTCGCCGAAGCCGACGAGTATAAGCAGGTATGGGACAACCTTACGCAACAGTTAGAGCAGTTGGACATGCTGCTTAAGGACTGTCCCGATTGCGACCCGGATATGCTCATTTCCATGCTGGGACGCGCCTTTGAAAGCCAAAGCTGCTTTGTTCTCCCCTCCACAGTGGACTGCATAACCGTGGGCGACCCTGCCAGAAGCCGTTTTTCCGGCATAAAGGAGCTTTATGTCATAGGCGCGGCAGACCCGTATTTCCCCGTATCGGACAGCGGAGAGGGTCTGCTCAGCCCGCAGGAGCTCTCCCGCATTAACCGAAACGAAAAGGTACTTTCCCCGGATACCGAGGACGCATCCGTCCGCAATACCTTTCTGCTTTTTTCCATGCTGCTGGCGCCCTCCGTGCTGCACCTGAGCTATGCGTTAAAGAAGGGACGGACTCAGCAGCAGCCCGGCAGCCTGCTGGAGCGTGTGCTTGCCTCCGTCCCGGTAGAAAGGCGCGATGCAGACACGCAGCAGGAAATGCTGGCCTGTCCCATGGGCGCGCTGGAAATACTGGCCTCCTCGGAACGGCTCACCGCAAGCCAGTGTGCCGCAATGCAGGCTCTTGAAATGCTGCGGCCCGGTCTGCTGGCCTCCGTGACCTCTCCCGTTTCCGACCGCGTAACCGACGCCCGCGCTCTCTACGGCAGCATACCCATAAGCATGTCCAGGCTGGAAACGCAGGCGGAATGTCCTCTTAAAAACCTGCTTACGGGGGGCCTGCGGATGAACGAAGATACCGATTACCAGAGCAACGCCATAGATATAGGCAATATTATGCACGAAGCCCTGGAGCATTCCGTCCCAGAGCTTATGCAGGCAGGCGCGGCAGGCCGGAATGCCGAGCTGGCGCGCGGCATTGTGGAAAAAAACCTTTACGCAGCCGCCCGCAGCACCCACGACGGGGTTATGCTGCATACCGCCAGGGCACGGCTCCTTTGTGCGCGTCTGAACAAGAGCGTAACCGCAGCCTGCCGCAGTATAATGGAGGATCTTGACACATTTAAGCCCTTTGCCTTTGAGGTAAGCTTCGGCCGCGGAAAATACCCAGCGATAGAGCTGGACACCCGCGCCGGAAGAGTGCGCCTGCAGGGAAAGATAGACCGCGTGGACAAAAGCGCGGACGGCCAAGCGCTGCGGATAGTGGACTATAAATCCAGCAAGCATTCCATAACCGCGAAAAGCGTAGAAAGAGGCACTACCCTGCAGCTGCCCCTGTACATGATTGCCATGGAAAAGGCTACCGGCGCCCGGGGCGCGGCAATGTATTACCAGAACTGCTTCGGCACCGGCGTAAGCTACAGCGGACTTAGCTGCGAGGATTCCCCCGCCCCGGACAAAAATGCACTGACGCAGGCGGAATTCCGCGCCGTGCTGGACAGCGCCCAGGACACGGCGGCGCGTCTTGCGGCGGACATGCTGCAGGGCCGGACAGATACCGACGGCGTAATCACGCAGGGAGCAAGCAGTCCCTGTGCCTACTGCGCGCACTCGGCGGTATGCTCCGTGCGCTTATCCGATACATCGCAGACAGAGGACGAGGATTAAGTCCGCGCCGGCAAACAAACCGGAACATAATATCCCGCAGTCTTGCGCAGATTTACAAAGAAGGAGTATTTGACGGCCTCAGCCCGGCCGTACAAAGCACATAGCAAAATGAAATTTTCACCTCAGCAGCAGGCGGCAATAGACAAACGCGGCGTCTCCGTAATGCTGGGCGCTGCAGCCGGAAGCGGAAAAACCACCGTTATGGTAAGCCGTATAATGAAGATGCTCACAGACGGCGACTGCACATTGGATCAGCTGCTGGTACTCACCTTTACCCGCGCCGCGGCTTCCAATATGCGCACCAAGCTGGAAAAGGAGCTTTCCGCCGCTCTGGCAGCCCATCCCGGCGACCCGCGCCTGGCCCGTGCCGCACGCGATCTGCCCTGCGCACAGATATCGACATTTGACTCCTTCTGCACCACTCTGGTGCGCAGATATTTCTTTTTGCTGGATATTCACGCCGACGCACGGATGCTGGATGAAAACGAACAGGAGGAGTTGGAAAACTCCGTTATGTGTTCCGTGCTGGAAAACGCCTCCGCGATATGGGAACGCGGGGAGTTTGACGGCCTTGAGCTGCTGTACGACCTGTTTTCCTCCGGCAAAAACGATGCCGAACTGATGCAGGCGGTGCTGAGCATATACAGGCACTGTCAGCTTTATCCCCGCCCCGAGGAACGGCTGGAGCAGCTTTGCGGGGATGTGCGCGTGGACGATTTTGTGCTCAGTGATCTGGAGCTGCTTAAAAAGCGCTGCAGCGCGGCCCGTGACATACTGCAGAGATTTGCAAGCCTTGCCGGGCTTCTCTCTGCGGAAAAGGAGCGCATAAAGGCTCTGGACCTTGTTAAAAGCGACGGGCTTGTGCTGGAGCAGATCATGTCGGCCGGCAGCATAGACAGCCTGAGGAAAATAGAATTCACAAGAATGCCCACCATAAAGGAGGAACCCCTCCATACCGAGCTTAAAGCATTGCGCGAGCTGCTTAAGAATACGCTGAAAATATCCGAAACGGTCAAGTCCTACTCCGAGCTTGACCGGGAGCAGCTGGACACCGCGGGCCGGGTGCTGGGCGCCCTGGGCAGGCTCGTCAGGATGTATTCTGGGGAATTGCGCGATGAATGCCTCAGCCGCAATGTGCTGACCTTTACCCTGGCACAACGCCTTGCCATGGAGCTGACGGAACAGGAAACCGTGTTGGAGGAGCTTCGCGGCGATTACCGGTATATCTTTATCGACGAGGACCAGGACAGCAACCGCCTGCAGCGCTGCATGACGGAACGCCTGGCCAACTCCGATGAGAGCAATCTCTTTATGGTGGGAGACATCAAGCAAAGCATATACCGCTTCCGCAATGCCGAGCCCGGAATGTTTCTGGCCAAAACAAACGATTACCGCGATGCGCCGGAGGGCTCGCCCTGCTGTGTACTGCGGCTCAACAATAACTTTCGTTCCCATAAGAATATCCTGGAATGCATCAACCTGATCTTCCGGCGAAATATGCGCTCGGATTTTTTTGAGCTGGACTACAATTCCGACGAGGAACTGCGCGCGCCGGAGGACGCCTGCTGGCAGACCGACGACAGGTATGCGCTGCCCACCCGCGTGGTGCTGCTTAAAAACGATACCGGTGCCCTTCAGGATGAGCTGGACCGCGCGGAAGCCAGAGAGGCCGCCGCGCTGTGCCTGGAATTCCTGGGCTCCCCAATTGCGGAAAACGGGGGCACACGCCCTACGCGCTTTGGGGATATGGTGGTGCTGCACCGAAACGCCAACAAAAAAAGCGCCGTTTTTGCAGAAGAGTTCCGGCGTGCCGGCATCCCGTTTTCCGCCTCAAGCGAAAGCTCGCCTCTTGAGAGCTATGAGGTATCCTGCGTGCTGGATCTTTTGCGGCTTCTGGACAACCGGCGCAACGATTTTGCTCTCTTTTCCGCGATGCGGCTGTACGGCTTTACCCTGGACGACATAATAAGCATCCGCAGCGCCGATATAAAAAGCAGCTTCTGTGACTGCATACTTAACAGCCGGAACACAAAGGTGACGGATTTCCTTACCGAGCTTGAGCGCCTGAGATTCCTGTGCTCCTGCCGCCCCGTGTGGAAGCTGCTGTGGGAAATATACGATTCCACCGGGTTCTTCGCCCGGTGTGCCGCTCTGCCCGGAGGCCGGGAACGCACCGACAACCTGCGCGCACTTGCCGCACTGGCGGAAAAATACTGCTCCGGCGAAGGCATGAGCCTGCACGGCTTCATAAACCTTTGCTCCACCACCGGAAAGCGCGCACTCCCCGGAGACCCCCTGATAACCGGCGACAAGGTGCATATGCTCACCGTCCACAAAAGCAAGGGGCTGGAGTTTCCCATCGTTATCATGGCGGGCTGCGGCGATAAGCTGTTCAAGAACCCGTCAAAGGAGAAAATACGCATAAGCAGAGATTTGGGGATAACCTTTAAGGCAGGGCAGCAGGATGCGCCGCTGTGCCGCTGTCTGACCGAGGCAGCAGACCGAAGGGAACGTTACTTTGAGCGTTCGGAGCAGCTTCGCAACCTGTATGTCGCCGCCACGCGCGCGGTAAACCGGCTTGTTTTTACCGGCATATACACGCCCGGGCACTACGGGCTGGACGCCGTGCGCTTTGACGCCGAGCGCTGCTTTGATTTTATCCTGCCGCCTTTGCTTGACCATCCGGACGGCGCGTCCCTTGCGCGGGAGCTGGATATTCTGCCTCAGCCGGGCGAGGCCTCGGGCCGCTGGGAATGGCAGCTGCTGCCCGTTTCCGGCATAGGGGAGGTAAAATATGTCCGTCCGGAGCAAAAGAGCGAGGCTTGCTCGCAGCAGGAGATACGGCAGGCCGCGGAGGACTTCCGCTTCAGCTACAAATACAGCCGCGCCGCCATGCTGCCCGGCAAAAAGAGCGCTTCCGACGCCGAAAAAAGCTATGAGCTTGCCGCCCCGGATTTTTCCGACGGCATATCCGCCGCCGGCATAGGCAGTGCGTATCATCTGCTGCTGGAACATACCGATTTCCGCCAAAGCGCGGCGCAGACCTGCAAAAAGCTCACTGACGGCGGGCTTCTGGATGAAAAAACCGCCGGGCTTCTTGACCTTGGCAAGCTGGACAGGCTTATCAACTCACCTCTTGGCAGAAAGCTGGCGGAGGCGCACCCGACACGGGAGGCTCCCTTTACCATGCTGGAGGAGCAGGACGGCGAGCATTATATCGTGCAGGGAATCATTGACTGCTTTTACGTCGAAAACGGAAAGGCGGTGCTGCTTGACTTCAAGAGCGACCGTGTGCACAACAACATATCGGAGCTGCGGCAAAAATACCTTCCTCAGCTTGAGCTGTACCGCAAGGCGCTGCGCAAATGCTTCAATCTTGAGTGCGCCCGTTCCTCTCTGTACCTGCTGGATATAGGGTGTGAGGTGGAAATATACCCCGGATCGGTGTGACATAACACATTTGCACAGAGTGAAAACACTTTATACATACAGGCAGCAAAACGGCCGCGATGAAAACCGTGCACAAGACAGGTTCTCTCGCGGCCCTCATTTTATTCCGTTTTGAGTCTGTTTAGCAGTATGCCGTTTCAGTCAATTACGCGGCGTCCCCAGGAAAAAATATCGCGCCAGTAGTATTTGTTGATATCCGAAACGATAATCTTGCCCTCCATCGTTGAAGCATGAATAAACATTCCCTCGCCGATATATATACCGGCATGGTCACAGCGGTCGGAATCGTTGGGATTGGTATTGAAAAATACCAGATCTCCGCACTCCAGCTGAGCGATTTTCTTAATTTTTTCACCGGTATTGCTGTACCCCTGATAATAAGCGGTACGCGGAAGCGTAAAACCGAAGTGTGCAAATACGGCGCGGGTAAAACCGGAACAGTCATAAGCCTTGGGGCCAACGGCTCCCAGGACATAGGGCTTGCCCAGGAAAAGCTGACTGTAGACGGCAAGCTGCTGCTGCAAAGGCTCGCCCTCGGTATATAACGACGGCCCCTCGCTTCTGTCGGCGGAAGAATAAGCTGCCGGAACTGCAGAATCTCCGAACAGCGCCTCCAGAGTATCAATACAGGCCACTCCGGTGCATTCAATGCTGTTGTTTATCTGAAACGCCCGTACCGCCATGTATGTAACGCTGCCGTAGCTGCCGCTGGGCGCGCATTCGTAATAGCCAAGCTGAGCCAGGCGCTTTTGCAGAGCGGCAACATCGCTGCTCTCCTCCCCCCTGGCAAGGGAACGCCCCGGCGCGGTCATATCGGTGGAATAATCTGCGGACAGCGTGGTAATGCAGGAGGATTTAACATAGCCCTCGGCTCCCAGCAGAGTAAGACGGACCAGGCTCCAGCCGCTTTTTGAGCTTATGACAGCCACCTCGGTGCCTGCCGCAAGCTCCGCAAGCACCGTCCCGCGGGAAGATGCCTTGAGCCGCATCGGAGTATCTTTTTTAATGATTCCGGATTTTGACGCGGTTTTGCCGGAATACAGCCCCAGCGCGGCAAGGGTGTCCAGCGTTATGGCTCCATCCTCATTCTCCGGGTCAAAAGCCGCAATCGCGGCGCGGGTTTCCCGGTCATATATACCGCTGCACTCACCGCTATACAGACCCCGGCTCTTAAGAACCGATTGCACGGCGGCGATTTCGATGTTTTTATCCCCGGGCAGCATCACTCTTTCGGCCGCTGAAGCTCCTGCGGCGATAAACACCGTAAGTGCGGCAAGAACCGCACATATCAGTTTTTTCATATCACAGTCTCCGTTCCGGGCACTGCAGTCATAAAAATGCTATATAACATTCCGTCGTATGTAACCGAAGCGGCGCCGGCCTCCGCCGATGCTGCCCGTCCGGGATTTATTATATGCCTGCAATGCACTATGCTTGCCTGCCGCGCTTTTGCGCGGCAGCTCTTTATTCTTTTGCGCCGTACGGCACATTTTTTGTCGGATAAAACCCTTTGCAAATGCGCTTCTACACGCACTTCAAAATGCGTTTCAATGCGCAACGGAAAATATTATACATTATTTGAAAATGCCATTTCAAATCCGGTTTCGGGCGTATATCCTCAAAATACAGGCTCTTGCTCAATTTTACGCTGTATTTCTCCGTTTGTTACAAAAAGCCGATATGTTTTCAAAAAAACGAAATATTTTTGTAATATTTATCTGCTAATATTACGGCAGATACCGTTAATACCGTATAATCGGTGTTGTAATTACGGATCGGTTATGATAAAATAATAAGGTTAAGATATGTTCTGAGCGCCGCACGGCGGGAATTTATCAAATTCATGCAATAAAGAGGGACGGGATTTGAGCGGCATATTAAAATACATACGGCTTATATCGGCAGCGGCACTGATATTCTGCGTGACCGCTGCAGCCTGCGTCTTTCCCTTGGCAGAACCTTCCGAGCCTCAGCCTCAGCCGTCGCCCTCGGCAACGGCAGACATAAATAACCCCGACATCTTTCTCGGCGACGAGGGCTGCGAAGCCTCGGCGGGAGGGCGCTTTGTGCTGACGGATGAATATCTGTATTATATCGACCCGGATGGCTCCATAAAAAGACAGCCTGCCGACGGCGGAGAAGCGGAGCTGCTGGTACCGGCCGGGGAGTACGCCTGCCTGAACGTCATGGGCGGTTATATCTATTATCTGGATAATACCTCCGGCATTTACCGCTGCGCCACGAATTCCGGAGAAGCGCAGAGGCTGTCTGCGTTAACGGCCGACAAGCTGTCCGTCCGCTCCGACGGGCTGTACTATCTGTGCGCGGGCGCCCTGTGGTATTGCTCGCTTCAGGGCGAGAGTGAACAGCTCATCTATGACGGCATAGAGGATTTTATTCTGTGCGGCGATTATGTTATAGCGGTGGCCGGCAATGAAAGCTACGGCTTTGACCTGTGGCCTTTGGGAGCCGATGAGCCGTTTGCGACGCAGGCGGCGCTTTATACCGTCAAAGACGGAACGGTATATGCCGAAACCAGCAGCGGCCTGTTCTGCTATGAAGGAGAGGATTTTGCACCCCGGCAGCTTCCCGGCAGCTTTGAGCTGCTGCCGGACGGCATCGCGGCCTGCGATGAGGGGATACTGTATTCTCCCCGAGGCACCGGCAAGGTTGTGCTCCGGGACATGATTACGGGCTTTGAGCAAACGGTGCTGGAGGATATAGATGAATTTTTTGTAGCAGGCGGGGACATAATATATCAAAAGGACGGCAGACTGTATGCCGCATGCTGCAACGGCTGGCAGCGACGGCTCTTAAGTGACGGCCTGCCGGGGAAAATGCTGCTTTCCGCCCTGGAATGCAGCTCCGTCACTCTTAAATGCGATACCGATACCCTGCATCCCGGACAAAGCGCCACGGTCAGCGTATATATAGACGGCGCTCCCGCCTCTTTCCAACAGCTGATGCAGCTTTCCTGCTACATAAAGGACAATACCGTGCTTACGGTCTCGCCCAGGAACGACGGGCTGTGCATATATGCCGCCGGCAAAGGCGAAACGGTGCTGCGCGTATCAACGGCCCAGAAAAATGTTTTTGCGGAGCTGCTCCTGCGCGTCGAATGAGGGTCGGTGGCGGTCTTGTCCCTTAAAGGAAAGGACGGTCGCCGTGTCCCAGATTACAACGGTCAAAATCAGCTCATGCTTCTGGTGTGTATTTTTCTCTCTGTTTCCGGTGGTCGGACTTGCGTATCTGACAGTAAAGGCCTCATCCTCAAAGGATCCAAACATCAAAAATCTGTCAAAAGCTCTGCTTTTGCTCAGGGCCGCCGTGCTTGTGCTGGGAACCGTATCGGCTCTGGGAGCGGTATGGCTGCTTGACGCTCTTATATGATTACGCAGTTTTTCAAATGCCTCCCCCGACGCGTGTGCGCCGGTTTTTTGTTATTCTTTCCCGCAGCAATTTCGGCGGCAAATAGCGCCGCTCCGGCGGCAGGTCAGGGATAATCGTCTTTTCTTTGGTCAATACTAACGGCAAGGCCTCCATTGTATGCGCCTTAAAAACGCGGAGAAAGGACGTGGACACCGTGAACGAGGATATTTTCGGTCTGCCGGTTCCGGATGCTTTGCTGGAATTGCTTGCCCATGACGGAGCCCGGGAACGCTTTTTGGCCATGACACTGCCTCAGCGCAAAGCCATAGTATCCGGAGCAAAAGGCATGTTCCCGGATGAAATGCGCACGTACTTTGAAAGAATGCTGATGAACTGACCATCCATGCTCCGCACAACGCCGCCCCGCGCTGAACGGGGCGGCTTTCCTGCTGTATGCGCGGCAAATGCCCCTCCTGACTCCCGCGCCCCGGATTACCCGCAGGAAGGGTCTTTTTTGCGTTTATATTTCCGTTTATATATTGTGTTTTTTGCCCGTTTGTGATATCCTAATAGGAAGATCGGACTGTCATGCCGACAGCGGACAATTATTACCGCAGTCCGGGACGGACTGCGGATACGGATAAAGGAGAATTATTAAAATGGATAGTGCACATTCTTTCGGTGATATTCCTCTGCTGGGCTTCGGCGCCATGCGTCTGCCCTGCGGCGAAAACGGCGAAATCGACCAACAGCAGGTAAACGCAATGGTGGACGAATATCTTGCCGCAGGCTTCAAATATTTTGACACCGCATATTACTACCATAATGTATGCAGCGAGGGCGCACTGAAAAAGGCCCTGTCCGACAGATACGACAGGAACGCGTTTCTGCTTGCGGATAAAATGCCCCTTACCATAATAAAAACGCACGAGGATTATCTGCCCGTGTTCAACGCACAGCTGGAGCGTGCCGGCGTAGAATGGTTTGATTTTTATCTTTTACATAACATAACCCGGGAGCAGATAGCCCTTACCGAGCAGAAGGGCGGCTTTGAGTTTGTCCGGCGCATGAAAGAGGAGGGCAGAATACGCCACATCGGCCTTTCCACGCACGACACCGCAGAAGCGCTGGACGGCATACTCACCCGTCACCCGGAGATAGAATTCGTGCAGCTTCAGATAAACTATCTGGACTGGGAGAATGAATCCGTACAGTCCCGCCTTTGCTATGAGACCGCACGCAGACACGGCAAGCCCGTTATAGTGATGGAGCCCGTACGCGGAGGAGCGCTTGCCCAGATACCTCAGCAGGCGCGGCAAATGCAGCTGGAGCTGAACCCGGACGCGTCTGCGGCCAGCTATGCCATACGGTTTGCGGCATCGCTTGAGGGAGTATTCATGGTGCTCAGCGGAATGAGCAATATGGAGCAGCTCAGGGACAATATAAGCTATATGAAAAACTTTGTCCCGCTTTCCGAAGCGGAAAAGTCCATGCTTTTCCGTGCAAAGGATATAATCCTGCAAAGCATGCTGGTGCCGTGTACCGGATGCCGCTACTGTACCGACGGCTGTCCCATGGGAATAAATATTCCGGCGCTTTTTGCCGCGGTAAACGAATGCCGGCTGTCCCCTCTTGCCGACTATGCGGCGCTGTACGACAAGGCATGCGAGCGTCACGGTCAGCCCAAGGACTGCATAGGCTGCGCTCAGTGCGAAAGGGTATGCCCTCAGCACATAAACATAATACAGCAGCTTCAGGGAATAAGAAGATAATCCAAAACATATAACGGCATTTTTTGATATGATATTACCGATGCCGTAAGGAAGAGCTATGGAAGAAAAGCAGTTGTTTCTGGAAATAAGCGATCCGGACATACTGCCCGAGCTATTCGGGCAGCGGGACGAAAATATCGGAGTAATACAGGACGAAACAGGCGTGCATATAGCCATGCGCGGCGGAAGCATAAGCATTACGGGGGACCAGGACAAGGCCGAGATTGCGCTTACCGTGCTGAAGCGTCTGATGATGCTGCTGGCCAAGCGCGAAAAGATAGACAAGACCCGCATACGCTATGCCATAGAGCTTGCCGCCGAGGGCAGGGATGAGCTGATAGACCAGATTATGAGCGACATCGTGGCCATCACCTACCGCGGCAAGCAGATAAGGGCAAAAACCATGGGGCAAAGCCGGTATGTAAACGCCATGAAAAACAACACCGTTGTCTTCGGGGTGGGCCCGGCAGGCACGGGCAAGACGTACCTGGCCATGGCTATGGCGGTAATGGCCTTCAAAAACAAGGAGGTCTCCCGTATTATACTCACCCGTCCGGCCGTGGAGGCAGGAGAAAAGCTGGGCTTTTTACCCGGAGACCTGCAGCACAAGGTGGACCCCTACCTCCGCCCTCTTTATGACGCCATATACGAAATGATGGGGCCGGAGGCTTATGCGCGGCTTGCGGAACGCGGCGCAATCGAGGTGGCGCCCCTTGCATATATGCGCGGCCGCACTCTGTCTGACGCGTATATTATCCTGGACGAGGCACAGAACACCACAAACGAGCAGATGAAGATGTTTCTCACCCGTCTGGGAGAGGGTTCAAAAGCGGTTATAACCGGAGACCTGACCCAGATAGATCTGCCTCCCGGAAAGGTCAGCGGGCTTAAACGCGCCGTAACCGTCCTGGAGGGGATAAAGGATATAAGTATATGTCATTTTTCGCACAAGGATGTGGTACGCCACGAGCTTGTGCAGAGCATAATAAAGGCTTATGAAAGCTATGATAAAAAGCATTCTCCCCAACCGTCCGGCAGCGCTTGACAGATCCGCCGGGCATAACGGCAAACAGTATATTTTGCGGAAAGGAGCGCTCCGCACAGCATTCGGAGCAGGCATTGACATTAAATGAAAAATAAAAATGAGACCCGGGCACAGAAAACACCGGGAATGCGCCGCAACGATACGGAAAGTGCCGGAATACGCGTTAAAAGAGAGCGCAGCAACAAGATAAAGTGCGTCGTTTACGGGCTGCTCTGCTTTGGCCTGGTGCTTTTTATAATGCTGGACACCGTAACGCCGCAAAAGTACAGCATTGAAGCCGGGGAGGTATCCAAAAGCACCATTGTGGCCACAAAGGACATAATGGACACCGTCAGTCTGGACGCCGCAAAGAAGGTTGCGCGCGATTCGGTCAGCACCGTTTACCGTATAGACGAAGAGGCGCGGGTAAACGTTATCAATGCGGTTGCCGACGATTTTTCCAAGGTGGAGGACGCCCGCAAGCAGGCTGTCAACAAGAAAAACGAGTGGCTGTTAGAGCATCCGGGCACCGATTACCAGTTTGAGGACGCATATATTAACCTGCTGACAGGCAATCTGCCGGTAAGCTGCTCGGAAAGCGAAATGCTTGTTATAGTCAACACACCGCCTCAGGATATAGAAAGCATAGCCGCCTTTATCAAAACAAAGATCAGCTCCGTAATGATAATGGGCCTCAGCGAGGAAACCCTTATATCCGAGCGCAGCGCCATTGTAGCATCCATGAACACGGAATACTCGGCCGTAAGCGGTGAACTGCGGCTTATTGCGCGGCGCATACTGGAAAAGGAGCTTGTGGCAAACTATGCCCCGGATGAGGCCGCTACCGAAGCGGCCCGACTGGAAGCGGAAAACGCCGTAGACGAGTCGGACTATCTGTATAAAAAAGGTCAGAACATTGTGGTAAGCGGCGAGCTGGTAACCGCGGCACAGGTAGCCATGCTGGAGCAGCTGGGGATGCTGGACAACAACAATATCGATATCAAGCTGTACCTGGGCGCAGGCCTGCTTGTCCTTACGGTACTGCTCATCGTGGCCTTTTATATAGCCGTATATGAGCCTCAGATGGTGCAGACTCCTAAAAAAGTGCTGATGCTGGCAATACTGATTGTGCTGTCTGTGCTTTATTCCTCTCTGGTCTATCCCTATCAGCCCGGGCTTGCCCAGATAGCCATAAGCACTATACTGATCGCCGTACTGCTGAAACCGCGGGTGGCGTTGGTAAGCAATCTTGCCCTTTCCGTAATACTGGGCGTGCTGGCTACGCAGTCGTCGGAGCTGGTGGAGAGCAGCACCATAAGCACCATGGTGGTATCCCTTATTGCGGGCACCGCCGCGGTATACCTTTGCAAAAAGCCCATGCACAGGATGCGCATAATGCTGGCCGGGCTTACGGTAGGGCTCACGGGCGGGCTGGCCAGTATTTTTACAGGTCTGGTTCTCTCCAGCGAAATAAAAACGGTTTTCATAAACTCCTTATGGCCGGTGCTGGGCGGAGTAATCAGCTCTGTACTGTGCATTGGCACTCTCCCGGTATGGGAAGCCGTATTTGATATTCTGACACCGACAAAGCTGCTTGAGATAACCAACCCCAATCAGCCGCTGCTACGCAGGCTGGCAATTGAAGCACCGGGCACGCATCACCACAGCATAGTGGTAGCCAACCTTGCAGAGAGCGGAGCACAGGCGATAGGCGCCAACACCATGCTTACACGTGCGGGAGCGTATTATCACGATATCGGCAAGCTCGCCTCACCGGAAGCCTATACCGAAAACCAGAACGATAAGCTCAAAAGCTTTCACTCCATGCTGCTGCCTTCGGAAAGCGCGGCAATTATAAAAGCGCACCCGACCGAGGGCTGCGAGCTGGCCGTAAAGCATAAGCTTCCCAAGGAGATATGCGATATCATACAGGAGCATCACGGCACCACCGTCATCAGCTATTTCTATGCCAAGGCACTGGAGGAGTTTGACAATGTGGACCGCGCCGATTATATGTATCCCGGTCCCAAGCCCCACAGCAAGGAAACCGCAATAATAATGCTGGCGGACAGCGTAGAAGCCGCAGTCAGGTCGCTGCCGGATAAATCTCCGGAGAGCGTGCGCGCAAAGATAGACCAGATAATCAGCGACCGTATTGCAGACGGGCAGTTTGACGAATGCAGCATTTCCATGCTGGAGCTGCATAAGATAGCGGCGGAATTCACCCAGTCGCTCAGCGGCGTGCACCACCAGCGTATCGAATATCCCGATCTTAAACAGGCTCTTAAGGACAACAGGGAAAGAGAAGAAGCTAATGAAAACCGAACTGATAAATGAAACCGATTTTAACGACGAACACATGATACGGCGCATGATAGGCGCCGCCGAATATGCCGCCGGCATTATAACGGGTACCGATGCTCTGGAAATAGGTCTGACCCTGACCTCTGCGGAGAATATACGCAGTCTCAACAGGGAATACCGCGGCGTGGACTCGGTAACCGACGTGCTGTCCTTTCCGCTATCGGAGTTTGAACGGGGCTCCGAGGGCATACTGCCAACCGACCGCAGCGACATAACTAATCCGGATACCGGAAACACTATGCTGGGCGATATTGTAATCAATATGGAGCGGGTGTTTCAGCAGGCCCTGGAGTACGGCCACAGCGCCGAACGCGAGGCTTGCTACCTGTGCGTACACTCCGTGCTTCATCTCCTTGGCTGGGACCACGAGGACGAGGTGCAAAGGGCGGATATGCGCAGACATGAGGAGGAGATCATGAATGGATACGGTCTTGCAAGAGCTGATTGACGCGGCGCAGGCGGCAATGCACAACGCATACTGTCCGTATTCCGGTTACAGCGTCGGTGCCGCCGTAATGAGCGCAAACGGCGATATATACACCGGCTGCAATGTCGAGAGCGCATCATACGGTGCTACGGTGTGTGCTGAGCGCGCCGCCCTATGCGCGGCAACGGTCGCCGGAGCACGCGCTTTATCCGCCGTTGCCGTGGTCTCAAGCGGCAGTACGCCCTACCCATGCGGTATATGCCGGCAAATGCTTTCCGAGCTTGCTCCGGAAGCCGTAGTATTCATGAAAGGGCGCGACGGCAGGATTATTCAGGCGTCGGTAAAAGAGCTGCTGCCCTATGCCTTTGAACTTAACGATAATAAACCGTAAGCACAAGCCTGCGCCCGCCGCATAGCTTTAACCGCTTACGGCTTTCTTAAAAGCCATACCTGCATTTCGGTCTCACCGCGGTTTGCAAAAGCGGAGCGCCCGACCGGGCGCCCCGCCTTACTAGTATTCCTTTCAAATCAAAGCTATATAACCGGAGTTATAAAGCACACTTCCGGTATGATCTTATGCGTGCTCAGATCGGCGCCAAGAAAAACTATGCTTTTTCCGTACACTCGGACGATATACCCTTCACTGCCGTACGACGCGGTCGTCCTGCCCTCGGAATCGTAGCTTATGGTGCCGGATGCTGTATAGGATCTGGGCTGGCTGACAGAACCGTTATGCACTATACGCGCGTATTCGTCGGTAAAGTTCAGATTCTCCCTGAAGGAAAGATGCGTGTGTCCGTTAAACATTATTATCTCTTTATGCTGGGTAAGCAGCTTGCGCAGCCGTATATTCTGCTCAAACCGGCTGTCAAACATCATAGGCTGAACATATTTCCCGTTATAGCGGTCTCCCGGCCCGAAATTGCGCATAACCGCATGCTGTACAATAAATATATTTGCCTTGCCGCTGTATTGCTCCACCAGCCCTTCCACCCAGTCCATCTGCTGGGGCGAAAAGTTGTCCTCCAGATTTGTAGCGGATATCTTGCTTATCTCCGGAGCCATGAATATAAACAGATTATCCCGCGCGCCGTTTTCCCCCTGCCGTAAAATATAGTAATACGGTTCGCTTCCAGTGCGTATCCCCTCTGCCGTAGCCTCTATAAATCTCTGGGGATTGGGCGTATCATGGTTGCCCATAGCTTCGTTTACATCGGCATCGGTATAACCGCTCTTTTTTATACATTGAGAGTACAGGCGCCATTCGCTTTCCGACCCGTTTTCGCCGATATCACCGGCGGAAATAACATACGGCAGCCCCAACTCCCTGAACCAGATAAGGGCATCCTTCCACTTTTTGGCCGCGCCCAGGCCGGTATAGTTTAGGTGGATATCGGAAACCGAAGCAAAGGAGGTTTCCGCCTCCTGAGCAATGCGCTTTTGCTCCGGCAGAATTATGCTGTCTGCCTGCTTTTGTCCTATGTATAATACAAGCCCGGTGGCCTCGGGCGGAACGGCGGCGTTCTGCGCAAACTCATATTTGCTATCCTTTGCCGCATCTGCCCGGGTAATGCACTCGTAAAGCTCCAGCGCGCCGTTTTCATCAGCCCAGAAAAGCGAGTATTCTCCTTCGCACTCTACGGTCACCACTCCGCCGGCATATCCCGGCTCCGCCGCATTCTGTTCGGTAAACTCGTAGGAAAACAGGCCGTTTTCGCCCTCCAGCTTTGTCGGAACATATATCTCCGCGGACGGCGATACCGTCGCGTCCGCATCGGAAGCCGGCGCACAGGCGCAAAACAGCAGCATAAGCACCGCAACAAACAAAACGATTTTCTTTGACATACTTCCTCCTGCCGCAATGCAGTACAGATTTATCAGGGACTGCAGCCACGGTATGATTATACTATAATCCTGCTTGCTGCAACGCCCTTATCTGCACCGCGGCACATTTTCACCGTTTTCACCCGGGGCAGTCTGTTCCCATGCGCATCAAAACCCGTACATTCCGGAAGATAATGTGACGCAGCGTCATTTATCATTTGACATTTTTTCCTCATAATGTTATTCTTGATTTGAGGTGATGATATGTTTCCGCAGCGACTAAGAGAATGCCGCAAGCAACGGGGACTTTCGCTCAAGGAACTGGCTACGGTATTCAATATGAGCCACTCTACACTTTCAAAATATGAAACCGGTACCCGCCGTCCTGATACGGAAATGCTTATAAAGCTTGCCGAATACTTCGGGGTTACAACGGATTATCTTTTAGGTATAAGCGATTCCCCTTACGGACAACTGCTTGCCGTTCAGTATTCCGCCGGCAGACTGCCTCCCGAAGCCCAGCATGAGCTTGACAGCTATGTTGAATATCTTACGGATAAGTACTGCCGGGATAAAAAATAATCCTTAGTTCATGCTCACAGTCCTTTGATAAAAATTTACAATATTTGGTAATTTTTATGTTGCAAAATCTGTTTTCTTTTGGTATAGTATTATTACCCGGTACCAAAAGGAGGTTTGCAGTATAATCATGTTGTTCCCACAGATTGCTTCTGAAGCGCAGAAGTACCACATTACCATGGTAACAGAGCCGCTCCCGGACGGTGTTAACGGCCTGCTGCTGAGCAATAAAAACGGATGCGTAAGCATTGCGTCAGACAGGCTGTGCAATTACGGTCAGGAAGTTACTCACGCTTTGAATATCGGCTATTATGCTGCCATTCTCTCCGGTGCAGGTGACCGCCGTCAATTCGCCCACGACCGTGCATACCGTCTTCTGTTTTCCGATAGCAGCGATAAAACAGCGGCAGCAACGGCTTATTCCAGGCTTGCCGCGTCCCGTTCCGATTAGCAGGCTTGCCGGCACGGTTTTACATTACTGTTTGCGCTCTTCACGCATGAAATTGCAGTATACCTGACATAATAAGAGCTTTTTCGAGGCACACCATGTTAACTTTCTTTAGACGCACAATACCTTTTATGCTTTCTCTACTGCTCTGCGCAGCACAATGCGGCTGCTCGATGCCCATCATTACCCCTTGGACAACCGCACTACACAGCAACAGTCCCTCATCTACGGTCTCCGTGTCCGGCACTTCAGGCTGCACGACGTTCCCCTCTTCATATGCTCCGGCAGGCTCTCCGACCGTTGAACACACATCATTTACGCCTTCAACCATGCAACCCTCGCCGGAGCCCACCGCACCGCCTTCTGCCGGTCTGTCTCAGGCTCCCTCGCTTACTTTGGAACAGTATTTGTCAGGCATGACACCGGAAGAAAAAATCGGGCAGATGTTTCTGGCCTGCTGTCCCTCTTCAAAACAGATAAGTGATATAATGCAATACCGTCCCGGCGGATATCTGCTCTTTTCCCGTGATTTTGCGGATAAAACAGCCGATGAAGTGCGCGCCGCGATACAGTCATACCAGGACGCATCAGTCATTCCCATGCTGATAGCCACGGATGAAGAGGGCGGCACTGTAGTGCGGGTAAGCAAAAATCCCGCTCTTCGCAGCAGTCCTTTTGCGTCCCCGCAGGAACTATACGGTACGGGCGGGATACAGCTTGTACTGGAGGACGCCGAAGAAAAATCCCGTCTTCTTAAATCGTTGGGTATAAATGTCAATATGGCTCCGGTTTGCGATGTCTCGGAAAATCCCGAGGATTACATCTTTAAGCGCACCTTGGGTAAAAACGCCGTTGAAACTGCGGAATATATCCGTCAAACCGTGAGCGTTATGGAGCAGCAGCAGATAGGCTCGGTACTTAAGCATTTTCCGGGCTACGGCAGCTGCGGCGACACTCATTCGGGGCTTGTTACAGATAACCGTCCTATGGAAACCTTCATGCAGAGCGACTTTCTGCCTTTCTCCGCGGGCATAGAATCCGGCAGCGGAGCGGTTTTGGTGTCCCACAATATTGTCTCCTGCATGGACCCTGACAATCCGGCCTCACTCTCGCCGGCAGTACACGACATACTGCGCAATACTCTGGGGTTTGAGGGCGTGATTATTACGGACGAGCTGTCCATGGGCGCAATTGCGGGATACATCAGTCCGGAAGAGGCAGCCGTGAAAGCGGTTCTGGCAGGGAACAATCTTATATGCAGCTTTGATTACAGAAAACAGATTCCCGCTGTTATTGAGGCAGTAAAAAACGGAGAAATCCCCGTCTCCCTCGTTGATGACTCGGTCCGGCGCATTTTGCGTTGGAAAGCTTCCCTTGGGCTGATAGAATTAGGGTAGTTTTTCGCTGTTATTGCTTATTCTATTGCGTTTTTGCATTTTTTGCGTTAAAATATCTGCATTAAAATAGTAAACGTGTCCATGCCCAGGACCCGCATAAAAACCGGGCATACGGTGCGCAGACACATAGCCGTCCGCACATGCGTACGGAGAAAGGATATAATTTATGGATACTTCTGATTTTTCCGCCCTTAAGGCCAAAAAGGGCTTTATATGCGATATGGACGGCGTGATCTATCACGGCAACCGTCTGCTGGACGGTGTGCATGATTTTGTTCAATGGCTGCAAAAGGAAAACAAGCAGTACCTTTTCCTTACCAATTCCTCGGAAAAAACACCCCGAGAACTGCGCCAGAAGTTAAAGCGCATGGATCTGGATGTGGACGAGTCTCACTTTTACACCAGCGCCCTTGCTACAGCAGCGTTCCTCAAGCAGCAATCTCCGCACACCAGAGCTTACGTTATCGGAGACGCCGGGCTTATAAACGCCCTTTATGACGCCGATATAACCATTGACGATGTAAAGCCCCACTATGTAGTTATAGGCGAAACCAGAAATTATAACTATGATGCCATATTAAAAGCGGTAAAATTCGTTAACAGCGGAGCCAAGCTTATAGCCACTAACCCGGATATGACGGCGCCCTCCGAAAACGGCATTATCCCTGCCTGCCGCGCACTGGTGGCACCCATAGAGCTGGCTACCGGCAAAACCGCATATTACCTGGGCAAGCCCAATCCTCTTATGATGCGCACCGGCATATCCCTCTTGGGCTGCAGCAGCAGCGATGCCGTCATTGTGGGTGACCGTATGGATACCGACATAATATCCGGCATCGAATCGGAAATCGATACCGTACTGGTACTGTCCGGCGTCAGCAGCATGGAAACCCCCAAACAGTTCCCGTACAGGCCCAAATATATTCTTAACGGCGTTGGCGATATATGCAAATAGCCGTTTAACGCATTATACTGCATATAATCCGCGTTTCCGGCCGTAAAATCAACAAAGCCACGGCTTTTCGTTAATAAACTTCATGCGCCCCCCGGGCGCATTTTTTATACCGTGAAGCGTTACGATGCGTTACCTTGACTGCATTTTATCTACGGATGCGGCGGACATATAACTCATAGGCTAAACCGCACTCAGCAGCTTTTTTGCTGTGCGGCCTCGCGGACGGTTTACGGCGCGGGCAGCGACCGAAAGGGAGCATGCCGCCGCGTGGGCGGCACAGGGGCGAAGCGCAAAAGCGCAAGCCCCGTCCGCGCCGGAGTCCGGAATGCGCAAGCTGACACCCGTATCACTCTGCACAAATCCGCACATAAACGGCCCACGGAAGTTCTTCCGTGGGCCGTTAGGTTTTATATGGCTTGTGTTTTTATCAATACTTTTTCCTGGCGATATAGTGAGTGTGCAGAAGCTCATGCGCCCTATGGCTTCCCGGCTTCTCAAAGTACTCCTCGTATACCTGCTTGATGGCGGGATTTTCATGGCTCTTGCGGATGGTCTTTGCCTCGTCCTCGCTGTAAAGGCCCTGCGCGCGCACGGTTTTAGGATCGATATAGCTGAGTCTTGAAGCGTTCACTATAGGCTGTCCTCCGCCGGTTACACAGCCGCCCGGGCAGCCCATAACCTCGATAAAGTCATACTGAGCTTCACCGGCCTTTATGCGGTCAAGCAGCCTGGAAGCATTACCTGTACCGTGTGCTATGGCCACGCGTACTTCCTTGCCGTTAAGATCCACAACCGCCTCTTTAATGCCCTCAACGCCGCGGCAGTCGGTAAACTCCACCTTATCCAGCGTCTTACCGGTCACTACCTCATACACGGTACGCAATGCAGCCTCCATAACTCCGCCGGTAGCTCCGAAGATTACGCCTGCACCGGTGGACTGTCCGAGGCCGTTAACCTCATCAAAGTCCTCATCGGGCAAAGCCGCAAAATCGATACCCGCGGTCTTTATCATCCTTGCAAGCTCGCGCACCGTAAGCACCGCATCGACGTCCTGCATATTGTCATGTCCCAGCTCTTCCCTGCCGGACTCAAACTTCTTAGCCGTGCACGGCATAACCGACACAACATAGATATTCTTGGGGTCTATGCCGTTTTTCTGGGCAAAATAGCTCTTAATAACGGCTCCCATCATCTCGTGAGGGGATTTGCAGGAGGACAGATTGGGTATGAACTCGGGATAGAAGGTTTCGCAATACTTGATCCAGCCCGGAGAGCACGAGGTTATCATGGGCATAACGCCGCCGTTGTTCATGCGCTCTATCAGTTCGGTGCCTTCCTCCATGATTGTAAGGTCCGCACCGAAATCGGTATCAAATACACGGTCAAAGCCCAGACGGCGCAGCGCGGCGGCCAGCTTGCCGGTGCAGCGGGTGCCCATAGGCAGACCGAATTCCTCGCCGATGCCTACGCGTACCGCCGGAGCAGGCTGTACCACAACATACTTGTCCGGGTCTCCCAGCGCGTTCCACACATCGTCTATGCTTTCCTTCTCGTGCAGGGCTCCGGTGGGGCAGGCGGTTATGCACTGTCCGCAGTTTATGCAGGTGGATTCCGCAAGGCTCTTATTGAACACGCAGCCTACAGCCGTTGTAAAGCCGCGGTTGGCAACTCCGATTGCGCCGACATTCTGCACTTTATTGCACACCGCAACGCAGCGGCGGCACAGTATGCATTTGGAGTTGTCGCGCACTATGGACGGGCCGATGTCATCCACGGTGCTGGGGGTCTTGGCTCCGTCAAAGCGGCCGTTAGTAACCCCCATCTCGTTGCACATTGCCTGCAGCTCGCAGCTTCCGCTCCTTATGCAGGAGGTGCATTCACGGTTATGGTTGCTCAGAAGAAGCTCCAGGTTAAGCTTTCTGGCGTTTCTGATTTTAGGAGTATTTGTTTTAACCTCCATGCCCTCGGAAACCGGCATAACGCAGGCAGCAGCCAAAGCGCGTGCATTTTTGATCTCCACAAGGCACATACGGCAGGCGCCTATCTGATTTATGTCCTTCAGATAGCAAAGCGTCGGGATATTTATATGAGCCGCTCTTGCAGCCTCCAGCACCGTATAATCGGAAGGCACCTGAACCTTAACTCCGTCAATGGTCAAATTAACTGTATTCACTGTCATAATCCTCCTTACCGATTATTTCTTCTCGATGGCGCCGAAACGGCACTTCTCTATGCAGGCGCCGCACTTGATACACTTGGACTGGTCTATCACGAAGGGCGACTTGACCTGACCGGAGATGGCGCCCACGGGGCATACCTTGGAGCACAGCGAGCAGCCCTTGCACTTATCCGCCGCAATGGTGATGCGTGCAAGCTTCTTGCAGTGTCCTGCCGGACAGCGTTTTTCATATATGTGAGCTTCGTATTCGTCACGGAAATAGCGCAGTGTGGAGAGCACGGGGTTAGGCGCGGTCTGTCCGAGGCCGCACAGCGCGGTAGCCTTAATGGTGGTAGCCAGCTCCTCCAGCTTTTCAATGTCGCCGTCCTCGCCTCTGCCGTCGGTTATGCGCTCCAGTATCTCCAGCATCCTGCGGGTGCCCACGCGGCAGGGAGTGCACTTACCGCAGGACTCATCCACCGTGAATTCCAGGAAGAACTTGGCTATATCCACCATGCAGTTGTCCTCGTCCATTACAATGAGTCCTCCGGAACCCATCATGGAACCGATGGCCATGAGTGAATCGTAATCAACCGGTGTGTCCAGATGGCTTGCCGGTATGCAGCCGCCGGACGGGCCTCCGGTCTGAGCCGCCTTGAACTTCTTGCCGCCCGGAATGCCTCCGCCGATGTCGTATACTATCTCGCGGACCGTAGTACCCATAGGCACCTCAACAAGTCCGGTATTGACTATTTTTCCGCCCAGCGCAAACACCTTGGTGCCCTTGGACTTCTCGGTACCCATGGAAGCAAACCATTCTGCGCCCTTGAGTATTATCTGCGGAATATTGGCATAGGTTTCAACATTGTTGAGCATGGTAGGCTTGCCGAAAACGCCCTTGACTGCCGGGAACGGAGGACGGGGTCTGGGCTCGCCGCGCTTGCCCTCGATGCTGGTAAGCAAAGCGGTCTCCTCGCCGCAGACAAATGCTCCGGCGCCCAGGCGTATCTCGATATCAAAGCTGAAATCGGTACCGAATATATTCTTGCCCAGCAGTCCGTAGGCTCTTGCCTGTTCAATGGCTATCTGAAGCCTCTTAACCGCAATGGGGTATTCGGCACGGACATATATGTAACCCTGATCGCTGCCCACGGCATAGCCGGCTATGGCCATTGCCTCCAGCACCGCATGCGGATCGCCCTCCAGCACGCTTCTGTCCATAAATGCGCCCGGGTCGCCCTCGTCGCCGTTACAGGCAACATACTTTTTGTCTGCCTGGGACTTATATGCAAACTCCCACTTCATACCGGTGCTGAAGCCCGCGCCGCCGCGGCCGCGCAGTCCGCTCCGCTTGATGGTGTCGATTACCTCCTCGCGGGTCATCTCGGTAAGAGCCTTGGCTAATGCCTTGTAGCCGTCAAAGGCTATATATTCATCGATGTTTTCCGGGTCTATAACGCCGCAGTTGCGCAGCGCAACACGGTGCTGCTTTTTATAAAAGCCTATATTGCTAAGGGAGGTTTCATGCACCTGCCCGTCCTTTTTGTCGTGATAGATAAGGTCTTTTACTATGCGTCCCTTGATAAGGTGCTCAGATACGATTCTGTCAACATCCTCGGGCTTGATACGCGCATAGAAAGCGCCCTCCGGATATACGATTACTATCGGGCCTCTTTCGCAAAGACCGAAGCAGCCGGTGCGAACTACCTTGATCTCCTCATTCAGACCGTTCTGTGCGATGAGCTGCTCAAAACGCTCGATGATCTTAAGCGAATTTGACGATGTGCAGCCCGTTCCGCCGCAGACAAGTACATGCGCTCGATACATTCTCAAACTTCCTCCCTATTATTTGTTCTCACCGGATTCATGGTAGCCTATGGTGTACTCCTCTACCACTTTGCCGTTTACGATGTGGTCGGTAATAATTCTGCCCACCATATCGGGATTGACCTTAACATACGTGACCTTTTCGCTGTCCGGAGCATATACCTCAACAATGGGCTCCAGGCGGCAAACGCCTATGCAGCCGGTTTGGGATACCGTAACTCCCTCCAGCTTTCTCTGAGAGATCTCATCCATAAACTTAAGCAGCACCGGACGCGCGCCGGCGGCAATGCCGCAGGTCGCCATGCCCACTACAATGCGGGTATTTTTGTTATCCTTGCGCATGTTAATGCTGTTAAGAGTCCTCTGTCTTATTTCCTCAAGCTCTTTTATGCTTTTCATATTTTTCTCCGTTCTGCCGCTTAATAATTAACTCCGACAGGCGCATAGATCTTCGCAGCGGCTGAGAAGATTATGCTCTTTTCCTGTCTGCCGTAGCCCGCGGCATGGTAATCGCCGCTTTGTCAGTTACTGTCCGCGCCTATGCCGGCAAGCTCATCCCGCAGGCTGTCGCGCATCCAGGAAACCACTTCCGGGCTGCTAAGCGGTATTCCGCCCAGGGCTGCCTTGACCTCCCGGGTGTCAAACTCCATTCTGCCGCCGTCGGCAGTATATGTATAGATAAAATCGACATCCTCATGGCAGATAAACTGCGATACCATTGTGCCGTTTATGTCGCCAAGAGGCGGGCAGTCAATATTTGCGGTGTCAAAAACCGCGGTAACCGTTGTTCCCTCTCCCTGCTTCGAGGTTATTTCAAAGCTCCCGCCGCAGCCCTCGGCTCCCGCCTTAAAAAGCGGCAGTCCCAGGCCTACGCGTCTTGTAGTCCTTGTGGTTACAAACGGGTCGCACACCTTCTGCAAAAACTCGCTGCTCATACCGCAGCCGTTATCCGTAATAACCACCCTGAGCATGGTCCCCTCCAGGGTAATGCTTACGCTTATAAGGGTAGCTCCGGCCTTAATACTGTTTTGCAGTATATCCAGGATGTGCAGGGATATCTCGTTCATAACTCAGGCCTTGTACTTAGCCAGTATGCCCGGTATGTCGGACGGAACAAGACGCCCGTAAACGTCGTCGTTTATCATCATCACCGGTGCAAGTCCGCAGCAGCCCAGGCAGCGGGTGTCCTGAATTGTAAACACACCGTCCTTGGTGGTCTTCCCTTTGGTAACTCCGAGCTCCTTTTCAACCTCCTCCAGCACCGCAGCAGCGCCTTTAACATAGCAGGCTGTACCGGTGCACACACCGATTACATACTCACCCTTGGGCTCCAGCGAAAACTGTGCATAGAAGGTGGCCACTCCGTATACCTCGCTAACCGATATTCCCAGCGCGTCGGCGATAACGGACTGCGTTTCCAGGGAAAGATAGCCGAAAAGCTCCTGTGCCTTCTGCATGATGGGCATAAGCGGGCCCTTATCATTTTTGTGAAGGTCAATAAAGCTTTGCAGTTCCCTGAGCTTTTGCTCCTTCTGCTCTTTGGATAGTGACATTTGCGTTCCTCCCATATAAAAAATAAAATTACCTGTTTATTTACGCATGCCGGGGCTTGCGGCAAGCAAGCACCGCATGACGGCACGCCTTTGAAATTATATCATAAACGGACATGAAATGCACGAATTTTTAAGCAAAAGCGCCATATTTTTGCGCAAAACGGCACTTTTGGCCATGCCGCCGGATTTCATGTACTATTATATCATTCCGCGGCACTAAAATCAATATCAAAAAAGGTTTTTGATGCTTTTTTGTCCGGTGCGGGCTCAGAATACATACCCGGGCTTACCCGCATAAGCCGGGCAGACTGTTACACTTGATTTTCTTTGGGTTCGCTAATATAATATTAAAAAAGCGCATGCAAGATGTCCGCGTTCCGATGCAAAGCGCAAATATATCCCGCCCCCGCAATCCGCGCCGCGCAGCAGTCCGTTTCCGCGGCGCAGCCGGCAAGCCCGGGCAAATTCGCCTGTCCCGGCGTCCTGCACACGATATTACATATTCTGTTCCGTCGGCAGGCACGGTGACGCAGGTCAAAACACGGCTGCCGCCCGTATAGCGGCAAGGCGCACAGACAAGGCGCCGGAAAGGTAGGCTGCAAAATGAAATTCCGATATCTCGGCACTGCCGCCGCAGAGGGAATTCCCTCCGTATACTGTGATTGTCCCGTATGCCAAAACGCACGCCAAAACGGCGGAAAAGACGTTCGCACCCGTTCCGGGGCGGTAATAGACGAAACCCTGCTTATTGATTATCCGCCCGACATCTATATGCAGTGCCTGAACGGCCTGCTGGATGCGCGCCTTATCCGCAGCGTGCTCATTACCCATGCCCACGCCGACCACTGCGATATGTACGAGCTCATGTTCCGTTCCGATCCTTACTTCTGTCTGCCCTCCTGCGAATATACTCTGCATATTTACGGCAACGCCGCAGCCCGACACCGCTTTGACGAAGCCTGCCGTGAAACTCCCATAAACCATACCGAATTTCACATTATAAACCCATACAGCCCTTTCCCTGTCCAGGGCTTTACCGTTACGGCGCTGCCCGCCAACCACGCATACGAACAGGCCGCATTCATTTTTCTGCTGGAAAAGGACGGCAAGCGCATCCTGTATGCCAATGATACCGGGTATTTTTTGCCCGAAACGATGGAATATCTGAAGGGAAAGCACTGTGATTTTATCTCTTTTGACTGTACCATGAGCCTTGCAGTCCCCGATGCCGGTTACGGGCACATGGGCATCGACTGCGTTGCCCGGCTCAAGGACGACCTCATAGCCCAGGGCACCGCAGGGCCGGATACTCTGTGCGTGTGCAACCATTTTTCCCACAACGGGCTCAATATGGGCGGCAAGCAGCTCCGCACCCACAGCGACCTCCGCGCTCAGGCGCAAAAGCGGGGTCTGGATGTGGCCTTTGACGGCATGGAGATCGTTTTATGACTTTTGCATCGCAACGGTAAATGCTTATTGCGGCATTATTCCTGCCGGAAGCGCAGTCTGCGACTTATGCTTACAGTTCTGACCGGGAAACCGGCTTACAGGTACTGTAACCGGCTTACAGGTACCGGAAAGCCGGAAAGCTAATATTATACTGCATAAAAAGACCGCCCTGCACCGTATACATCTGCAAAAACTGCGGATACATACCATTGTTCAGAGCGGTCTTTTGATGTTTATTTAAGTGTTAATTGTTTGCCAGCTTTTTATAGCTTGCAAGACGTGCTGCCGCATCGCTTTCGGCCTTCTTGAAGAGCTCGTCGGCCTTTTCGGGGAACAGCTTGGCCAGAGCGGCATAGCGGTTCTCACCCATGATGAACTCGCGGTAGCTTCCGGTCGGCTCCTTGGAATCCAGCGTAAAGGGATTCTGACCGTTGTCAGCCAGCTGCGGATTATAGCGGTACAGCGGCCAATAGCCCGCCTCCACCGCTTTCCTGATCTCAGCCTGGGCAAGACCCATGTTGATACCGTGGTTGATGCACGGAGCATAGGCAATGATCAGGGACGGTCCGTGATAAGCCTCGGCCTCCGTCATAGCCTTGATAAGCTGAGACTGATTTGCGCCCATGGCAACCTGCGCCACATACACATATCCGTAGCTCATGGCCATCATGCCCAGATCCTTTTTGCGGGTGCGTTTTCCTGCCGCGGCAAACTTGGCCACAGAGCCCGTAGGAGTAGCCTTGGAGGACTGTCCGCCGGTATTGGAGTAAACCTCGGTATCCAGCACCAGAATGTTCACATCCTCGCCGCAGGCAAGCACATGGTCCAGTCCGCCGTAGCCGATATCGTATGCCCAGCCGTCGCCGCCGAAGATCCATATCGACTTCTTGACCAGCATATCCCTGTTGGCCAGCACCTCAGCGCTGAGAGCATCGGCATCGCAGCCGCAGCCTGCGCATTTTTCGCATGCAGCTATCAGCTTTTCCGCTGCAGCGCGGCTGGCGTCGGCGTCATTCATGCCCTCAAGCCATTCGCGGCAGGCAGCCTTACCCTCCTCAAAGGAGGCAAACTTCTCCTCAAGGGCAGCAACGGTGTCGGCCAGCTTGGCGCGGCGCTGCTGAGTGGCAAGATTGATGCCGTAGCCAAACTCGGCGTTATCCTCAAACAGGGAGTTTGCCCAGGCGGGTCCGTGTCCCTTGCCGTTTACGGTATACGGGCAGGTGGGAGCGCTTCCGCCGTATATGGAGGAACAGCCCGTGGCATTTGCAACTATCATGCGGTCTCCGAAGAGCTGCGTCACCAGCTTGACATACGGGGTCTCGCCGCAGCCCGGGCACGCGCCGGAGAACTCAAAGAGCGGCTGCAGGAACTGACTGCCCTTAACAGTACTCTTGTTTACCTTGACATCGGGTGTGGGCAGAGTGAGCGCAAACTCCCAGTTAGCGCTTTCGGTATCCGAGATGGATGCAGCCGGAACCATGGTCAGAGCCTTTTCCTTGGCGGGGCAGACCTCTGCGCAGTTACCGCAGCCGGTACAGTCAAGCGGAGAGAGCTGAACCTTGAATTTGTATCCGGCAAGCTCCTTGCCCACTGCTTTCTTTGTTGCAAATGTCTCCGGAACCTCCGTGCCGTCCTTTACCAGGAAGGGACGGATGCAGGCGTGCGGGCAAACCAGCGAGCACTGATTGCACTGTATGCACTTTTCCACGCTCCACTGCGGCAGCTTGACCGCTATGCCGCGCTTTTCAAACTTGGTGGTGCCGGTGGGAACCACACCGGCGGGGTCAAAGGCCGAAACCGGCAGCTTATTGCCCTCCTGTGCAATAATGGGATGTACCACGGTATCAAAATACTTTGTGCCAGGTACATGCATCATATCGGCGCCCTCGGTGGTGTCCGCCCAGGAAGCGGGATATTTGATCTCCTCAAGGCCGCTTATAGCGTTATCAATGGCGGCGTTGTTCATATTGACAACGGCGTCGCCCTTCTTGCCGTAGGACTTTTTAACGGCTTCCTTCATGTACTTTTCCGCATCGGCATACGGAATAACTCCGGAGAGCTTAAAGAAAGCTGCCATCATTATCATGTTGATGCGTCCGCCAAGACCTATCTGCTGCGCGATCTTAACGGCATTGACATTATAGAACTTAACATGACGGCGAGCCATGATGTTCTTCATATGAGCGGGAAGCTGACGCTCCATCTCCTCCGCGGTCCACTCGGAATTGAGCAGGAATACGCCGCCCTCCTTGATGCTGTCCAGCACATTGTAGCGGGTAACATAGCTCTGGTTATGGCAGGCCAGGAAATCGGCCGAATCAATCAGATACGGGCTCTGTATCGGGGTCTTGCCGAAACGCAGATGCGAAATTGTAAAGCCGCCGGACTTCTTGGAGTCGTACTCAAAATAGCCTTGTGCATACATATCGGTATGGTCGCCGATGATCTTGATGGTGTTTTTGTTGGCGCCCACGGTGCCGTCTGCACCCAGGCCGTAGAATTTGCACTGCACAACGCCTTCCGGAGCGGGATCCACAAAATCGGTAACCTTAACGGATGTACCGGTGACGTCATCGTCGATGCCCACCGTAAAGTGGTTGATGGGGCAGGCCGCGTCGGCATTGTCATATATAGCCTTTACCATGCTGGGAGTGAACTCCTTGGAGCCCAGACCGTAGCGTCCGCCCAGCACCCTTATGCCCTGCTTTCCGCTGTCGGCAAGCGCGGCGCACACATCGGCATACAGCGGCTCGCCTATGCTGCCCGGCTCCTTGGTGCGGTCAAGCACGATAACGGTTTTGCAGCTTTCGGGAAGCAGCTGGGTAAACTTGTCCACCGCAAAGGGACGGTACAGGCGAACCTTGATAAGGCCCAGCTTTGCGCCCTTGGCGTTGAGATAGTTAATTGTCTGCTCCACGGTATCGCAGCCGGAGCCCATGCACACGATTACCTTGTCGGCATCGGCGGCGCCGGCATAGTCAAACAGGTGATACTGCCGTCCGGTGAGCTTGGCAACCTTGTCCATCATGGTCTGCACGATGGCGGGAGTGGCATTATAATACTTATTGGCAGCCTCGCGGTTCTGGAAGTAGATATCCGGGTTCTGTGCGGTGCCCTGCTGATGCGGATGCTCCGGGTTGAGGGCACGCTCGCGGAAGCGCTTTACATCCTCGAAATCCACAAGGGACGCCATCTCGTCATAGTCGATGACCTCGATCTTCTGTACCTCATGGGAGGTGCGGAAGCCGTCAAAGAAGTGCAGGAAAGGTACGCTGGCCTTAAGCGTGGACAGATGAGACACCAGAGCCAGATCCATGACCTCCTGTACCGATGCGCTTGCCAGCATTGCAAAGCCGGTCTGTCTGCACGCCATAACGTCGGAATGGTCTCCGAAGATGGACAGTGCGTGAGCGGCCAGAGCGCGTGCGCTGACATGGAAAACGCAGGGCAGGAGCTCGCCGGAGATCTTATACATGTTGGGTATCATCAGTAAAAGTCCCTGGCTGGCGGTAAATGTCGAGGTTAACGCTCCTCCGGCCAGAGAACCGTGCACGGCGCCCGCCGCGCCCGCCTCGGACTGCATTTCCGCTATCCGCATGGTCTGCCCGAACAGGTTTTTGCGCCCATAAGCAGCCCATTCGTCGCCCACCTCTGCCATGGGCGAAGAGGGAGTGATGGGATAAATGGCGGCTACATCGCTGAACGCATAAGCCACATGGCTTGCCGCGGTATTGCCGTCAATGGTCATTTTCTTAGCCATTTAATATGACCTCCTAAAAAAGAATATGTTGTAAAACGCACGCTTGGCGCGTTAAACTGCAGGTTATTCGGCACCGGGCAAATGTCCCTGTGCCGCCGACTCTATATTATATAGTGCGGAACGCTAAATGTCAAGATATTAACCTTAGCGGCGACCTTAATCAAGTGTCAATAAATGGACTGTGATATCAAAATGCCATGTTCCGCTATACTTTTGTGTCACCGGTTCCCCTTTAGCTGTTAACCAAAAAATAAGCAGATATATTTGGTTAATAGCACCTTATTTCTCCTTCGGTTTCATTAAAAGCCGGCGAAAAATGCAGTCGCCGGCATTATCTGCACCCGAAGATAATTCGGGCACGAAAAATACTATCAGGCATTTACATAAAACCTCTTGACATCACTAGACTATTATGATAGTATAGACTATAGAAATAGTCTGAAGGTTCGATATGGAGTAAAAACCGTTTGCAGAGAAGTCAAGATTATTATTTGCAGAATACTGTTTAAAGAAAGGGGGATCTCAACTTAATAAATATAAATATTAAAAGGGGGGATTAAAGATAAAACCGTAATTGCGCAATCGGCTACAGCACAAAAGAACACATAATAAATGAGGAGGACTATCACGATGAAAAAGAAATTATTCACGGCTGTGCAGTAAAAGACTACAATTTTATATGCTATAAGATCTGATTGTTTATAAGCTACATTTATTAGGTCAAGTACCGTATAAAAAAATAAGTAATTAAAAAGGAGATGAATTCGTATGAAAAAGAAACTTATCATTGTCGCGGCGACGGTTCTGGCGTTGACGGCAGCGGCATGGGGGATAAGCACCGCAGTTGAAAAACCGGTTGACCCGGGCAGCGCAAGCTTTTATCAGGACTGCATTTCCAAAGCAAGTGCGGAGCAAAAAGCAGAGCTTGCAAAACTGGCAAATGACGACGGTATAGTATATAAAAGAGCCGCCCTTGAAATAATCGGTCAGATAGAAAAAGGGCATCGGCGGGTAACTGGCGCGGACGCGGAGAGCATAGAGGCCCGCGGCCTGAGCGTCCAGCAAAAAATTGCTCTTTACAACGAGATAGCAGGCGCGCCCGATATGCAGAGGGACGGCAGCGGCATGGACACCGTTGTTTACAACATGGATGACCGGGGCAACCGCAGGCTGGTGCTTTTGAACGGAATTGCAATATTTGAAAGCAAAAATGCCGATGGCAGCTACTCCCGCACCGATGCAAACGGGAACCCTCTGCAGCCCAAACCCTCATCTGCCTGCGAATAATATCGATGAAGCCGTTTCCTGCGGCATGACAAAAAAGGCATAAACAAATCCCCTCCGCCCAAGGGTAAGCAGTTAAGCTCTCTCCGGGCGGAGGGGATGTTTTTTGGGGTAAACGCTGCTTTTTGGAGCTAATGTTCCGTAAGAAAACGCACTCAGCGCTGCCCGGTGCGGACAAGCAGGTCGTGTATCTTCTGCGCGGGGTTGAGCAGCTCGCTTACGGAGCAGTCGTGGTTCAGAGTATCTATGATATAGGCTATATATTTGCTCATATCCACCTCCTGATACCACGGGCGCTCCAGCAGCTCGGGGCGGCGATAGGTAAGGTTTGTGGTAAACAGCTTGTCTATCCTGCCGTCCGCATACGCCTTGTCAAAGTTGTCAAAGCCCTCAACAAACAAGCCGAACGATGCGCATATAAATATGCGGCGCGCCTTCATGGCCTTGAGCTTTGTGGCGATATCCAGCACGGAATCTCCGGAAGATATCATGTCGTCCACAATGATAACATCCTTGCCCTCGACATTGTCTCCCAGATACTGATGCGCTATTATGGGGTTGCGGCCGTTGATTATTACGGAATAGTCGCGGCGCGTATAGAACATTCCCAAATCCAGCTCCAGCACCGAGGAATAATAAATGCAGCGCCCCATGCCGCCCTCGTCAGGTGAAATGATGGTCATGTGATCCCGGTCGATCTTCAGGTCAGGTATGGTGCGGAGCATGGTCTTTATCATCTGATAGGTAGGCTGAACGTTTTCAAAGCCGCTGAGCGGTATGGCGTTCTGAACCCTGGCGTCATGCGCATCAAAGGTAATGATGTTTTCCACGCCCATGCCGGTAAGCTCCTGCAGCGCAAGCGCGCAATCCAGGGATTCGCGGCTGGAGCGCTTATGCTGCCTGCCCTCGTAAAGCATGGGCATTATAACCGTGATGCGCCTTGCCTTGCCGCCTACCGCGGCAATTATTCTTTTAAGGTCCTGATAATGGTCGTCAGGGCTCATGGGTATTTCCTTACCGTACATCTTGTATGTGCAGCCCTGATTGAATACATCGGATATCAAAAACAGATCGTAGCCTCTGACAGACTGACGGATCGTGCCCTTTGCCTCTCCGGTGCCGAACCTGGGGCACACTGCGTTGATCAGATACGAGTCGCGGACATATCCTCCGAAAGCAATATTTTGAGTATGCTCACTCTCTCTCTCTGCACGCCATGAGCTCAGATAATAGTCAATTTTCTTGCCAAGCTCCTCACAGCCGTGCATGGCGATCATGCCAAGGCTCCCCACCGGAATGGTACGAAGCAGATCAGAATTATCCGGCATAAGCTTCCTCCCGCAAATAAAACATTTTTCGCTTTTATTTTACTACAAAGCCCGCAAATTGTAAACAAATCTTTAACGGTTAAAAAGATAAAACGCAAAAATCAAAACTGCCGCGCTTGTTTACAGCACGGCAGCCGCACCGCGCATGCGCATTTACTGCGGCATACGCCGAACAATACATTCTGCACCGGCAGCTTTGCGCATCAGACGCTACCGTCCTTCCCGACCGGAGCTTTCGGCATTGACGGTGAGCATATATACCTCGTTTTTGCTCACTCCGTTGGCCTTTGCTACCGTTTTTACCGCTTCCTTGCGCGGCACCCCCTGCGCAAGCAGGCCGGCAAGCTGCTCCTCAAGGCTGCCCTGCGGCCCCTTGGGCTCCGCCCCTCTTATGACCAGTACATACTCGCCTCTGGGCGGATGCTGCTGCAGAAACTCCCGACTTTCTCCCAGTTTAATAACGCAGCATTCCTCATGCAGCTTGGACAGCTCTCTGCACACCGCCACCTCCCTGTAAGGATCAACGGCGGCAAGCTCGTCCAGCGTGCGTGCCAGACGGTGCGGCGCCTCATACAGCACCGCCGTATCCCGGAGGCTCATAACATGTTTGATGCGCTCCCGGCGCGCCTTGCCCTCAGCGGGCAAAAAGCCCTCGAATACAAACCGTGCGCACGGCAGCCCGGAAAGCACCAGGGCGCATACCGCCGCATTGGCGCCGGGAAGCACCGTAACAGGCACGCCTGCCTTACGCGCCGCGCATACCAGCGTAAAGCCGGGATCGCTTATGCCCGGCATGCCTGCGTCGCTCACCACCGCTATGCTCTGCCCCATAAGCGCGCGCTGTACCAACACCGCGGCCTGTGCCTCTTCGTTAAACTTGTGATATGACACCAACGGCTTGCGGATATCGAAATGCTGCAGCAGCACCGCGGTGTGCCTGGTATCCTCACAGGCTATGCAGTCGCATTCCTTTAGCGTCCGCAGC
>JAQXIQ010000018.1 GCA_029007865.1 Bacillota bacterium
CTCCGCGCTGGTAACCGCCCTGGCCGCCTTGCGCGCGGTCGCCGCGCTGGTAACCGCCCTGACCGCCTTGCGCGCGGTCGCCGCGCTGCACGCCCTGACGGGGAGCGCCGGCCGCCGGCTGTGCCGCCGGCTTATCCCCGCGGGCATTTTCCCGGGATCTCTGCCCGCTCTCCTGGGCCGAGCTTCCGCCGTTTTTCGTTTGTGACGGATTTCCCGCGTCACTCTCGGCTGCGGCAGGCGCCGAAGACGTCTCGCCCGCGGCATCTACGGACTTCCGATCCGAAACGCCTGTGCCGGCGGTCTCCTGCGCTTCCTGCAGTTCTTTCTGCTTGTTTGCCTTTTCCTCATGCGCCAGCTCTATAAGCCTTGCTGCCTCCAGACGACGCTGCTCATCCAGCTCCCGCTTCTGCTGGGCCAGCTTCTGCCGGAGCTCATCCTCCTTGCTTTTGAGGGAGCCCTGCATATCCAGAACGCTGCTGCGGATATCGCTTAATTTGGACAGGAGTGAATTTCCGGTTTCCTGGACTTCTGCCACGATAGGTTGCTTTTTACTCATTACTGCTAATTACCCCCACATTTAATGTGTTAATTTCTTTGATTATCTCGCGTGAGAATCCGATATCGTTAAGTGCCAGAACCTTTCTCTCCGGATGCCCGACACATGCGCATAAGTCCGGATCGTCCACTGTATAATACCCTATATTTTCTCTCTCGGCCTGCAATACATACTTTTTTACGGTGTTTTCCGCAGTATCCGCCGCAAACAGCAGCAGCACAGCCCTGCCCTTTGACAGCATATCGGAAACCGCGGTATATCCCGAAACCGCCTTGCCGGCATTGCACGCAAGCCCCAAAAGGGAATATGCCCGTTTACTCAGTCTGATCAAGCTTTTTCATTTCCTCCCGCAGAGCCTCGTAAAGCTCCTGATCCACTTTGGTCTCAAAAGCCTTACTCAGAGCATTGGCCTTCATACAGGCGTTAAGGCATTGCTCTCCCCTGCAAATATATGCTCCTCTGCCGGCAGCTTTGCCGGTAGTGTCCAGGTGTATAGTGCCGTCCTGCTGCCTGACAATGCGTATCATGGATTTTTTCGGCAGCATCTGACGGCAGCCCACGCACATACGCATGGGTATCTTTTTAACCTTCAAGCTCCGAACCTCCGTCTCCCAAGCCTTCCACCTGGCTCTGGCATTTTATATCTATCTTCCAGCCGGTGAGGCGTGCCGTCAGACGGGCATTCTGCCCCTCCTTGCCGATAGCCAGTGAAAGCTGACTGTCCGGAACAACCACCTTGGCGGATTTCTCCGCTTCGTCGGCGCTGACCATAAGCACCTTTGCCGGGCTGAGCGCATTGGCGATAAACTCAGCCGGGTCACTGCTCCATTTAACTATATCTATCTTTTCGTCGCAAAGCTCATCCACTATATGGGAAACACGGATCCCCTTGGGGCCTACGCAGGCGCCCAACGGATCCACATCCGGGTCTGCCGCATAAACCGCTATTTTAGCCCTGGAGCCCGCCTCGCGCGCGATGGACTTTATCTGCACTATACCCTCCTGTATCTCGGGCACCTCCAGCTCAAACAAACGCTTGATAAGCTGGGGATGAGAGCGCGATACCGTCACCTGCGGCCCCTTGAGGGACTTTCTGACATCCACGACATATACCTTTATCCTGTCGTTAAGCTCGTACTTTTCACCGGGTATCTGCTCCTTGGGCGGCAGTACGCCTTCGGTTCTGCCCAGCTCTACATATACAAAATCGTTCTCTATTCTGTGCACAAACGCGGTGAGCAGCTCGTTCTGCTTGTCGGCGTACTCGCTGTACAGCTGCCCCTTTTCCGCCTCGCGCAGCCTCTGGGTGATCACCTGACGGGCGGTCTGTGCGCCGATGCGTCCGAAATCCTTGGGCGTGTCCTCAAATTCTATACGGTCGCCTATCTGATACCTGGGGTCAAGCTCCTGCGCCTCCTCCAGCGACAGCTCCGCATCCAGGTTGTTAAGCCTCTCCACCACTGTCTTAACGATAAATATCTGCACGTCTCCCGTTTCCCGGTCCATGCGCGCAATTATTTCGCCGTCATAGCCCTTGGCCTTTTTGTATGCCGATACCATAGCCAGCTCAATGGACTCGATAAGCACGTCGGCGCTGATCCCCTTTTCCTTTTCCAGAGCCTCCAGTGCTTCGATTAAATTCATGTTCATTTTTTGTCCCTCCAATTCTCAAAATCCGATATAAGGCTTTACTGCTTTTATGTTGTCCGTGTTAAATTCGGTTTCGCACTTGCCGTCGCTTATAATAACTTTATCCCCGTCATAAGCCGTAAGTACGCCCCTGAACTTTTTCTTTTTCCCGCTGACTGCTTTTTTGATTTCCACAGTCACCTCGCGGCCGATATTCCGTTCAAAGTCCCTGGGCGTTTTCAGCTCCCGCTCGCCCGGGGAGGAAACGCAAAGGCAATACTGCTGCCCCTGCGTCACATCGGCCTGCTCCACGGCGTCCTCAATGGCCTGGGAAACGGCCTCGCAGTCGGAAAGCGACACGCCCTCCTCTTTATAGATATAAAAGGTAAGACACATCAGACCGTCCTCTCTTGCATACTCCACATCCACCGTTTCATATCCCAGCTCTTCTATGATCCCGCCCGCGCAGGCGAGTGCCCGCTCTTTTATTTCCATTTATTACCACCACCAAAAAATAAGAGTGGGATTTTGTCAAGCCCACTCCGGAAACATCTGCTAAACCGCGGTTATTATAACACAATGTTTTTATTTAATCAAGTTCAAACAGCAAATATTGTTCACTTTCCGGCAATCCGCGCAGACAACCGTAATTCGCCAGTGTATCCAGCACCGATTTTGATATCTTGGTTCTCTGCAGCAGGTCACTCTGCGAGGAAAACTCGCCGTCCTTCCGTGCCTCCACAATGCTCTGTGCGGCTGCGTCGCCCAGCCCCGCGATGGCGTTTAACGGCGGCCTGATGATATTATCCTGCTCCGGAATAAAATCCGTCGCTTCGGACTTGTAAATATCAATATTTGCAAAATCCAGCCCCCTGAGCTTCATCTCCAGCGCCAGCTCCAGCATTGTAAGTATACCCTTTTCCCTCGCGTTAAGATCGGTTTTATCGGAAAGCTCTTTTATCTGCGCCCTTATGCTTTCCACTCCGCCCTGCAAAAGCGAAATATCAAAATCGTCGGCGCGCACGGTAAAGTAAGCTATGTAATACGCCTGCGGATAATAAACCTTGAAATAAGCTATTCTCAGCGCCATGGTAACATAAGCCGCCGCGTGGGCTTTAGGGAACATATATTTTATCTTATGGCAGGAATCGATAAACCACTGCGGCATATCCACATCCACCATCACCTGCTCCATCTCCGGGGTCATCTTCTTGCCCTTGCGCACCGTCTCCATGGTCTTGAATGCAATGGACTCCGGCGCCCCCTTGTAAATGAGCTTATTCATTATATCCTCACGGGTGCAGATAAGCTCGGGCAGCTTTGCCACTCCGTTATTGACAAGGTCCTGCGCATTATTGGTCCACACATCCGTGCCGTGGCTGAGCCCCGATATTCTTACAAGGTCAGCAAAGCTTACCGGCTTTGTTTCCACCAGCATTTTGCGCACGAATTTTGTGCCGAATTCCGGTATCCCGAAGGTACCCACCGGAGTCCCCAGCTCCTCGGGCGAAACCCCCAGCGCCTCGGTGGACAAAAACAGGGACATAACCTTCGGGTCGTCCAGCGGTATCTCGCGTGCGTTTACCCCGGTCAGCTTTTCCAGCATCCTGATGGTCGTAGGGTCATCGTGTCCCAGAATATCCAGCTTTAACAGCGTATCGTGCAGCGAGTTAAAGTCAAAATGAGTGGTTATAACCCCCTTTGTCGCGTCATTGGACGGATACTGTATGGGAGTAAACTCATATATGGTGTATTCCTTGGGCAGCACCACCATGCCGGCAGGGTGCTGTCCGGTAGTACGCTTTACATCGATAATTCCGGCCGCCAGACGCTGTTTTTCCGCACTGCTTACGGTTATTCCGCGCTCCTGGCAGTATTTTAGCACATATCCTATGGCAGTTTTGTCCGCAACGCCGGCAATGGTTCCCGCCCGGAACACATTGTCATGCCCGAACAGCTCCTCGATGTATTTATGAATAACAGGCTGATAAACTCCGGAAAAATTCAGGTCAATATCCGGCGCCTTATCGCCGTTAAAGCCCATAAAGACCTCAAAGGGGATATCAAAGCCCTGCCTGTCCATCTC
>JAQXIQ010000019.1 GCA_029007865.1 Bacillota bacterium
ATGAAGCTGACCATCAGCAAGGAAAAGCTGATGCCCATACTGGCCGCACTCAAGGAGCTTATGGGCATAGACATTCCGCTGCTGGATGAGATGCTGGATGTCGCTCCGCAGGACAGGATAGATCTGTCCATACTCAAGCCGCGCCTGCCTGATCTATCGTTTGTAAACGGCATAGAGCTGCCGGAGCTGCCCGAGCTTATAAGCGGAATAAAGAGCCTGAGCGCAGCGGACGGAGAGCTGGGCGCGGTGCTTGCGGGAGACTTGCTCGGACAGGAAGGAGCCGATGATATTGCGGTTAGGGCAACATTTGACGGTGGCTATATAACCGGGCTTTCGGTGGAGCGGCTGCCGGTTTCCGGCGTCGGCCAGGCCTTTGTGAATATTGAGCTGCAATACCCGGACTGCGAAGTGCAGGCTCCGGACGGAGAATATATGCAGATGGACAGCCTTAACAAGCTGATAAACGAGTTTGCCAGGACTGCGGAGCTGAGACAGTATAAATTAAGCGGCAAGCTCAAAGCCGTCATGCTTGGGCTGTTTAACGCCGATATACCGTTTGAGATGCGCTTTACGGTGGACAGCAATGACAGCGTCAGGGGATATCTTAAGTTTGACATACCGTATATCCTGGGAGTTACCAATAATAAAACCGTTACCGAAATGTACCTTGAGGACGATGTTGTGTATGTTAAACGGTTTATGAAGCGGCTTACCATATTCAGCAAGGATAAAACCGATTATGTTAAATTCCGCTCCGAGGATTTTTCCGCTGATCCGATAGGTTATATTGCACACATATTCAATCTGACGGACAGCATAAAGAAAACCATAAGCGACTCGGTAACGGAAAACAGCCGCGGAGAGCAGGATAGCTTCAGGATAGAAAAGGCCCTGAAGGATTATCAGTCGGACGGCACGGAATACTATGTGCTGCTGGACGGAGCATACATTGCAAACGACGATAATTTTTCCGATATTTCCCTTTGGGTAAGGCCGGACGGCAGCGGATATCTTAGCTCGCTTATGCTGCAGACCAAGATAATAAGCGTGCTGAGCATCAAAGTGGACGCATCAATAAACGATATCGGACAGGCTGTGGACATGAGCATGATACCTTCCGGGCTTGCGCAGGACGCAAAATATCAGTGGAAATGATCTGCTCCGGCGGCATTCCCGGGCGCTCGCCGGTATTATTGCGGCGCGGTGCAAGCAAACAGGAACATTTGCAAAAATGCCTGACATAATAAGTAGGAGAAAACAATGTTTGCAACCAAGAAAACAAAAATACGCAGGCACTTAGCGCAAAAAGCGGAGGGTGAAAAAAGCGCATTCGATCTGCTGCTTACGGATTATCTGGACGGAACAATAAAAGAGGATCTGTCGTCTGCGGGAATTTCAAACATAAGCATATACATAGACTGGCTTGACAGTATGAAGTGTATCGGAATACAGGGCCGGTATAAGGAATACTACATGGATCTGCAGATTTATCAGGAGGATTTCAGCCTGTCCTTCGATACGGACGAACCTGACGAAGACATTGAATATCCCCTTGAAAGCAAGGAGCAATTGTACCGGGTTCTTTCGGATACCGTAAAAACACTGAAATAACAGAAATCCGCCGCGGTTTTGCGCGGCGGGTTTTCCGTCCGCAAACGGAAATGCGCCCTTTTTTGCCGCAAAAAAGCGGCTTTTTATTTTTTGTTGCGCTATTTTGGAATTGGGGGTATAATATACAAATCGCCAGTCCGGAAAAGTCCGACTCATGCGGACATTTTCGGCAGGACGCCCAAGCGCCCGTCGGAATGGCGAAATTTAACCGATATACGGCATCCTGAGTGAGCCTAAATGGAGGACATTATGGAAAACAACAACCAAACAAACCTGACTGAAAAGCAGGAACAGCAGACCGTACTGCAGGGTCAGACCGATGCGTCCGTGCAGACGCAGGAAGAGCGGCAGAAGCGCTATCAGCGCCCCAAACAGCCGCGCGTGCTTACGGCGCAGCAGCGGCGTCAAAGGACGCTGTTTCTGGTGCAGATGGCGCTGCTTGTCGCCATCGAAGCCATATTCTGCTTTACACCCCTGGGCTCGCTGCCCGCAATAGGACCCATCGTAATGACACTGGCCATGATACCGGTGGTTATATCCGCAATTCTGCTTGGCACCGGCGTGGGGTCTTTAATGGGACTTGTTGCAGGTATATTCAGCCTGATAGTCTGGACTTTTATGCCGCCGAACCCGGTAACCGCATTTGTGTTTTCGCCCTTTGCAGGCTCCGGTGAACTGCAGGGCAACTTCTGGAGTCTGGTTATCTGCATCGTGCCCAGAGTGCTCACCGGCACCGTAGCCGGGCTTGTATATCGCGGCATAAACGCCTGCGTTGAGCGGAACAGGGCAAAGCATCCGGACGCCAAGCCGTCCAGGTGGAAAAACATACTGGCGTGTGCCGTGGGCGGCGCCGCGGGCTCGCTTACAAACACCCTGCTGGTGCTGGGCGGCATATATCTGTTCTTCGGTCAGGCTTATGCCCAGGCCCTTGAGACCGCGTATTCCCTGCTTCTGCTTATAATCGGCGGTACGATACTGTCCAACGGCATACCGGAGGCCGTACTGTCTGCCCTTTGCTCGGCGGCGGTGTGCGTGCCTCTTAAAAAGCTTTTGAACCGCAAGAGAAGGGAAGCCGAAGCATGACGCTGCTTGTAATAGATGTGGGCAACACCAATATCAAATTCGGCCTGTTCAGGGATGACGTGCTTGCTTATTCCTGGCGCCTTGCCACGGACAGGCACAAAACCGGGGATGAGTACGGCATTGCGCTGCGCTCTCTGCTTGAGGTGGCGGGGATAAGCCGGGACTGCATAGAGGGCGTTATAATGTCCTCCGTAGTGCCGGGCATCAACTTTACCATAGAGCATATGCTGGCGCATTATTTTAACAAGACCCCGATGCTGGTGGGGCCCGGTATAAAGACGGGGTTAAATATACGCCCGGATAATCCGCGCGAGCTGGGCGGGGATATCATTTGCGACTGCGTCAGCGCCTTCAGGCGCTACGGCGGACCGTGCATAGTGCTGGATTTCGGAACGGCCACCGCCATAAGCGCGGTAAGCTCCCGCGGCGAGCTGCTGGGAGTAGCCATCTGCCCCGGGGTCAAGCTGTCACTGGATGCCCTTACCGGCAAGGCGGCCAAGCTGCCCAATATAGAGTTAGAGTTCCCGGAGCATGTCATAGGGCGCAATACCGTCGCCAGTATGCAGTCCGGCCTGCTCTACGGCTATGTCGGACAGGTGGAATATCTGATCTCCCGCTTTAAGGAGGAGATCGGAGAACCCGGTATAAAGGTCATAGCCACGGGCGGAATGAGCAGAACACTGGGCAAGGTGGCCAAAAGCATAGAAAAGATAGATCCTTTCCTGACTCTGGAGGGGCTCAGACTGATCTATAACAGAAATATTTGAAGCGGCGCTTAATGCGGCGCGAAAGGAAGTACGGCATGAGAGAGGTAAAAATAGGTTTTCTGGGGATGGGCAATGTCGGCAGCGGAGCTTACAGGATACTGCGCGACAATGCCGATGTGATAACCCACCGCGAGGGCATAAAATATACCGTAGTGTCGGCGCTTGTGCGGGACAAGTCCAAAAGCCGGGGGGATATCCCGCAGCAGCTGCTTACCACGGAGCCGGATGACATTCTCTGCAATCCCGATATCGAGATAGTGGCGGAGTTTCTGGGCGGCGTGGAGCCTGCGCGCACTTATATTCTCCGGGCCTTTGAAAACGGCAAGACGGTGGTCACTGCAAACAAGGTGGTGCTGGCAAACTGCTGGCCCGAACTGGAGGCCAGTGCGCGCAAGCACGGAGTGGGACTGTATTATGAAGCCAGCGTAGCCGGCGGAATACCCATTATACGCACGCTTTACAGCTCCATGCAGGCCAACCGCATAACCAAGGTAATGGGTATCATAAACGGCACCACAAACTATATTCTCTCTGCCATGAGCAGTCAGGGGCGCAGCTACAGCGAGGTTCTGGCCGAAGCCCAGCGCATAGGTCTTGCCGAGGCGGACCCCACGCTGGATGTCGAGGGTCTGGATGCAGCATATAAGCTTTCCCTGCTAGCCAGCATCGCCTTCCACGCCAAGGTGCCCATGAAGCACGTCTATCACGAGGGAATAACCGCCATTACCAAGCAGGATATAGCAATAGGCAAGGAAATGGGGCTTACCCTGAAGCTGCTGGCCATAGGCAAAAAGGAGGACGGGCAGATACAGGTAAGGGTGCATCCCACTTTTATACCGGACAGCCACCCGCTTGCCGCCATCAGCGGTGCCACCAACGCCGTATATCTTGACTGTGATGCGTTAGGGGAACTGGTGCTCTCCGGTCAGGGCGCAGGCTCTATGCCTACGGGCAGCGCCGTTGTAAGCGATATAGTGTATGCCTCCCAGCAGCAGAAGCACGCTTATAACACCTTTAAGAACGATGACAACATCCCGGAGATCAGCTTCAACACCAACTGGGAGAGCGAGTATTTCGTTTCGGTCATGGCGCCGGACAAGCCTGGCATTCTGGCTGCGGTGGCGGGAATATTTGCCGCGAACAATGTCTCCATCGCTTCCATGGTGCAAAAGCGCACGGGGGAGGAACGGGTACCGGTCATATTCCTGACCCATCGCTGCCGCGAGCTTAATATGAAGCGTGCAATCGAGGGCATAGGCGGTGTTGAAGGACTAAGCGTCAGCGGCACCATCCGCGTTGAGGCCATGAGCTGAAACGCCGGGCGGAAGGCTTATTTACACAGCATTTATCTTATAAAAGCAATACCGGCCGCAGCGCCGGAATAAGGGGGAGCCCGCAGGGCGGGTACGGAGGATTAAAGACATGATATGCAAGAATTCAAAGGGTACGGTGGAAAAGCGAGACTCCATGAGGGGCGGCAACGGAACGGTTCTGATAGAGCATCTCTTTGATGCGCTTCCGGCATCGTGCAGACTGTTTTCCGTCATTACTCTGGAAAAAGGGACCAGTATAGGCGAGCATGAGCATCTTCAGGAGGCTGAACTGTTCTATGTGCTCTCCGGTGCTGCAATCTATACCGACAACGGGGTTCCGTCCATGCTTACCGCCGGGGACAGCACCATTGTGCGCGGCGGAAAACATTCCGTAGAGGGAGTAAGCGACGAGCCGTGCCGTATTCTGGCTGTTATCGTCAATGACTGATGAACGCGATTCGGTGCCGGATGCGGCGTGCCGGGGTTTGCTGCGGCGGTAAGCCGGCGCAGCATAGCGGCATTGCGGCTTCGACACCGATTTTGCAAAAAATGATTTTTAATTTTTCGAAAAGGGGCTGATTTTATGCAGCAAAAGGGTAATCTGAGCGTTAATACGGAGAATTTAATGCCTATAATCAAGAAATGGCTATACAGCGACAGGGATATATTCCTGCGTGAACTGGTGAGCAATGCCTGCGATGCCATAAGCAAGTTAAATAAGATTGCGGCGCTGGGCGAGGCGGAAGCGGTGGAAAAGCCGGAGGTGCGCATTGTTCCGGATGCCGAGGCCGGTACCGTGGTTATAGAGGATAACGGTATAGGCATGACCGCGGAGGAAATTGAAAAATATATCAATCAGGTGGCATTTTCCGGAGCCGCGGAATTTATAGAGAAATACGAAAAGACCGGTACGGACGGCATCATCGGGCATTTCG
>JAQXIQ010000020.1 GCA_029007865.1 Bacillota bacterium
CCGCCGGATAGTTTATATCGTATGTCTTTTTCAAAAGCTGCTTTACCAGCTCCGGTCCGCCTTCTCCCACCGCCATACAGCCCAGAGCACCGTAGCGTGTATGGCTGTCCGAGCCCAGTATCATCCTGCCGCAGCCGGCCAGCGTTTCGCGTGCGTAGGAATGTATTACCGCAATATGCGGCGGAACGAAAATCCCGCCGTATTTCTTTGCGGCGGAAAGACCGAATACATGGTCGTCCTCATTCAGGGTTCCGCCCACGGCACAAAGACTGTTATGACAGTTTGTAAGAGCGTACGGCATCGGGAATTCCTTCAGCCCGCTGGCTCTTGCGGTCTGTATTATGCCCACATAGGTTATATCGTGTGAGGCAAGAGCGTCAAAGCGCAGTCTCAGCTTTTTATCGTCACCCGAGGTATTGTGACTGTTCAATATGGAATAAGCTATTGTGTTTTGCGCATAATTTCCGCTTTGAACGCCGTGCGAGGCGGCAAATTCATCGGCCTGCGCGTCGCTGTGCGCATCAATGACCTCATTGCCTTTATATATGTATACTTTTTCATTTAATGTACTTATCAATTCCGTTCTTTCCTTTCATGGGTATTTGAATTTCGGATAAAACACCGCAAAGCCGCAGCAAAGTAATGCGCGGCTTTGCAGAAAATGCCGGATATTAAAGAATCACCAGATTCTTGCCGTAGGCCTTTTTGAAAATTGTACTGCTGGAAAGTGCGTCCTTAATCTCCAGTGTGGCGTCCATGGTGGCATTTGTCTTAACGATAACGGAATCGCCCAGTATATCGCAGGAGACATTTGTAACCACTCCGGACATACATCTGTCAAAGCTCTCCGCAATGCGGAGCAGAACTCCCAGCCTGTTTATTATCTCTATGTCCTCTCCGGAGAGAATATCGGCATATTTGATATAATCCTTTTTGGGCTCATCCTTCCTGTGATATTCGGCTACAAACGCCGCCATAAGACGGTCATGGTGATTAAAGCCGTAAAGATTGCAGTTGAGCATCATATAGAAGGTATGTCTGTGATGATCGTAATAGCGTATTTTCTGCCCGATATCGTGCAGTACTCCGGCAGCCTTAACTATCCTGGCATAGGAATTGGGCAGCTTGTGCAGCTGTCTGAGCTGCTCAAACATACTCAGGGCAAGCTGTGCCACTCTCTGAGCGTGCTCCTCGTTTTCGTTATACAGCCCGGAAAGATTTTTTAAGCTGAAGTCCAGTGCGCTGGGAACAGGCTTGACGGCAAGCTGCGGCTCGAGATGCTCGTATATGATGCCTTCGCGCAGTCCCGCACAGCTGACATAAATATCCGTGCAGTTGATATGGTCAATTATTGTGGTAATGGCAGCCAGAGCCGAGAGAAAAATATCGGCGCGTTCATTTGACAGACCTTTGATTTTCATGCGTCCGTCCAGATCCATCTTCATAACGCCGTTATAAACACTTTTTACCTCGTCGGCCGTCATATAATAGTTGTGGGCAACATCCAGACTGTACTTTTTCTTTCTTCTGAGCACTTTGCCGATATTGCGGTAAGACCCGCCTACGCCTATCAGCGGCAGATTGGAAATGGCGTTCATCCACGGAAGCTCCTGTATTCTGGCTTTTATAAAGCTTTCTATTGCCTCCATCTGCGCGGGATTAACCTTATCGTACGTCCCGAACTGCTCAGTAAGCGTAAGGGTACCGAACGGCAGACAGGCAACATCACGGATCTGGCGTTTTTCAAAATGAACCAGCTCCACCGTGCCTCCGCCTATATCCATAATGACGCCGGCATCTATATCCATGCTGTTTATAACGCCCTGATATACATATATGGCTTCCTGCTCACCGGTAAGCAGCGTCAGATTTATGCCGGTTGCCGAATATACCTCGTCCAGAAAGCTCCTCTGATTTGCGGCTCTGCGCACCGCTGCAGTAAGCACCGCAATAATATCCACAACCTCGTTTGCGGCGCAAAGGCGCTTGAACATGAGCAGCGTCTTTATAAGCTGCTGTATACGCCGTGGGCGTATTATGTTATCCTGCGTCATATCCGAAATAAGTCTGACGGGCTCCTTAAGCTCGTCCACAATGCGAAACGACCCGTTATCAAAAATATGGACAATTATCATCCTGGCATTATTGGACCCGATATCAATCACCGCGAGCTTTTTCATTGTGCATCCTCCTTTATGTAAATAAAACTTTATAACTGTTATTTATACGGCATTTTGCCGGAACAATCAAAACAGACAATGCTGCGGGCACCTTTCCTTGCACTTGCCGCAGCCTGTGCACAGGGCGTTATCCACCACGGGATGCCCGTTCTGCATGGTAACGGCATTCTGCGAACAAACCTTGGCGCATAAACCGCAGCCGATACAGCCGACGCTGCAAACCTCGCGTACATTCTTACCCTTTTGCTGTGTACTGCAGCGCAAGACCACCTTTGTATGTACGGGAATGATGTGTATCAGCTTTCGCGGACAAGCCGCAGCGCATTTGCCGCAGGCTGTGCACTTTTCACGGCTCACCTCGGGAACACCGCTGTCGCTTAGGGTTATTGCATGCTCGGGGCACGCCGCTGCACAGCTCATAAGCCCTATACAGCCGTATGCGCAGCCCTTGACGGAGCCGGCCGCAGCCGCTCTGCAGTCCTTAATACCGTCGTATTCTCCGCGCTCCGTGCATCTGATTCCGCCTGCGCAGGCTATAACTGCAGCCTTTGGAACCACGGCTGTTGCATCGGTGCCCAGCAGCGAGGCTATCCTTTCCCTGGCCTCAGCCGAAGCCACCGGACATCGGCTCATATCGGCCTGGCCGCTTGCAAGAGCCTTAGCCATGGCGGCACATCCTGCAAAGCCGCAGCTGCCGCAGTTTGCCCCGGAAAGACATGCAAGAATTTTTTCTTCCTTCTCATTCCCGGGTACCGATATATACTTGTCCGCAAGTGCAAGTGCCAGCCCCAGAATGATACCCAAGCCGGACACTATCGCAATACTGTAAATCAATGTTTCCATATTTTAACCATTATTTGCAATAATAATCATTTGTCTGTTCCGTGTCTATTTGAGCATCCCGGAAAAACCCAGGAAAGCAAGCGACATAAGTCCGGCCGTAATCAACGCAATGGGTTTGCCACGCATGGCAGCCGGTATATCGGCGGTTTCCTGCCGCTCTCTTATCGCAGCCAGTAATATCAGCGCCAGCGCAAAACCCAGAGCACCGCCTATTCCGCTCACCAGCGCTTCTATTATACTGTATTTATTGTCAATATTCAAGATGGTAACGCCTAAAACTGCACAATTTGTTGTAATAAGCGGCAAATAAACTCCAAGCGCTTCATAAAGCGTGGCGGATACTCTCTTGATTACGATTTCAACAAGCTGCACCAGCGACGCGATAACCAGTATAAAGGCCACCGTGCGCAGATATGTTATACCGAAGGGTTCCAGCAGCATCGTGTACAACAGATGCGTTATTACCGAGGCAAGGGCCATAACAAATGTAACCGCCGCACCCATGCCAACCGCTGGCTTAACCTTACTGGAAACGCCCATAAACGGGCATATTCCCATTATTTTGGACAGCACGAAGTTATCAACTATAATGGCGCTGAGCATAATTCCGAGTATATTCATGTGCGCTTCCTCCTGTTGCCTATGGCCGCCGCCGCGCCCAGAACGGCGCCCAGCGTTATAAACCCGCCCGGAGCCATAATAAAGCCAAGCATTGTCGGTGTATCCTGAGGCAGAACGGATAATCCGAATACAGACCCGCTGCCCAGCAGCTCTCTTATTATTCCGATTATGGTAAGTGCCGCGGTAAAGCCGACTCCGGTGCCCAGCGCATCAAAAATACTGGGCAGTACCTTGTTTTTGGAGGCAAAGCTCTCGGCACGCTCCAGGATTATACAGTTGACCACTATCAGCGGTATAAATATGCCCAATGCCGCGTCCAGTGCCGGAATATAC
>JAQXIQ010000021.1 GCA_029007865.1 Bacillota bacterium
AGGTCAACGCTTACGGTAACATTATGTTTTTTGGCGGCCTTCATGGCGGCTTCTGTCAAAGCAGCAGCCTTCGGGCTGATAGCAGGGGTAATGCCTGCCACATGGAACCAGTCTGCATCGCCGAAAATACCGTCAAAATCAAACTCTTGCGGCTCGGCAGCGGAAATGGCGGAATATTTTCTGTCGTACACCACCTTTGATGCTCTGACCGATGCACCGTTTTCGTAGAAGTTAAGCCCCATACGCTCTCCGCCTCTGACTATGTACGAAGTATCCACGCCCTGCTCTCTGAGCTTGTTTACGGCAGTCTGCCCTAAAGGATTTACCGGCAGTTTTGTTACGTACCTTGTATCCAGACCGAATCGTGCAAGGGATACGGCAACAATCGATTCATCACCGCCGTAATACGCCTCGAATTCGCTTGCCTGCTCAAAGCGCAAATTGTTTTTAGGCATAAAACGTATCATCATTTCGCCCATTGTTACTACTCTCATTTTTATTCCTCCCAATTCAAGTTTTTCCGTAACCGTTAAGAAAATAGTCGCGTCCGCGCTTAACATATTCTTCGCTTAATGTCTGGATACCGCCTGCGGCCAAAAGATGGATGTACATTTTGCAGGATTTTTCCACTACCTGACAGCATACTCTTGCCTCGGCAAGGTTTTTGCCCAAGCACACGGGCCCGTGGTTTCTTATCAGAATCGCGTTTGCGTCGGTTACGGATTCCGTCACCACCTGTCCGAGCCTTTCATGCATATCCGAAGGCACAAATTCTCGCGATAGGGGAATGGCGCCGCCCAGAAGCTGACACATTTCCTCCGAAATGACGGGCACACCTTCATTGCGCGCGGCCGCCATCATGGCGTAGGGTGAATGCATGTGTATAATTGCCCCCACATCGCCGCGCTTTTTCATAACATTCCGGTGGATTTCCCTTTCGCTTGTAGAAAGTCTTGTGCCTGAGACCTGCGTACCGTCGGGAGCCAGTACCACAAGATCGTCAGGGACCATTATGTCGTAATCCAGCTTTGACGGAGTAATCAGTATATTCCCGTCATCCAGGCGCACACTGATGTTTCCCCATGTGGAAAACACAAGCCCTTGGGATTTGAGCCACAAGCAGGTATCTATGACATCCTGCCTTAACCGAACACTGTCTTTCATTCATACACACCCTTTTTAAGTATTGTTTTTATATTCCGGGTTAAGAATGGTCTTAACCGTTTTGCCATTAAAGAAGTCCGCAACATTTTTGGCGGCTGCCATTCCGGCCTTTCTGTGACTTTCTATCGTGCAGGCGCCCGAGTGCGGCATAAGCACCGTGTTTTTAGCCGTAAGCAAAGGATTATCCGGATCGGGCGGTTCCGGAGTGAAAACGTCCATTCCGGCGCCGGCAATAACACCGTTGTTAAGCGCGTCCGCCAGATCCTCAGCCACAACCAGTTTTCCCCTTGCGGTATTGATCAGAATCGCGTTTTTCCTGCATTTGGATAAGAAAGCTTTATTGATCATGCCGTTGGTTTGGGGGGTGGAAGGCACGTGAAGGCTTATGATGTCCGCCTGCCGCTGTATGGTTTGGATATCTGCGTAGCTTACATTCAATTCCTTTGCGGCTTTTTCGTCCCAGAATAAATCGTAGGCAATTACACGGCAATCAAATCCCGAAAGCATTTTCGCCAGAGCTTTGGATATATCGCCAAAGCCGATAATACCTACCGTTTTGCCTTCCAGCTGTGTGCCTGTTTTACTTTCAAAGAACCTGCTCCAGTCACCCTGCCTTACTTCCTTATCGGCAACGGGTATACTGCGGAGCAGGGACAGTATAAGCCCCATGGCGCATTCCGCCACGGCGGTGGAAAGCGTTCCTGCGGCATTACATACCGCAACACCGCATTGTGCGGCAGCCGCCTTGTCAATTTCATCGGTGCCCACGCCGTAACGCGAGAGCAGTTTAAGGTCGCCCTTTAAGGCTCTGAAAACCTCGGCGGGAAATTTTTCACCGGCCGATATAATGGCGTTATAGCCTCTCAGCTTGTCTGTCCAGTCAAGCGCGTTTCTGGTTTCCATATTCAAAATATCGGCCTGCAGACCGCTTGCTTCCAGGTATTCTTTGATCGCCGTTCTTATAATAATCGGCTGCTGTTTTCCGATTATTGCAACTTTATTCATAAATTTATTCCTCGCTTATCTTTACCGCTATTTTAATAGCGTCGGGATAATTTTTTCTGTCAAAACCCTTTATGCAGTCGTCAAACGGCAAATCATCCGTTATTATGGGCAATATATCGGGGCGATGCTCCCGGAGTATTTGTAAAGCGCCGCTCATATTGTCGAACTCACCCATAACGCCGAATAAGGTTAATGCTTTGGAAACGATGGTATCCACATTGACTTCTTTTTCCTTTTGGGCATAAAAACCGATGAGCGCGACGGTTCCTCTGAAGGCCGCGATATCTATAGCCTGTTGATAGGTGTTTGCCGCGCCGGAGCATTCAAGTACAAACTCGGCACCTTTGCCGCCGGTGATTTTATCAATCTCGGCTCTGCAGTCGCATTCTTTATGGTTGATTGTATAGGCGCCTAAGGATTTCGCAACTTCCAGTTTTCTGTTATTTCTGCCTATCATAATCACGGTTTTGGCGCCCAGGCATTTTGCAAGCACCACCGCAGCCATGCCAATACAGCCTGTACCGATTACGGCAACGGTGGATTCCTTTGTTATATTCATTTTTTTGATTCCGCCGTAGGCAACAGACAGCGGTTCTGCAAGAGCGGCGGCTTTGACCGAAATGCCTTCGGGGATTTTATGAAGATGGTAATGGGGTATGATATAATATTCGGAAAAAGCACCGTCATAAACAGGATCAATGGTGCCGACGTTGAGCATATGCTCGCAATTAGGATAATCTCCCTTTTTGCAGGCGCTGCAGGTGCCGCAGGTGATTGCGTTATCCCCTACGACCCTATCGCCCTTTTTGAACTGTGTAACATTACGGCCCGTTTTTTCCACAACGCCCGACCATTCGTGACCCAGTCTGACTGGGTATGTAACCAGGCCGTTCTCTGCAAAACTGCAATCGCTTGAGAACAGGTCCTGGTCGGTGCCGCATATTCCGCAATAGCATATCCTGACCAGTACCGTATCATCGCTTACTTCGGGTACAGGAAGACTGACTATTTCACCTTTGCCGTAGCCGTAGCTTAATAGAGTTTTCATTTGCTTTTGCATACTGTCACACTTCCTTATATTTCATTTTTAATGTGAATTCCACCGTGGCTCCTGCACCGATATACGAGGACGCATTTGCTTTTTGTGCGCTAAGGGGGCTATCATATAATGCGGTGCAGGGCTCCAGCGCCAGATTATACATTCCGTTAAGGTCTCCGGGATTCATCCACACCCCGAGATACTTTACGGTGTCATTGTCAAACTCTACCGATATTTGCTTTTTACTTTGGGGATAAACAATACCGCATTTAAGAGGCGTACTTTCCTTCGTATAGTAATACTTATATTCCTTGTTTTCGCCGCATTTTTCAAGTATGTGGGCTCTTTCCGCGGACAGGGGTTTGCCGAACATAAAGCGCTTTTCGGCATTTTCCTCCAAATCACTCACAATATAAGCACCCTCTTCGCCTCTGAACATGATGTGTCCTGCCCATACATACGGGAATTCAAAACTGTTGCGGTTTTCTATACTGTACTTTATTTGCAGCGCACCGTCCTGGGCAAATGCCGTCTTTTTATAGGTTATATTCAGCTTTTCAAGTTCGCATATAAAAGTGACGCGCTCGCCGTCCGTTTCCGTCTTATGCTCGCGCCGGCACACTTCGCCGTGATCCGAGTATTGCATACCGTTTATCACGCACGGGTCGATAGTGGGGAACATATCGTCAAACGCGCTGCACTCGCTCTGAACATAACCGGTATCCGCGCCCAGTCTGCGGTATTTGTCACTCCCGGCTTGCGCCAGCAATTCGTCACCGCTTTTCGTTTGAAAAGATGCTAATTTTGCGCCGTCCTCCGGCAGGAAGAGCGCCTTAAACCCTTCGCAGCTCACCGCTATAGCCGGGCGGTCTTTGTAAATGCAAGCCTGAATCATGCTCATCCTCCGTTAAATACAGACTGTTTCGTCCGGTCTCATCAATATAAAGTTCAGATTTCCGTATTTTGCCTTCATTTCCTGGGCAAAAAGATTGGGATTCCCTCCGTGCTGTGCAAAATTCCAGTAATGACAGGGGATAGTGAGCCCGGCCTTGATAATCCCCGCCGCTTCTGCACCCTCTTTTTCGTTCATGTTTCCGAATGCTCCGTTTATAGGCATAATCAGCACATCGGTGTTTTTAAGTTCGGGGTTTACAAAGTAATCCTCCCTATAAGCGGTATCGCCGGTTATGTATATTTTCTTTCCGTCTGTTTCTATCAGCAAACCGATCGCGTCAGGAGTGTCTTTTCCGTGGTCGCAGGGCATGGCTTTTATACGCACATCACTGTTGTGATAGATTTCATTTTCCTTTAGATAAGTGATCCTGCCGCTTTCCAGTCCCAGTCGCTCCGCTTCTGCCTTTACGTCACAGGCGCATAAAAGGCGGGTCTTTTTGCAGGACATGATATTCGGTACGCTGTCAGGGTCAAAATGGTCGTAATGAGCGTGTGTTGCAACAAGCAGGTCAAGGTCTAACCGCAGCGGATCGTACAGGAAAGGCATCAGCCTTTTAAAACCGAAATATCTGTCGCAACAGTCGGACAAATATAAATCCACACCTATTCTGTAGCCTTTTGTGTTTTCCAAAATAAATCCGGCCTGTCCTGCAAAGGTGAGTTTAACATTGCTTTGGCTCATAATTTTCCTCCCTGTATTGTTTGCGTAACCGGTTACGCAATCTGCTATAATTATAATTTCATCTTTTCCCTCTGTCAAGAGTTATTATTGAATTTTTAATGAATAAATGCTATAATAACGCTATCGGCAGACGCTATCACTTTGATATGGAGGTATCAGATGGACTCAAGGGTTACTATTTACGACATTGCAAAAGAAACGAATGTTTCCGCAGTAACCGTACACCGCGCCTTAAATAACACGGGAAGAATAAGTCCCAAAACAAAGCAACTGATTCTTGATACCGCCAAAAGACTTGGCTATAAAGTCAATACTGCCGCTCAGGGGCTCCGCCGTCAGCCCATAAAAATAGGTGCCATACTGTTTTGTCCGGTAGAAGAATATGTTGACGCTATCATTGACGGCATTGCTGCTTCCGGCGAAGAGCTTGACAAATATAATGTTTCGGTTGATATAAAAAAGATTGAATATACAAACAATAAAGATTGCCTGAAGGCCACTTGCGAGCATATAAAAACATTTTCGGAAAACAACTTTAACGGCATTATTCTGTTTGCCTCTTCATTTATGGATGAAATGCAGGAGCTGTTTGCTTTTATAAAGGAAGTTTCCGAAAAAGGAGTGCTGTTTGCAACGGTGGCAAACGATATTCCCATTGAGGAAAAGGTCGTACACGTCGGTATAAACGCCTTTATGGCGGGCAGCATGGCGGCAGAAATGCTGGACTTTTCCTGCAGGGGTAAGGACGTAGCATTGTTGGCAGCAAGTAATGATTCTCCTATTAACAAAAAGTATATCGACGGTTTTATGTCCTACGCGGAGAATAACGTGTTTTCAAACATCGGCATTTACGAACACTATGACGATAAACAAAGGGTTGTGGAAGTGACAAAACAAATGCTTCGGGAAAACCCTGATTTAAGCGGAATTTATATGACGACAGCCAGTTCGGCTTTGGCGTGTCAATGTGTTAAGGATATGAATAAAGCCGGTCTTTCCATTATCACAACCGATCTTTTGCGGGAAACGCCCGAGCTTCTCAGAAGCAGGGTGGCCAATGCCGCCATATTTCAAAACCCGTTCAAGCAAGGCAAAAATGTTGTGAGATTTCTTTATAATTATATCACAACCAAAACAGGCGGCGGTGTTCACCTGCTCTCCCCGCATATAATACTGTCATCCAATATAAGCTCATATATTTTTTAGCGGTGCAGTCTGAAGTTTTTTATTGATTTTTAGCGCATTTTTAGCGCATTTTTTGCGTGTTTTTTGGCTGTTTTTTGCCGTTTTTTTCATGTTTTTTTGACTGTTTTTTGTCTGTCTAATGCCCGCAGAGCGGAGAATAATGCCCTGCCGCGCGGCGGAAAACCTGAAATGTTTACAATCCATTCACACTGTTTACTTGTTAAATATATAATTTATATGTTATAATCAACTACTATAAATGATTCAGGGCAAACCTGCAGACGGAAGGATGGATGAGATGGTAAGTAAAGAGGAATATGCAGGCAGGCTGGTATCGGAGAGTTATGACAGGTATGTTATTTCCCCGGAGCTGTACGCTGCGCACGAGGTCAAAAGGGGTCTACGCGACGTAAACGGCAAGGGAGTGGTCACGGGGCTGACCGAGATAAGCGAAATAGTGTCCAGTGAAATTGTGGACGGGGAGGAAAAGCCGTGCAGGGGAAAGCTGTACTTCCGCGGCTTTGACATAAACGATATCGTAAGCGGGTTTATAAAGGAAAACCGCTACGGCTATGAGGAGACGGCGTATCTGCTGCTTAGCGGGCGGCTGCCCGACAAGGCGGAGCTGGCCGAGTTCGAAGCGCAGCTAAGCGCCATGCGCACGCTGCCGCCGTCCTTTGTGCGCGATATTATAATGAAGTCTCCCAGCGGAGACATGATGAATGCCCTTACCCGCAGCGTGCTTTCCCTGTTCTATTACGACGACAACCCCACCGATATTTCGGTGCCCAATGTTATGCGGCAGTCGCTTTTCCTGATAGCGGTAATGCCGCTGCTGGCGGCGTATGCCTATCAGGCCTTCAACTATTACAAGAACGGAGAAAGCCTGTTTATACACCGTCCGGCCGAGGGGGCGTCCACGGCGGAAACCCTGCTTTCGCTGCTGCGCGACGACGGCAGGTATACGCAGCTTGAGGCCACCATTCTGGACCTGGCGTTGGTACTGCACGCGGAGCACGGCGGCGGCAACAATTCCACCTTTACAACCCATGTTGTGACCTCCTCCGGAACCGATACATAGTCCTCGGTAGCGGCGTCGCTCTGCTCGCTCAAGGGGCCTAAGCACGGCGGTGCAAACATAAAGGTCGTACAGATGTTTCAGGACATGAAGCAGCGCGTCAGGGACTGGAAGGACGAGGACGAGATAAAAGCGTATCTGACGGGGCTGCTGGAAAAAAGAGAGTTTGACGGGGCGGGGCTGATATACGGAATGGGACATGCGGTAT
>JAQXIQ010000022.1 GCA_029007865.1 Bacillota bacterium
TGCCTATCGCCGTGCTTATCTGCACCGCCTCGCTCATGGGCATGCCCATTTTAATCAGCATGGGCATTACCAGTGCCGCTCCGGTTATGCCGTGATTTATTCGGTTAACCAGATTGCCAACGTCGTGCAGATATCCGGTTATTTCTGTAAGCTCAACAGTGCGCCTGTCATACCCTAACGCCGATAGTATATCCGCCGCTGTACGGCTGACATATCCGACATGCCTCAGTCCGTGCTCCGTATATCCCAGCACCTCTAACGCTCTGTTGGCGGCATTTATCATCTCTGCGGCATCAACATTTTCTTTGACATCCTTAAGTGTAATCAAGCTGTTCACCTTTCTTTGCGGCGCCGGCATCCGGTCAGCCCTCGACGCCCTGCTTCATCATTTCATAATACACATCGCCTTCGAACTCCCGCTCACGGCTCACCTCGCCGCCCAGCATTTCAATGGCATTGCATATTTCGGTATAATCCACATAATTTATATCTTTGGATTGCGCCGCCTCCCGCAGCAGCGGCAGACAGCGTTCGTCCCCCGTTTCTCCCATCATGGCCGCAACAAAGGCCTTGTTTTGCGACTCCCTATACAGCTCTATTGCAAAATCTGCAAGCCTTGCGTCCTTATATCTGCTGATAAGGGCGTTGAGCAGCAATTCCTTTGCACCGACCGAAGCGGCTTTTGCATATTCCTCAACACCGTACTCCAGGAACTCCGCGCCGGTGTTGCACAGCGCCTCGGCGCAGGCATTCACCACCTCATCCTCCTGCCTTGAGCAGCCTACGGTGTGCACAAAAGACTCTATGGGCAAAACCGAATCCATTTGCGACAGCATATTTATAATAAGCACCTTGACATCCTGCGCAAACATATTATTGCGGTAAAGCTCATAAAGGCCGGCCTCGGTGTCGTTTTTACGCCTTACAATGAATTCGCAGACAATATCCGGAACATTCATTCCGGCAGATGCATATTGTCCTATCATGCCCACCAGCTCGCTGCCGCTTATATTCATAAGCGGCGCGCACTCCTTTTCCATCCACCGCTCATAGATCTGAGGCAGCACCTGTTCTACCTCCTCGGGCTTTTCGTATTTATCCTTGTTTGCAGCATACCATTTTTCAAAATATTCCCTGAATTCCGCATCATAATCGATCAGTCTGTTCATATTATACGATCCCCTTTTCCGCAAGTTTATCCATTATTTCTTTGCCCCGCTCATAAGCAAGGCCGTAAGCGTCACACAAGGCAGGAGTATCTATCGGCTCACCCACCGCGCTCAGCAGCACTGCATTGGCCGCAAAGGCGTATTCCTTATCGGGAGAGTCAATATCCAGCACATCGATGCCTGGCAGCTGCATATAAACATCGCCCACGGCCCGCCTGCCGAATTTTTCCTCAAGATGGGACGGTACGGTAAAGTTTCTCATACGAAACCTGTCCGTAAGATCACTCACTTTTATGATATCGCCGGCAATATTCACTCCGTCGTCGCAATCGGGTTCGGCATCCCTGAGCAGTGCGGCAAGCAGAAGCTTTTTGGCAGTGTCCGGATAATAGTCTAAAAGCAGCCGTCTGACGATATCTCTGATTTGCTCATTCTCCATGTTCAGAGCGCCGACAACATCGCCCAGATCCGATGCTTCGGCATATCTCATAACCAGCACCAGGTCATGCTCCAGCAGGATATAATAATCGTCCGAGCTTCCGGGACTGTCCAGCAGAGAAAACAGCTCGGTACAAAGCATATCCATCTGCTCCGCCGTAGGCGCATAGCAATAGCTCATTCGCCCGGGAGGATTATCCATTCTCAGATTCTTCAGGCAAAGCTCCGCCACTCCCCCTCCGTCCAGCATTTTAAGCCGTTCCAGCGCGGTAAAGGCTGCGCTTGTCTCGCCGGTATTATAAAATGCCGCAGCCAGGGCAAAGCCCGCTTCCTTCCAGAAGGTGTTTTCCTGATATATAGAAGCAAACACGTCCTTGGCCAGCTTATCTTCACCACGGCTGTCGAAATACCTGCACAGCGTCTGCAGCTCCATTTCGGAACAGTCGCGTATTCCGGAAAGCAGCTTGGAATATCTTTTTTTACCGAAAGTGTTATCCGTTTTTACGGCGGACATATATCCGAAAAGCATGGCCATAACATTTCCGGCGTCGGAGCTGAGCAGCTCATCCGCAGCCTTATATGCCTGCTCATAATTCCCCATGGAAATATGCAGAGCAACGGAAAGCTCTTTTTCCTGTATGCCGGCATCGGCGCCTTGGCGGAATTGTGCTTTCCCGCCCCCGGACTGCCCTTCCTCCGCCTCATCGTCAGCTTCCATCGAGCTTATGATATCCAGCTCGGTTTTATACAGCCCGGCATCCGAAGCATAAACGCCTTCCGGATCCGTTTGCAGGCAAAGCTCTATATACCTTTTAGAGGCCTCATTCAAGCCCAGACAATAGCACGCCTCCCCCATATGAAAAAGCACCGTGGCTTTGTCCGCACTCTCCGGCTCCAGCGCAAGTGCCTCCGCACCGTAGGATATAGTCTCCTCATAAAAGCCTGCCTGGTTGAGCACCGATATAAGATCTATAATATATCTCTTATTGCGGCGATCCTCCGAGACCGCCTTGCGCAGATAGTATACCGCCTCCGGCAAACGCCCCGCATACGACGCATTGCTGCCCCGGTTATAGTAGCGCTCCGCCCTGCCTTTCAAGGCTATGATGTCACTCATTGCACTCTCCGGATAAGCCCAGGAGCTCCTGAGCGGAAAACGTATACGCCGAATTGCAGAAGCGGCATTTCATCTGGGTAGTTTCCTGCTGTGCCAGCTCTGCCAGTTCGCCTTTCCCCAGGGACATCAGGGCCTGCTCCATCCTTTCGCGCGAGCAATCGCAATGATAGGCTATTGCGTCGGTCTGCAGCGGCATTACACCGATATCCCAGAAATTATCAAGCAGCAGCTCCTCCATGGATTCGTACTTTTCCACAAGCTCTCCGATGCCGCCCAAGCTGCGCAGCTTGTTTTCCAGCACCGTCAGCGTGTCGGCGTCACAGCCCGGCATAGGAGTAATCAGTATTCCTCCCGCCGCGGCATTATTGCCCATACGCTCTCCCAGCAGCACAGCCGACGGCGTCTGCTGGCTTATCTTATAATACGAAGCGATATCCTGAGCTATTTCTCCGGAAACAAGCTCGGAAACGCCGACATAGGGTTCGGGCTGGCCCTCGTCACGGGTGACGGTAAGCTGACCTCTGCCCACTACGCCTCCGATATCCAGCTTGCCGTCATATCGCAGCGGAAGATCGGCCTGCGGATTGCGTATATATCCCTTTATCACTCCGTCCGTTGTAACCGTACAGATTATTTTGCCTGCGGGGCCGTTGCCGTCCACAATCAGAGACAGCTTATCGTGCTTTCCCTTAAGACCGGCTCCCATCAGCACGGAAGCCGTAAGGCACCTGCCCAGCGCCGCGGCCGCGCACGGCGCACAGCCGTGTATCATGGCGGCAGTTTTATAAATCGCGGTGGAGCACACCGCTATCGCCGAAACCTTACCGTCACAAAGCAAGGCTCTTGAAAGTACATCCTTCATATCAGTTCTCTCCAAAATAATAATCCTCCGCACGGCTAAGCGCTTCTCGCATAGTCCGCGCATAAATCTCCGACAGACAGTCAGAGCGGTACGGCTCTATTTGACACATACAAAGGTTATACGCTCGGTATTTTCGCGCACAGGTTCTTCCGTGTAACAATCAAAGCACCGTATATCTGAAAAGCCCACCTTGCGCAAAACGGACACAATTTCGTCCTGTCGGTAAATAAACTGCGTATGCCTCTCGTCAAAACGCTCATAGCGTCCGTCTTTATCCCGGACAAAAAAGCACAGTTCCATATTCACGCTGTTCTTCTGCGCATCGTATGAGTTCTGCCAGAAATATGTCAGTTCATCGTAATCCTCAAAAAACAGGTTGCTGCCGATAATTTCTTTTAGCTTATAGCTGCTGCTTATATCAAAGCAGAAGCTTCCGCCCTTTTTAAGGATATCGAACACTCCCTGAAAAAAGCTTTTCACCTTTTTTATTCCGTCCAGATAGTTTACCCCGTCGCAAACACAGCAAACCGCATCGGCGGCGCCGTATGTCCCGATATTGACCATGTTCTCGCAGGCAAACATAATTCTGCGACCGTTTTTGCGCGCCTTATCCGCAGCAACCTCCAGCATTTCCTCCGACTGGTCCATGCCGATGACCGCAGCTCCGGCGGCCGCCAGACGCACGGAAATACTGCCCGTTCCGCAGGCCGCGTCTATTATCCTGCGCCCGGGACGCACGCCGCAGTGCTTTATTATAAAAGAGCTCCAGGAGTCATACTCCACATTCGACATAAGCATGTCGTATACTCTTGCCAGTCCGCAGTATTCCATCATTCCTTGATTACTCTCCCCAATTTATCGCGCTTGGGCGCAAGACCGCGCCGCACCGGAGCCGTGCCGCCGGTAAGCTGATTATTGAACTTGTCAAAAGCATGGTTTGCCAGCAGCATTTGGGCAAGCGCCACAAGAGCAAAGCCGATAACCAGAACCACCACCAGAGAAATTTGCCACAGCAAAGCGGCAAGAACTATACATATTGCGACGGACAGCACGAACAGGACAGCCTGTGGTATCTGCGCAAGAGCAATAAGCAAAGCGTTCTTCAGCAGCTGCCTGAAGTTCAGTTTATATGTTACCATAAGCGGGAAAACATAAACATCGGTCAGAAGAAAAACAACTGCCACGATGGTCACTACGCTCATTATCACATATTTAAGGGGCTCCGGCATTCCGTCTCCCGGCGCATACATTGCATTAAAGGTCCAGAAAAAGCAGGCATATACCAGTGCCGCCGACAGGCAGTTGTACAGCGCAGATGTCTTCCAGCTGCGTTTGAACTCCGTCCAGAAATCCCTGCCCGCCTGGGCGTGTTCTCCCCAGGACCAGTTCCTTATTACATAGAACATACCGGCCTTTGCGGGTCCCGTAACGGTATAAAGCGGTATACATATCAGCAAAAATGTATTCAGCCATGAAATAAACTGCTGAAATTTGTCCTCATCGCTCCACTGCAGTATCTCGGACATTTCCGGCAGACCGATTATAAATACCCAGACCGCAAACAGCAGAATCGGCAGCAGGAACAGCAAATACAGCAGATTAACCGTCAGCAATCCGGTAAACCGAATTTTGATCACGTCAAAAAACTGATCGAATCTGTTGTCCGGAAGATCAGCCTTGGAAAAATCTTTTTTATCGGGGTTACCGTTTATCAGCTTATTAAACCACTTTCCCATATAATCGCACCCTTCCTTTGTACAAACGGCTTTTCGCGCCGCATGGATTTGTGTTTGTTTGCTATCCCTGAAGCTCCAGTATGCGGGAATATATTTCCAGTCCCACCTCAAGAGCCCGTTCATCAAAGTCAAAACAGTCGCTGTGCAGCTTTTTTTCCTCGGTGCCGTCTCCGCAGCCCAGGAACATAAAGGCCGCCGGAACACGGCGCTGATAAAAGGAAAAATCCTCTGCGATCATCATGGTCTCCACGCTTACGGCGGCAGGGCCCGCAATATCTCTGAGCTCATTGCACAGTGCCTCATCGTTGTTCACAAACGGATACAGCACTCTTTCGGTATAAACGGCGCTGCAGCCGAACATTCGCGCCGAAGCCTCGGCAAAGCCGGTGAGCCGCTCACGCACCGATGAATATATCTCATCGCTGAAGGTGCGCATCGTGCCCTGAAGCTTGCAGTAATCGCAGACGATGTTGCGCACTTCTCCGCCGGAAATACTGCCAAAGGTTACAACACATTGCTCTGCCGGATTTACACACCGCGAAATAATTCCCTGGGCTCCCGATACAAACTGGCAGGCCGCCGCTATGGCGTCCGCCCCGCAATGCGGCATGGCGCCGTGCGCGCTTTTACCGTAAAACTCCACATCAAACTCACTTGCCTGAGCCATAAGCGCGCCGCTTTTAATGCCAACCGTACCCAAGGGCAGAGAAGGCATAAGATGGTATCCGTACATTCTGTCCACCGCGGGAGCATCCAGACATCCTGCATCAATCATGGATTCAGCACCGCCGTACGATTCCTCTGCCGGCTGAAACAGCAGAACGATATTATATCTGATGCTGTCCTTGCAGTCGTTTATAAGCCGCGCCAGTCCAAGCAGTATTGCCATGTGTCCGTCGTGCCCGCAGGCATGCATAAAGCCGTTGTGGCAGCTGCTGTATTCCGCCTGCGTATTTTCCCGGATGGCCAGGGCATCCATATCGGCGCGAAAGGCAACTGTTTCCGCGCTTGCGCCGGACATGAACACGGCCTTTATGCCGGTTTCTCCGCATTGACTTACCTCAAAGCAGGGGTACTGCTGCAGCTGCTCCAGAATAAAGCGGCTGGTTTTGTATTCCTTGTACCCTATCTCGGGTATTCTGTGCAGTGCGCGGCGCATCTGTGTCATATACGGCGCATAGCTATGTATTTTTGATTGAATGTCCGTCATCGGTGCATATCTCCTGAAGATAATCACTTTATTTTACTTTATATTGATAAAAATATCAAATGAATATTTCGTTAATCCGGTATAAGATTCAACATTTTATCCGTATCATCCACATAAACATAGCTGTTCGGCACAACACCCACCACAATGCACTCCGAAACCACTATCTGTGTTCTGACTTCCACCCTTTTACTGCCTCCCGGCATAACCACCGCAATGTCGTTTTTTATCTCAAGATAAATACGGTGTCTGGTCTGATTTATGCCGGCTGAGGCGAATTCACTGATATAGGCGGTCTCGACATTGCCTATCGGCTGCACCTGTATGCCCACGGAAGGCCCCATACCTGAAAACAGATCGCTGCCAAAAAGCGCAGTCCATTTAATGTATATGCTCTGCTCCGACAGTTCATCCAGCTTTTTCTGCATCTCTTTGGACGTACTGTGCGCAAGAGCGTTCATTTTTACCGAATTTGCCTTAACATAGCTCACAACTCCCTCAGTATTGGTCTCAACTTTTATCAGGTCCATAAAATCCGCATTCTGCGCCACAACATCCAGCACACACTCATTGGCAAGTCCGGTGATCTTAGCCTTGATTCTGGCATCGGCGGTTTCTGCAAGAAGTTCGTTTGCCCGCTGCTCCACCGTAACATACACGGTAACCGCAGCCGCAGCGGTTATGGCCGCAATTATTACACACAATCTCTTTCTGCTTCTACGTTTTTTCATGTCTCACACTCCGTCCCAAGACTTGCCGTATTCAGAAAACCTCAGTGAAGGTATTTATCGGTTCTCCGTGTTTTCCGACGGGCAATGGCATTTTTCATACCGTACACCCGTTTTTCGCTTTAGCGGTGAAAAACGGGTGATTATTATGTTAATAAAGAATTAAATCTTTGTCATAAAGCTCAAATATCCTTGTTTGTACAGCCCGTGTTATGTTATAATACAATATATTCGTATACCCATAAAAGAAAACCATTGTTCTGAGTATAAGCGGTCATTAAAGTTTACGGCACTGCGAATAAACCGAAAAGGAGTTTGCAACAGCAGTATTATGACAAACAAAGATAAAAACACAAACACCGGCAAGGGTTCCGCGCGGTATGCTCATATCCGCGCACAGGCCGCCGTCAAGGCTCAGCATTCTCAGGAGGATGCAGGTTTAACCGCGGAAAACACCGGTTTGAGCCCCGAGGATACCGCCCGGTTTACCCAGGAGAACACCGAACATCACGCGGATAATACACGCTCGCATATCAAGAACGCCTCGCAGGAGACGGAAGCTGCGCCGCAGCAATACGGCATGACAAGCGCGTCCGGCGTACGCGGCGACGGTTACGAAACCTACAGCGAAAACCTTTTCATTGAGAATGTGGAAAGGAGCAGCGAAGAAATAGCTCAGGCAAAGCAACGCAATGAGCAGCGCCGTGCAATGGAGCTGGAGCGCACCCTGGTTTCGGGGGACAGCAACGATACTGGCAGCATCTATATCAACGAAAGCGAGGTTGCACAGGAAGTGAGCAATACGGCAGATTCCCGCAGGTCAGGGAAAAAGAAAAAGAAAAACGCTTTCCTGGACAGCATACCCGAATTGTTCAAAAACCGCACCAAGCCGCGTAATTATTTCCTCAATCTGGCCTTCACCACCGGAAAGTTGTTGCTTGTTTGCGTGCTGGTTCTGGGCTTCAGCGGTCTGGGCGCCGTACTCGGGCTTGCCAAGGCGTATGTTGATTCCATTCCCACTCTGGACTTTTCCGTCTTTACCGAAACGCCTCTGGCATCTGTCATATATGATGTCAACGGCAACGTGCTGACCAACTATTACGGCTCGGAAAACCGAGAATGGGCAAAGCTGGACGAGATCCCGCAGTATCTTAAGGATGCCGTCGTTGCGGTTGAGGATGTACGCTTTTACAGGCATATAGGCATTGACTTCAAGCGCCTGATAGGTTCCTTTATTCTTAATGCCACCAGCGACTCCGTCCAGGGCGGCTCCACCATCACGCAGCAGCTTATCAAAAACCAGCTGCTGTCCACAGAGCAGACCTATAAGCGCAAGATCCGCGAGGCATATCTTGCTATAAAACTGGAGGAGACCTATACCAAAGATCAGATACTGGAGTTTTATCTCAACACCATTCCGCTGGGCGGCCTGATATACGGCGTCAAAACCGCCGCAAGAGACTATTTCAACAAGGATCTGTCCGAGCTTACCCTGCTGGAATGCGCTACGATAGCCGGAATAACCAATAACCCTACCAGATATAACCCCAGGCTCAATTATTATACCCGCAACAACCCGGAGCAGACCGATGCGCGCACTCGCAAGGTGCTCTATGAAATGTATTCAAACGGCTTTATTTCCAAGGAGGAATACGATCAGGCACTAAGCGAGGAGCTGGTGGTTTGCGAAAAATCCCCTATTTCCAGCAGCTATGAAATGCTTTCCTTTGTGGAATATGCCGTCTATGACGCCATAACGCAGCTGCTTAAGGTAAACAATCTGCCTGACACGCCGGAGAACCGTTCCTCCATTGATAAGCTTATACGCGAAAACGGCTACAGCATTTATACCACTATTGACCCCGAGCAGCAAAAAGCCGCCGAAAACGCTGTATATTCGTATGATAACTACCCGTCCATGCGCTACGACGATGACCGGTACAGCATTTCCGGACGCAATCCGGACGGCTCGTACATTACCCTTGTGCAGCCGCAGGCAGCCAGCGTTGTCATTGATTACAGGACGGGATATATAGCCGCCATGGTAGGAGGCCGCCAGGCGCCCACAGGACTTAAAACCTACAACAGGGCTTATTCCTCCACCATGCCCGTAGGCTCTTCCATAAAGCCGCTTGCGGTTTACGGTCCTGCTATCGAATCAGGCCTTGCGCCCGGCACCATAATGTACGATACCCGTTCGCCCATACTGAACTGGGATACCGAATACGGTTACCCCAGAAACTATAACGATAAGGGCTACACTGGAGCAATGACTCTTCGCACCGCTCTTACAAAGTCCACCAATACAGTAGCCGCGCAGGTGCTTATGTATTATGTCGGCGCCGAAAATGCATATAACACCCTGGTGGCGCTGGGTGTTGACCCATCCCATATACACAGAGACGGCCCCGGTCTGGCCCTAGGAACATCCGGCATTACGCCTTTGGAAATGGCAGGAGCTTACTCCGCCATCGCCAATATGGGACAGTATATCCAGCCCATTTCCTTTACCAAGATTACGGACAAGAACGGCGACACCGTCCTTGATATGCTGGCACGCCAGGAGCGGCGGCAGGTTTTTAAGCCCTCAACAGCTTATATGCTTATTGATATGCTCAATTCCGCACTTACAACCAATAAATCCGCCGCTCTTATAAACGGTCAGACCGTAGGAGGAAAGACCGGAACCACAATTGAATCAAGAGGAGTATTCTTCGCCGGCTTTTCCGGCTATTATGCTTGTTCGGTATGGATAGGCAGTGACGATTACAAGCCTCTGTCCGCCTCTACTACCGGTTCTTCTCATGCCGCAAAGCTGTGGCACAATATAATGGAGCCTCTGCATGACGGCCTGTCAAATAGACCGATTGCCGACATGACCGCAGATTCCCTCGGCATTACTCGGGTCAGGTTCTGCAAATACTCCGGAAAGCTCGCCACCGATGCCTGCCCCGAAACCGTAAATGATATCGGTCTGTACAGTGATCTTATAACCGACCAGTGCACCTGTCACCAGGTTGTTACGATATGCGCCGAAACCGGCTGCCTTGCCACCGAAGAATGCACGGATACCCGTCAGATTACTTTGCTGAGCATACCCACAAGCGGTCAGCTTGCATTTATGTACAACAATTATCACGAAATATATGCCGAATACTGGCCCGAACCCGACCAGCCTCTCATACCGTGCGGAAAGCATAACGGGCAATGGAGCGAAGACTATCTGCAGAAAATCCAGCTTCGCAACAATGCTCAGAGCCTGATGGACCGTGCGCAGATATTGCTGGATTCGGGAGCGCTGCCGGAAACACAGTCCGCTCAGCTCGGCGAATTCATGCAAAAACTAAGCGAGGTATGCAGCGATCTCGACGCTTACTCGGTTTCCGAAATTACAGAGCGGTATAATGACCTGCTGTATTATATGAACCTCTTAACTCAGGAAGGCTGACAGCCTGCCGGGCCGCCGACTTATTAAAAGCATGTCTTGGGGCGCACTCCGTAAGGAGGGCGCCCAAAAACTGTTTTGATGCTTTTTGATCAGCACTCTCCCTCCCTTTTCATTTGATTTCACAATAAAACAGAGCAGGAATTCCGACTATCCAGTCATCATCCCTGCCCTGATTTTAATGTTTTACAGCACCTTAAAGGTATTGCATTATATTATTTATCCAGCTTTCCTTTCTTCTTTTTGTCTACAATAATCGCAGTTCCGCCGGCAACTACTGCCGCTGCAGCAACGGCGCAAACAGCAACAACTACCGTCGTATTCCCGTTATTATTGTCGCCCTCTCCCGTCGAATCACTGCTGACCGTGATTGCTTTAATAAGGGCTTTCATTTGCGAATTTGTAAGCAACGGATTGCTCAATCCTTCGGAAGCTTTTACATATACCTCGTCTTTATCCGAGGTTCCGTCAGCCTTAAGATAAGCCTGCATAGCAGTCTCAAGTAAAGACTTATCGCAGAAAGGTTTTCCGTAAGCTTCTATCTCAGCCAACTGGAGCATATATCCATCCGCCGATGCGGCATCTCCACCAAGTTTTGTAGCAATCAGTTTTACGAATCTCGCTTTTACCGGAGCGTCCAGATTGACTGTGTAATTCTCGTCCGGAGCCTTACTGTCCGTCTCATTTGCTATATCAATCCAGGCAATACCGTTTTCCGACAGTTGAATCCTGAAGTCCACCGGCCAGCACTTTGCGCCTTTGGGGTAAACAACCACTTTATCCACATTAAATATATCGCAAAAGTCGATTATTACATATTCGGTTGCGTCGGGATTTCTATGCAATTTAACATCAGATGTCCAGCCTGTGTCAAGATCTCCGTCATTGATATACAAAGCACCCCAGTTCCACTGACGGTATACTTCACTTGTGTCCGAAGAAACCTCATAAGGCTTATTAAGTGCTAAGTTCATGCCTTCGGTATATTCAACAGGTTCTTCGTCTTCGGCGAAAGCCAAGGGAGCAGGAATCTTGCCGTCGGGATCATCATATACTTCAATTTCGGCAAGCGCAAGATATTCTTCGTAATAGCCGGAAAATTCAAGCATTATATACTGCGCCTTAACGGCAGCGAACGTCAATGAAGGAACAGACATGCTTTCGATTTTGTATCCGGAAATACCGGCAACCTGCCGCCAATGAACCTTGTCGTCCGAAACCGATACCTTAATATCCGAAGCAAAATTCCGTCCCAGCGTCACCCTTGAGCCCGCAGGATAAATGTCAACCCTTGTAAACTCGCGAACGCCCGGGAACGCAACAACAATTTTACTTGCGCTGTTGCCATCGGAAGCCCAACCCTGCGTACCGTCGGCAGCCGCCGCTTTGATGCCGTCATTGAGGTTGTTCATATACTTATCGTTGGTACCGCATGAGCTATCGCAAATGATTTGAGCGTCAAGAGCAATATTATCCTTGGAAACCGTGTTAATCTTGTCATGCATTGTGAAATCAACATTTTCGGGCAAAGCAAACAGCTCGCCGTCACCCGCCGCAAGAGTAAGCGTGATTTGGTTGTCGTTAATCGCAAAGTTCTCAAGTGAACCGTTAACCTTGCTGACCTTCTGTATGGAAGTGATAGACGAGTCAAGCTTCAAGGAAAACGTTTTTTCTTTCAAAAAGTCGTTGTTTACCACCATTATGTAGTTTCTGCCCGTGTTTTTATCGCGCAAAAGAGAAACGGTAAAACCGGTGTTATCCGTAGCTTGAACAGGAAAATCGCCGGGGATTTTTTTCTGTCCCCATGTATTGCCGTTCAGATATACCTCTACCGCATCGCAATTGATAAGAGTCTTACCAAGCGCAAGAACTTCAGCGTCAACCATCTTAACTGTTTCGTAATGAGCATTCGGAACTCCGTGGGGAGAAATTATACCGTCATTGAAGGGCTCGCTTCTGTTTACGGGAGTAAACCATGTAAAGTATGATATCTGCTTATATCCGTAAGCAAGATACATATATACTTCATATCTGATGGCACTGTCCTCGGGTCTGCGGAAACCGTTTATAAGCTCGACAGTCTGAATATATGCGCCGGTTTTTACATTATTGTCAAGACCGACCTGTCTTACAACCTGCATATTGGAAAGGAACCCTTCCCTGTCCATTGAACCGGCAGCTACGCCGAACGGGTACCTGTCGTACATCAGATAGTCGAGGGTATACCCTGAAGCCTCACAAAGCTTACACCAGTCGTCAAGCTGACTCTTATATGTCTCCATTGAAGGATAAGCTGCCGAAGGCAGGAAATTCAAATGCATATATCTGTCGGGATCGGCATCCTTCAGATTTTTATAGCCGCCGATATACAGATTTGGGTTATACGGCTCATCGAGGATATAGTATCCACCTACCGACGGTATGTTCTTGTATTCGTCCACTATGCTCTTTATTGTATCAGCCGATGCATTAAGCACATTGTTCCCAAGCCTGCTGTCTCCGACCGTCATCTGCAAACCGTATTTATTGCAAAGACGAAGCATTTCCATTTGCGTCTCTTTGTCATCCAGCAGATCGTTTGCGCCCATAACATAAGTGATATTAGCATCCGCAATGAGCTTATATTGCTCATCATTTATATAATCCTTTGTGGGCGGCCAGAAAATAGAAATCATAATATTGTCATCAAAAGGGGTAGGTCTCTCTTTCACTACAACCACCTCACATTTATCACTGAGATTATTCGCGCTGTCTGTAGCGGTTATTGTTGCTTTTCCAACGGCTTTGGCAGTTACGACCCCATCGGAATCCACCGTCGCAACCGCGGGATTATCCGACCCCCATGTTACCAACGCTGCTTTTTCTGCATTTATCGCAGTTGCGGTAAGTGTATCGGAAGTGCCCCGAAGCAGTTCCAAAGCACACTTTGAGATCCTGAGAGTGGGTACCTTTTCAACAGGCGGCTCGTCGGATACTGCGTAAACGGCGATCTCACCAAGCTGCACCAGGAGCCCGTCAGACGCCTGCCCCGCGCCTGCGGATTCAACCGCATATCTTTCATAAACATGGATCTGAACATATTGAACCGTTACCGCAGCAAATCTATGAATGTTCGGTGCAGTGGGTGACTTTACATTTTTCTTTGAATCGGCAACCTCGGTATACCGCTTACCGTCGGCGGATACTTTGACCTTATATGATGTCGGGAATACCGCCGAGGTACCTTTGGGGAACACGCCTACTGCTGATACTTCGGCAGGGTTCTTGAGCTTAATGGTTATTGTAACAGGCGCTGTTTTATCGGTTTCCTGATCATAAGGGTTTGTTGACCAGCCAAAATCCGTATTGCCGTCAATCAAAAATCTTTTATCCCATAATTCGCCGGGCATCTGGTAGCTGTTCTCTTCACCTTTCTTATTTGCAGTGCAATCAGATATGGTAACCTCGGCACCTCCGGCGACATTCCGAGTGGAGGGCGGCGCATTGCCCGCAATCGAGTCATCCGTTCCTTCAAAAGCGAGCGCCGGTACTTGTGCAAGCAGCACCATAACCGTCATAAGCAAAGCAATAATACTGCACAGGTTTTTCTTTTTCATACTGATCCTCCGTACCATAATAACCGCAAAACATCCAAAGGTATTACCGGTTAAACACAGGTTAACATATATAATCACGATTGTCAATACGCAAAATACATTTATACTTCCCGTCCATATAATAACAAAGGGAGAAACCGTCGAAACGGTTTCTCCCCGAGTTATGCTGTCGGTTTGCGGATATAATATTTGCGGTCACTATTCAGAAATCGCGTTAGAAGCAAAAAGCGCTGCGCCGACCGCAGATTCTTCGGTCAGATCGGAAACAGAAGGTTTGCTGCCGAAATACTCCTCTATCACCGTACACAGCAGCGGATTTTTTCTGACGGCATTTCCGGATGCAATTATGCAGCCGCTATTGCTTTTATCCATTTTTACATAAGCATCATACAATTCCTTTATCATGCCGTGCATTACCCCGTTAACAAGATAGCCCGGGAGAAAATTGTCCGCCGTTATACCCGTAATACTGCCTGTTTTATCCGGCTCAAGACGCGTTCCGCAGAAAGCGGTACACACCTCCGGAACTCTGACTTCGGGGCCGCATTGCTTTGCGAGCTTTTCCAACAGTCCGTACTGCTCGTGCTCCTCTCCGGTGGCGGTCTGTATTACGGCGCGCATAAACCGTTCCGTAAGAGCATAAGCATAGCCCCCGCACAGCGCCGAGTAGCACTTAAGGAATTTTCCGTTAAAATACGGCCGTATCTCAATGCCTTCATCGGTACTGCAGCAATTGTCGCACACCACCGATATCTGACTTCCGGTGCCGATATTGATTAACACCGCATCCTCGCTGCTTCCGGCCGTGGCTCCCAAAAAACTTGCCTGATGATCACCTATAGCCGTGTAAACCGGGATTCTGCCATCATGTAGCCCAACCTGCTGCGCCGAATTAACCACCTCCGGCAAAACCGAAATATCCACGCCCAGCCTGCAAAGCGCTTCGCGGTCAAAGTCCATCGTCCGCAGATCAAAGTACCCCAGCGACGCAGCGTTTATTGCGTGCATCAGCGGCTTCTTTCTGCCGGTGAGCCGCATACAGGCATAATCCATCACGGTACATATCGTCGCGCCGTCGCCCGGTATTTCCCCGCTTTGCGTCAGACAGAAATGTGTAAGCAGTCCGTACCCCGTCGGAACCCTTATCCCGGTACGCCGGTATGCCTCGTCACAGTATGTTCCCTCACCGTTGAAGATTCTGTCGCCGCTCTTATCCTGCCAGGTGTACAGCGGAGAAACGCTGTGCCCCTCGCAGTCCAGATACAGTATACCGTGCATTTGCCCCGTAACGCCTATCGCGCTGATATTTGGATAGGTACGCTTAACCATATCAAGAAGCGCCGTAACCTCGGAAATTATCTTTTCCGGATCCTGAGTTTTATATCCCGCGCCGCCCGGTACAGCGCTGTTATTCGGTATATTATACGACTCCTCCGAGGCATTCTCTCTGTTTACAACAACAAGGCTTATTGTGCTGGTTCCGATATCTATACCCACCGTCACCGGAGCCTCCCTGCGGAAGCCCGAGTCGGTATCCTCTGTTTTTTTGCCGGAAGCAAGCTCGCTGTCCCGCAGAGCCTGCAGCATGACATTCCAGTCAGAACAGTTTTCCAGCATGGTACGGCACATTTCCAACTGCTGCGAGTTATTCAGCCTGTCCTCCCTCAGCGTTTTTAACCGTGTTTTTATCAGCGATTCCAGAGAGATCATTCCGTTCTGCCAAAGCAGTATATCGGAAATACTGACATCCACGGCTCTCAAAGCCTTTATCCTGAGTATCTTGCCTATGAGTTCCTCACTGTACTCACGGTAAGCATTGTCCTTTCTTTCCGTGCTGAACAAGCCCTTATCCTCATAGAACCTCAGGGTTTTCTTGCTCAGACCGGTTCTGTCCGAAGCTTCGTTGATATTCATCCGCATCATTCCTTTTATATTGGCTGATACTGATTTTATACTTTACAGCAGGTGGAATGTCAAGAAAAACATACAAAATAAACTGCAAATAATTGCAAACACAAAGCTTATGGCAATGTATGCTCTGATCTTGCGGGCGAGCTTGTGACACGGTTATTTTAATCAGACTGTTTTCAATATGTACTCCAACTTTTTCGTGTTTTATGTTATAATACTTCAGCGATGCACTCTTTATAAATTTACCAGTGCTTCACAAAAGCATACCGGCATCGCCGGGCACGGCCATGCTTGCAGAAAGGACAGTATTATGGATCTTATCACGGCAATACACGAACGGCACAGTGTTCGCCGCTACACGGACAGCAAAATCCCCGACGATATAATCTGCGCTCTGCAGGAGGAGATCAATGCCTGCAACAGCGCTTCGGGTCTGCACATTCAGCTCGTGCTCAATGAGCCGAAAGCGTTCGACTGCTTTATGGCTCATTACGGCAAATTCAGCGGCGTAAAAAACTATATTGCCTTGGTTGGCCCCAAAAGCTCGGAGCTGGACGGCCTTTGCGGGTATTACGGAGAACGGCTGGTGCTTAAAGCTCAGCAACTGGGGCTGAACACCTGCTGGGTAGCTATGTCATACAAAAAGATCCCCGGCGCGTTCCGGGCGTGCAAAGGCGAAAAGCTCACCGTGGTGATTGCCTTTGGCTACGGCGCTTCACAGGGCTGCGCGCACACTTCCAAATCCGCTCAGTCCGTCAGCAACATAAACGACGCCTCTCCGGACTGGTTCCGGGCAGGCGTGGAAGCCGCGCTTCTGGCTCCCACCGCCATGAATCAGCAAAAGTTCACTCTTACCTATTCGGGCGGTAAGGTGTCTGCCAAGGCAGGCCCGGGTTTTTATACGGCACTGGATCTTGGCATTGTCAAATATCACTTTGAAATCGGTGCCGGCCGCGAAAACTTTGAGTGGGTATGAAGCCCGGCGCATAAGCACGGACTAACAGAATCACGGAGGATAAAAAAGTGAGATATATTCTTGTAACCGGCGCGTACGGGGGCATGGGCTCCAAAGCAGTATCTGCGCTCAGACAGCAGGGCTTCTTCGTCTTTGCGATGGACAAAAAAGTGGGAGCCCCGGAGGACAACCTGCTGCCGCTGCAGGCTGACATTACCGACGCACACAGCATACAAAGCGCTTTTGAAAAAGTCCGCGAGGTAACCGACGAACTTTTTGCCGTAATACATTTTGCCGGTGTTTATATGCTGGATTCCCTTGCGGAGATCCCAGAGGAAAGCCTTATGCTGGCATTCCGGGTCAATTTCTTCGGCGCATTCCTGATAAACAAAACCTTTCTGCCCCTGCTTAAAAGCGGCAGCAGGATTATTATTATGACCAGCGAGCTTGCTCCGCTTGACCCCCTGCCCTTTACCGGCATCTATGCCGTTACAAAGGGTACTCTGGACAAATACGCATACTCGCTGCGCATGGAGCTGCAGCTTTTGGGGATCTCGGTCTCGGTAATGCGTGCGGGCGCGGTGGATACCGGGATGCTCGGCGTCTCAACCGAGGCTCTGAACAGGTTCTGCGGCAATACCCGGCTTTACTCGTGTAACGCCGCACGCTTCAGAAACATTGTCAATAATGTCGAGGCCAGACGCATCCCGCCGGAAAAGGTCGCGCGTAAAATGCTGCATATTCTTTCTGCCAAAAGCCCCGCCTTCGCATACTCCGTAAACCGCAATCCGCTGCTGCTGTTGCTCAATATGCTGCCCAAGAGACTTCAGCTCTTTATCATCCGGCTTATTCTCAAGCCCTGAGCGCAGCGCCTGCCGCAGCGACGGCTGCTTACCCCGTTTTTAAAATCAATTCTGTCGGAATATCAATAGCGCCGGAGCCAAAACTTAGCTCCGGCGCTTTACTGCCTCCGGTGTCAATTCCGGTTCTGGCCGGAAGGACGCAAACGTTTTATGTTGTTAAGCGAGGTGTCCTCTTTTAAGAAATCAACAAAATCGATCACGTGCATAGGCTTTGCGTAATAATACCCCTGAATAATATCGCAGCCCAGCGCTTTCATCCTGTTCAGATCCTCTACCGTTTCCACTCCCTCCTGGGTAACGGTCATTCCCAGATCCTTGCTCACACTTATAAGCATTTTGAGCAGAGCGTCATCCTTCGCGGGATCTTTGCCATGTTTTATCAGGGCGCGGTCCAGTTTAAGCTCGTCTACAGAGAGCTCTTTTACCGCTATCAGCGAAGAGCTGCCCATGCCGAAATCGTCAATGGAGCATCTGAATCCGTTGCTCCTGAGCGTAGTTATCAGGGTTTCAAACAGCTCGTAGCAGTCGGCGGCAAAGCTCTCCGTAAACTCCAGTGTTATAAAGCCGTCCGCAACTCCGTATTCCTTCTTTTTTTCAATATAGAATTTCAGGAAATCCGGCCGGATTGCCGTCGCACGCGACACATTTACGGACAGCGGAACCATCCTGTCGCCCTCGGCAATAGAGTTGTTCATAAAGCTGCAGGTTTCTTCGAAAACATAATGGTCAAGCTCGGAAATAAATCCGTTTGCCTCAAACAAACGAATGAAGGAATCCGGCGCAACATAGGACTGGCGCTGAAGGTCATACCATCTAACCAGAACCTCGGCGGAATCCATGCGATCGTTCCTGATACTGTACTTGGGCTGAAAGAACAGCTTGAATTCCCTGTTCCTGAGCGCAGCTTTCATTTTGCTCTCGTACTCCGCCTCCATCAGATAAGCGGAAGCTATTGCGGAATCATAAACGGTATAGGGCGAATTAGGATGGCTTCGGTTTGCGCGCATAGCTATTTTTGCACAGTCCAGCATATTGTCTATATCTCTTCTGCTGTTATCCCTGACCGGGAAAATACCCACCGAAATCTTAATATCCACGCCGGTATTACCGGAAGCTGTGTAATTTGATACGATGGTACCCATGAGCTTTATTCTTTCTCCCAGCTCGGTTATATCGGTATAATGCAAAATCATTACAAAGGAATCGTCCACCGCATGACCGAAACTCTCGTTATCGTCTGTCATCTGCTGGCAGATATTGGAAACAAACTCCAGTATTGCACCGGCCTCCTGATCGCCCAGGTGCTCCTTGATGTAATGAAACTTGTATATGTCAAAATACACTACGGCATATCTGGCAAACCGGTTTTCCTCCAGGATCGTTTTTGCCTCCAGCATAAACTTCTGGTATGTATTGCATCCGAGCTTCGGATCCCGATCTATGACCCGTAAAAGCTTCTTTTTGTCCGAATGTATCTGAATACTGCTAATAACCAGTGCCGCAACGGCAAAAATCGCAAGAAATACCGAAACTCCCAGGACTCTGTCGTACAGCAGATATTCGCTGCGCAGTATCTCATCGGCAGAAAATAGCTGCAGGATAAAGCATTCGTCCCTCATTCCGTCAACATTCGTGCATACCGCGACATATTTATCGCCGTCTATAATGATTGAGGAAACGCCTCCGTTTGCCTGGACGGCATTCTGTCTGACCGTATCAACGGCGGCCTTGCTTTGGGAAATATTATACAGATAATCAAAGGCATTATGGCTCACATCGGTTTTCATTCCGTCGGAAACCTGCGTTTCCACAATACCTCCGTCCTGCGAACAGAAAAAATAATACCTTGTGTACTGATGCAGATTATCAGTACCGTTAAACAGCCTGGAAACGGCAAAATAAGCCAGCACGCCGTCGGTAAGAGCGCTGCCCTGAACCGGGCTGTACACGGCTACGCACGGGATCCCCAGCGAAGGATCAATATATATTTTGCTGCAGGATAATCTGCCGGAAGCAATGATCTGCTGCACCTGCGGCTCCGAAGCGGAACCGACGCTCTCCCCGTATCGGTACTCCGGAACACCGTCCTGAAGAAACTGCAGACAGATAAACCCGTATTGCGCCACCTTCTCGTTGCCGAACTCGTCCATTTTTTCAAAGTCGCTGACGGCTCCCGCTTGCGAAGCTATGCGTTCCACCTCGGATAACGAGGTCTCTATTTCATTCCGGACGGATTCAGTGGCCTGCATTGAGTAGCGCTGGGCAATAATTGCTGATTCGTTATCAAAATATGAAGCGCTTTGTGACAGAAGATAAAAGCTGTATGCCAGTGACGAGATAATAACTATACCGATAAAAGCCGGAAGGACGCTTTTTATCATGCTTCGTAATTTAGTTTTCACATCCTTCGCCTCCTTTTATCAAAAATACCGCATTTATTTATTTCTCAGGCTTATCTCCAGTTCCTGCATTTTGCTTCTAAGTTCTTCTATTTCCGCAGTATAGCGGTTAAAATAATCAACATCGGTATCATCCGGAGTCGTATTTGATAAAATTGCGTTAATCAACGCCGCCTGTGAGCGAATGCGCTTTTTTTCTATCTCTTCTATCTTCTTTTTATACTTTTTTATGCCGCGTTTTAAAGTGAGTTTTTCAAACATTGTCGTCATTCTCCTCCGTTTTGATATCACTTTCATTTTCGCTTTGTTCCAGGCGTCTGACCTCTTCCTCAACCAGTCTTTCCATCCTGGTTTCCTTTGCTCTTTTTACAACGTCAGCCATGCTTACGATAACCAGCACGGCCGCAGGCACAATAACAAAGACAAAAAATACTGCCGGCCTGGAAAAGAAACCCACAAAACCGGTAAGCGCATCGGCATTCCTTACATATTTGCCCACCAGATCGCTTTCAAAAACCGGAAAGGCGTCGTCAACGCTATTGTTGTCGCCCCGCGTAGTAAAAGAATATTCTCCGCTTGAACAGGACACATCCACGACGCGGTGTGTGTTGATCTTGCCGTATATCTGAGGGTCCCTGGAGCGGAACAATATTACATCCCCGACCCCGATCTGATCCGGGGCAACCTTTTGAGCCAGGATATAAGTACCCACCGGTATTTGGGGCTCCATGCTGGGCGAGATTATCTTTACCGTCGCATAGCTGCCGATAAAAGCCACATTGCCGTTAATATTGCAGAATGTCAGATATCCCACTATTGCGGCCATGATCACGACCAGCACGGATAACACTGCCGTGATGACCTTTTTTATGATTTTTTTGCTTTTTTTATTCTCGGGCTTCATAATCCGAATTCCCTATTGCTCCGTTTTTGTTATTGTTTTTTCCTTTTACGCTGCTCCCTGCTGCGCATATTATCGATCTTTCTCTGGGCGGTCAGAGCAGTTTCCACGGCATTGCGCACCTGAAGCTCGCCCTCCGACAGACGGCGCTGACCGGAAAGCTGCGAAACGTTTACCACGCGGCGGTATTCCGTATCGTAAACGTTATACTCATCGGTCTGCACCTTTTTTAACTTTGTAACAATGTTTGGAGTTAACGGCTCATCGGTATCCCTTGCGGCAACCACATCGGGAAAACCGTTGAAGCCCCTGCGTACATTATAGTCAAAAATCATATACTGCAGCGACAGCAGCGAATAAAGCTCTTTGATATACTCGTCGCCGGGCTTTTCTGCTTTTTCCTCAACGTCAAGCACATAACCGACTTTTTCGTACGATTCGATATAGTCCCAAAGATCCATGCATTGCCTGAGATACTTGTTTTTCATTATGGCGTTTGTGCGCATTACAGGAGGCCGGACAAACCCGCCCTGCATATTCTTTACAAAAGAAGACTGCAGCAGATTAGCCAGCACCTTCCGGATACGCACCAGGCGTGCAAAGGAGCCGTCACTTTCCGCGTTTGCCTCCGGGTCGGTAACGCCGATGCTGAAGCTTATTCTGCCCTCAGAAGAACCTATAAGGAATTTGCTTTCAAAGTCAAGCTGCACTCCGGTTTCTTCCGTCCCTCTGCCCGCAATGGCGGAGTATCTTCGCTCCACAAAATCAAAAAGGCGCTGTATAAGCGTGTTTACAAACTTATTCTCATAAGTCTGCATGGTTTCTTCATTTATTACATTGAGAATTTTTGACGGAGTAATGTTTTCCCCGTCAAAACTGGTAATATAATCGGTATGCTGTGACAGGTGGCGAATGGATCTGTTGTTTATATTGCGCGAGAACTCTATGGGCATCACCTCTTCGCGTTCCTCAATGCCCACGGTATAATTACGGGTGACTATGTCCAGCACCGGCAGGCACGACTCAATGGCGCTCAGCCATTGCTCCTCGATCCTTTTGTGAACAGTCCTGCGGTTGAGCTTAAGAGAGGCATTGCCTGTCTGCATGGACCGGATAAAATCCCCGTAAAAGCCATAGCCCTCCGTAATACCGTCTATAAAATAACTGGTATCGTTATATATACGCTCCATTTCCCTGGCATATTCTTCGCTGATATGCTCCGGCACACCTCATACCCCCCGTCAGTACATTCTCTTGAGCCGGCCCAGATAAGCGATACACTCGGTCATAGTGTCATCGCCGAAAACCGTATTGAGATAATCAATAAGTCCGTCGATCTCGTCGCGTATCAGCGAAAGATTGAGCGATTCAAACTTGCGGAAAACCTTCGTGGCAAGAATATAATCTATGCCCTCCAGCACCTGTCCTCCCGCAGCCACATAAACAGGCACAAAGGATTGCAGTTGCTTTACGATACGGTTACCGAAAGCTACGCGGAATTTCTGTATGACATACATATCCACCTTTGAGATGTCGGACAGCAGCTTTTCGCTGACCGGATTGTTTTCGATTGCCTCCCGGTACAGGTTTTCTACATAGGAATAGCGTACTCTGCACGGCCCGGTGAGGGGTGCGTCAAAAGGTACGCCCTTGCTGTCCAAATTTATCACAAGCGCGCGGTCGTAAACCTTATCCGAGACGGAGAATGTGGAATCGTCGTTGTTTGCGGTGCCTATATACCAGACATTCGGAGGTATGATGAGCTTGCCGTCCTTGAGATGTCTGGGGTCGCTGTCCCAGGATGAGGGCACAAGCTCCAGCTTCCATTCGCTGACATCGGGCATTTCCAGTATGGAGAGCATTTCGGCAAAATAGTATTCCACTCTTGCTATGTTCATCTCGTCCAGTACGATTATGTTGATATCGTCATTGTATGAGGATTCGTAAATACGTCTCAAAACCTCGGTTTCGTTGTACTTCTTTGTAAACTCGTTGAAGTAGCCGAACAGCTCGGTGCGGTCTCTCCATGACGGCTGTACCGAAGCTATGGTGGCGTTGTTTTCAAAGAACTTGCCCATGGCATACGGCAGCGAGGTTTTACCCGTACCCGAAATACCCTGAAGCAGAATGAGCTTTGTGGAAGCAAGGCCCGCGAACATCAAACGGATGGTTTTGATGTCGTAATACAGGTTCATGGATGTGCAGGCATAATTGCGGAATTCCTGGCAGAGCTGGGCAAGATCCATATCGTTCCGGTATTCCGGCTCCAGATAATACTCGTATTTATCATCAACTGCGGACAGCCTGAAAAACCTGCGCGGCTCCTTGACCGCTTCCGCTTCTGCCTTGCGGTCCCCGATAACCGGGGCTGTCTGCGGAATATAGTCAGCCGGCAGGCTGCTGTTGTCGGTGCGCGACGCTTCCGCCTCGGCCTCTTCCCTGCTTTGGCGGAATATCTCGTTTATCGCCTCTACGGGGATGCTGGTCTGCCCTATTTTGAGCGCCATTATCCTCTCTTTTTCTTTGGTCAGGCGCATAACATCCCGGTGCATATCGGCAAGCTCCTGCAGGATGTCCTCGTTGCCCACCACCGAACGGCGGAAGCGCAGATACTTGCGTATGCCCAGAACAATAAGAAAAATAACGATAAACCAGATGCCGAACACCAGAATGAATGCAAGTATTGACAATATCCAGTCCAGCACATTGAAAGACTTGCTGTATGAGGAGAACTGTTCAAGATAAAACGGTATGCCGAAGACTTTGACCAGCCCGCCGAATATACCCGAAACGATCTGCCACAAGCCGTCCAGCATAGTAGTAATAAAAGCATAAAACCAACTCAGAAAGCCGTCCAACCGCCATCATCTCCTCTGACATAAAATACCGGGGCGTTATTCTACTGCCCGTCGTCCTGCCCAGCCTCTCCGGCCTCCTGCTGTTTGCGAAGGTATTCCTCCACCGCCCGTTTTTTGATCTCCTCTTCTTCTTCCTTGCTTATCTTATTGCCGCCCTTCATGCGGATTATCAGGGCAATAAAATTATAAAGCTCAAAGAGGAAAAACACCACAAGCGGCAGCACTATAACGCACAAAAAGCCCGTGGAAGTCTGCAGAAAATCGATCACATAGCCAACCCCGGCAAGCCTTGTGCCGGTATATTTTGCAAGCACGTATGTGTGCATTATCGGTGCATCGTTTACGGGGTTGGTCTCGTTGTTGTCTCCCTTGGTGATATAGTAGGTATAGCCGCCTTCTTCATACCTTTCCACTATACGGTGAGTGTTAAGCTCGCTTATACCGTCACCGTTCAGGTCGACATAATATGTAATAACATCTCCGGGCTGCAGCGTTGTCTTGTCTGCATTGGTCAGCACCTGATCTATGATCAGATCTCCGGTCTGAAAAGTTGGCTTCATGGAGTCCGACTGAATGGTTATCAGGCTTTTACCGAAGATATTGGATATTCCGTCTTTATTACTCTGCGAAGAAAATACCAGAACGGTAACAAACACCGCAAAGATGACAAACAGCCAGAGAATGACATTCCCGATTACAGAAAGCGTTTTTTTAACTGATTTCATTTTTCCCTCCTGAGTATCATCCGTGATTTGTATCATCCATGATACAGAAACCGAGAGACAGCGAAAATGTCTGTCCTCCTATTTTGGCAACACAGTCAAGAGACTGGCCCTCGACCCATATACGCACTACGATGCGTGTTATACCGTCTCGCCCAGGCTTCAAGGTAAAAAGCTTTGCCGACGTTCCGTTTTCAAAGCTCATGTACCGGGGCGCGATTTTATTCTGGGCATCCTTGATAACAACTCCGTCAAAAACGCCGTGGTTGCCCTGTGCGGCAAAAACAAGCGGGTCATTCGCGCCTGCGGAATTATTATCGCAATCGCTGTCCAGGAACGCCGCCCTTACGGTGTTTTGAATATTGCTGTCGTCGCCGGCAACCGATGTTGCGGTTGCAAGCAGCGCTATGTCGACCGTGCTTTCAGAATCGGTCTTGAAATACAGCGGCACATCTATCCAGTGCCCCTCAAAGGCCCCTCTTTCGACGTTCCATTTTATTCTGTTGCCTTGTTGGAACACAGCGTTTGCGGCGGCGCTGCCGTCGTTGCGTGCGCTCTCGGTCTGCCATATTGTACCGTCAAAGCCGGCATAGGAAGACGCGGGCAGCAAATAAAACCTGTCCGTCTCAGGGTTATAGGGCTTATCCGGATCGTTCTGCGTCAGGCTCTTTACGATATCCTTAAGCTCCACGTTGAGACTGTCCGTCCACGGCCCGTCCGCGGAAAGCGATATCTGCAGGTTTTCCGGTACGGTCACCTGTACATTCTGCCCTATTGCACGCACCCTTCTGGTCATGGTCATCCAACCGTATGACGAATAGCCCAACAGCATCACTGCCACGGCAAGGCAAAGAGCTGAGAGCATAATGGATTTTTTAGAATTGCTCATAGGACACCCGTTCTATTATATAAATGCTTAAAGCCGCACCCGGCGCGGAGCCTCCCGAACACCGGGAGGCCGCCGCGCTGAGCACAAAGCCTGTTATCCCTTGCCCATAACCGGGCGCAGGAATATAATTCAAGGAATTATCACGGAGCATCAAGCATTAGGCAGCGAAGCTACATCGGCAAGCACAACCTCGATGTCGAAGTTGACATTTGCTCCCTTTGATACTACGCAGTCAGTATCCTGACCTTCATACCAAACACGAATGATGATATCCTGTGTGCCGCCAGCGCTCAGTTGCGCAACATAATTTGCATCGTTATTTTTAGTTGCAACAGCGGTATATATACCAGTATCAGCAACTAAAGTTGGAACTCCAACGCTAATGGAATCCACCACTTTATTATCGTGGTTTACAGCAGTACTATCAGGCTTATAAACCTTAACCATTGATTCATCTTCACCGCTTACGCTCATAACGGCTATACGAACAGGTTTTACGGAAAGTTTTCCCTGCGGATCATTGTTTTTCTTTGTTACCGTGATCTGGCTGACAACAACATTAACAGCGGAGTTACCTTCTGTCTTAATCGTGTATTTGAAATCATAGTATCCGCCCGCCTTCGCATCTGCACTGCTAGCAGCGCCTACAGCCAGCTTCGCTTCCTCGAGAAGTGTCTGCTTACCATTAGGATCCGTCATAAAGAGAGAACCATTGGTTGCATTCAGCGGCTGTCCGTCTTTAACAACATAGATATCATTTTTCTTACCTGTATTCGAAGATGCAGGCATAAGAATGATATTTTGTCCGTTAATAGTAGAAATCTCAGCAAAAGCATCACTTGTTCCTGTTGCCATTATCAGAAGGTTGTTCGGAGCGGTAACGGTAACATTCATGCCCTGGGCAGTGACCTGTCTGCTCATGGTGAACCATGCGTACGATGCCGATGACATAACAACTGCAGCCACCAGAAGCATTGCAAGAGCAGGTATAAGTTTTCTTGTTGCTTTCATATTGTTCATCCTTTCTTTTATTAAGGCAGGTGCTGCCCTGCCGCAGTATTTATATCACCCGCGTCTGCGCCGTATGCCGTTTTGGCGCGCCGCGGAGAGTGACCGTATCCTATTCCGCCTCGTTCAAGGAGGCTTCTATGACCGAAATGTTCATGTCGGTCTTGAGGGAGCCGCCTATCAGGTCGTCTATGCAGTCCGGGTCGTCCCCCTCCAGCCAGATGACCACCGTAAACTTTGTTACATCGCCCGGCTTAAAGTCCTCCACCTGTCTGCGCACGATAGTGCGCTCCGTCAGGAAATCCACACAGTCCTTTTCCGGTCCGGTGCCGTCGGAACGGGTCCTTGCGTAGGTGGTGTACTCGCCGTCCCGGTAAATCCTGATGCGGATGGCCTTGTCCACATCGTTCTTGACATTTGTAATAAACATATTGTATTCAAAGGTGACGGTATCCCGGCCTACATTTTTAAGATAGAAGGTATACGCCAGATAATCGTCGCCGTTGTGCTGGCCGTTGATGCTGTCGATATCGTCGGGGAGATCGTTCTGGCTGATATTTGTGATATCCTCGGCGGTCTTTGCGTTAAGCCTGGAGATCTGGTAATCAAACTGCGGCGTTTCAGACAGGCTGAGGCTGTACTGAGTGGCGTCGTATTTGTTGACCGTGACCGTAAAGCTGCCAAACTTGGTGTACAGCGCCGAAGCAATGTAAATTATTACGGTCAGTATTACCAGTATCACCAGAACCGAAAGGAGTATCTTGCGTATCAGGCTGTAATTCTTGGCCTCTTTGGCATTGCGTGCAAGAAAGCGCTCTTTACCCGGACGCGAAACCGACATTACAGCACCTCCTGCTCCTCACCGGACTTGTCCTGAATATAGTAATCCGCGGCGGTATTGCTCCCCGCCCCCGCTGCTTTGGACTGCCTGCGCTCTATCACCTTGATGCCGCGCCCGTGAGCTATGTTGGCGCAGACCCCGGCCACCTGAGAGCTGTCAGCCGATGGGTCCAGAAGTACGAAATCCACGGGATAGGACGAAAGCCGCAGAACGGGACAGAACTCGTCGCCGAACTCGCTGAGAAGAAAGCGCACCCCGTACTCCGTGCGGAGCCGGTGCATTTTTTCCGACGCTTCGGCGGCGTCCTCATAAAGAAGCTCGGAGGAAACCTCGGCAACCAGTGAGGAAAAATCACAGCTCCCCTTTTTGCTCCGGCTTTCCAGCAGCTTCCTTAAATAATCCCGCATCAGTGCTTTTGCCGGAATATAGAAACTTGTCCAGCCCTCGGTTGCCTCGCGGTTCTGAGAAATTTCCGCAACGCGCTGAAACGCCCACGAGGACAGCCTCAGGCTTTGATTGTTCCGGTTTGTGATCACACGGTACTGCGCGGGACAGAGTGTGCCGAGCTCCAGGCTGTTGATGCGCAGTTCCGTAAAGGTACCTGCGCGGCGCCCGTCCCTGCATGATAACACCTTATTGCACACAAGCTGCAAAGGCGAAACCCCGGATTTTATCATTGCTTCCGCAGCAGAATCCTTCATGCGGTAAATTCTCCCCATTTTTTATCAAAGTAATTATAACATTATTCTAGAATTGTCGCAATACTTTTTCACAAAAAACCATAAATAGTCCATTTTCCCCCGTATTTTGCGCCCAAATGCGCCCTTGTTTTTCGCTATTTCGTATTTTTTCGAACAAATTGCGTCAAAATACTGTTTTTGAGTTTGCTATTTTTTGTAAATTTAAATTGCCGCAGACCGACGCCGCCCGTCGTCTCCGTGCGCGCTTTAGGCAAACCCTGCTCCACAAACGGTGCGACACTGATCCGTAAGGGTCTAAAAATCAAAAAGCACTTGCCGGAACAAGTGCTGTATGTCAGTTATACCGATCCTTAAAGCGCAACAGCGTACCCTGCTGAAAGCAAAAATGAAACCTTGCAAAACGCTTCGCTTTTCGCTATTACTTTTGCTTCCCAGTCCCAAAGACGGATCAAGCGAAGAGTGATCAGCGAAGAAAAATTAGTAAAGCCTCAAAGGCATAAGCCTTTGAGGCTTTGTCATTCATGTCCGAAAAAGAACTGGGCGAAAACCGCTGATTTTACGTAAAATAATTAAATTTCTAATTCATTGGCATATTGTTCTAACAAGTGATTAATTTGTTCTTCGTTTTCATAAAAAATATCATCACACTGTTCTAAAATCTCTTCTGCTTTATCATCCTCTTCATTTTCTTCTAATATTAAATATGCCTTATATGCTTTTTTAAGATTATCTCTTAAAATTGGTGGGAGAATAATTTGTAATTCAGACATTTCTTCTTGCAAATCACTCACATTTTCTACATTGCAAAAATACTGGATGTGCCCGCCATTATTGATTTCGCTTTGATAAGTCATTAGTTCGGCGTATGGCGATTTTACTCTTTCTTCAGTCCACAACTCCCACATTTTATTCCATTTTAGTTGTTCTTCCGTTAGTTCAACTTTCTTTTTCTTAAATATATCTAATAAACCCATAAAACCTCTTCTTTTAAAAAAGATTATACTAAAAACTCACGATGAAATCAACAGGTTGCCGTTGTATCGCTATTCTTTAGTAATTTTCTTTTCAATAGTAATGCAAGATGCTGTCAACATTCTTTGTATTCTTCCACAAAGATTTCTATGCTTTCTGAAAGTTAGCTCATCAATGGAATTATTTGAGAATAAAAGTTTTAACCAACTTTCTGTTTCAACACATTCTTTGCGGGCAATTTTGAATTTCGATAACATATCAGGCAAGCTTTGCGGATATTGAGCTTCGGTAATATTTGCAAAAACACTTGACGAGGATTTGCGAATTTGAAAAATAATATTTGAGTTATCTTTGTGTTCTAAAGACTTACAGAGAAACTCGATATCAACCGCCAACTGTTCGGCATATTTAAGCAAAGGATTATTTTTCATACACCCACCTCTTACAAACAGTATAGCAAAAAATCGCATCTAAATCAAGGCGAAGCCTTGTATGTTATCCGTCAAAGACGGAATGTAATCATTTTCGCAAGAAAATGTATGTAATCCTTTCGAAGAAAGGTATGTAATCAATCCGAAGGAAATGCACCTACGGTGATGCCATACACGCTCCGCGTGATTACATACGCCTAACGACGATTACATACCAATCCTTCGGATTGGATAAAAATAAAGGAACTGTCGAAACAGTTCCTTTATTTTTTGGTCGAGGTGACAGGATTTGAACCTGCGACCTCTGCGTCCCGAACGCAGCGCTCTACCAAACTGAGCCACACCTCGATATGGAGCCAATAAAGGGGCTCGAACCCTTGACCTGCAGTTTACGAAACTGCTGCTCTACCAGCTGAGCTATATTGGCGTTGTACGGCAAACCCTCATTGACTTTGATATTATACTCATTAGCGGCGCTTTTGTCTATCGTTTTTTATTTTTTTATAACAATTTATTTTCATTCTCATATTATGTTACCAAAAAGGAGTGATCTGCATTGAAAAAAACAATAATCCTCATCACGGCGGTATTTGTCTTTACCCTGTGCCTTTCAGGCTGCACCGATACAGGAAAGCTGTACCTTACGGTAAACGAGGTAACGCACTCGGTCTTTTATGCGCCGTTTTACGCCGCTGTCAACCTTGGCTACTTTGAGCAGGAGAACATCGAAATAGAGCTTATTAACGGCGGCGGCAGCGACAAAAGCATGACGGCCTTGCTGGCGGGTCAGGCCGATATTGCGCTGTTGGGGCCGGAAACCGCAGTATATGTACTTAACGAGGGCAAATCCGACTATGCGGTTATTATAGCGCAGCTTACCAAAAAGGACGGCTCGTTTCTGCTTGGCAAAACTCCGGATGATAATTTTTCCTGGGATAAGCTCAAGGGCAAATCCATTATCGGAGGTCGCAAAGGCGGAATGCCGCAAATGATGCTGGAATACGCCATGAGGCAAAACGGGGTTATCCCCGGCGTTGACGCAGCTGTACGCACCGATGTTTCCTTTGACCTGATGGGAGGCGCCTTTATTGGCGGTCAGGATGATTATGTGGCGCTGTTTGAGCCCGTCGCCTCCACCATGGAGCTTGCCGGGCAGGGATATATCGTAGCAAGCATAGGAGAAGCCGGCGGAGATATTCCCTACACCTGTTTTATGTGTCTTGACAGCTATCTTGATAATCACCCGGAAAACGCCAAGGCATTTCTGCGTGCGTTAAAAAAAGGTCAGGACTTTGTTGCAAGCGCCTCCACCCCGGAGATAGTAGACGCCATAGCTCCATCCTTCGCCGACAGTGACCTAGGGCTGCTTACCGCGGTAGTAAACAGATATAAAGATATAAATGTCTGGAACGAAGGCGCCGCCATGAAAAAAGAGGATTACGGGCATCTTATAGAAATAATCACGCAGGCCGGAATAATAGACCGCGCTCCGGATTTTGAAACCATTACCGCCGGGGAGCTTTGGTAAGGCAAATATCAAATTATGCGGAATGCCATGGCGTTCCGCTTTTTTGATGCATATAGTGTATTATGCGAAAAAGGGCGAAAGCACGGTAAATACCGTATTTGGCCCGGAAAGGAACGTGATAATGTGAAAGGTACTTTTTTACGCATGCTGTCCGGCCGCTGCACCCGGAAATCCGGAGCATCACGGGACGGATTTGCGCCGCACGACCCCTGCAACAGCGGCACACCCGACAGCGCGGATTTAATAAAACTAGATAATGTATCCATGATCTATAATACACCTGCCGGTGAAGTGTCCGCATTGAGCGATATTTCCTTTAATGTCGGAAAAAATGAATTCATAAGCATAGTGGGCAGCTCAGGCTGCGGAAAATCCACCGTGCTGTCCATCATATCGGGCTTACTCAAGCCTACCGGAGGCAGTGTACTGTATAAAGGCAGACCCGTAACCGGAGTATCCGGCGAAATCGGCTATATGTTGCAGCACGACCACCTTTTCCCCTGGAGTACGGTTTACGAAAATGTGCGTCTGGGGCTGAAGATACACAAAAAGGATACGCAGGAAAACCGGGAAAGAGTGATGCGCCTGCTGCGCGATTACAATCTTGCCGAATTCAAAGACAGCTACCCAAGAGAGCTGTCCGGGGGTATGCGGCAGCGGGCAGCGCTTATACGCACTCTTGCTCTGGACCCGGAGGTGCTGCTGCTGGACGAACCCTTTTCGGCACTTGACTATCAGACCAGAATACGGGTTTCCGACGACATTTCGGGAATCATTCGCAGCCGCGGCAAAACCGCAGTGCTGGTAACTCACGATATCTCCGAGGCCATAAGCCTCTCGGACAGAGTGGTTATCCTGTCCAGAAGGCCGGCAACGGTAAAACGCATAATCGATATTGATCTGGGCGACAATGCCGATGTTCCCGCCAAAAGAAAATCGCCGCATTTTTCCGGATACTTTGATACGATTTGGGAGGAATTGAACAATGAATAAAAACACGATACACACGGCTTCTCCTCAAAGAGAGGAATATCTCAGAAAAAGACGCTGTAAGAAAATCAAAATTGCGGTGCTGCGCATCTCGGTACTGGTTATCTTCATTGCACTGTGGGAGGGGCTTACGGCAGCCGGAATCCTGGATGCGTTTATTGTTTCCTCCCCCTCAAGATGTATAAAGACAATTGTTAATCTGTTTAACGAAGGGACGCTGTTTACCCACATAGGCATAACCCTGCTTGAAACGGTACTGGGTTTTATTTCCGGCACAGTCCTTGGAGTGCTGATGGCAATATGGCTCTGGTGCAGCGAAACCGCAAGACGCGTATGCGAACCTTATCTTGTAGTGCTTAACGCATTGCCCAAAATCGCGCTGGGGCCTATAATAATTGTGTGGATAGGTTCGGGAATGGGAGCCATCATAACAATAACACTGCTGATCTCACTGGTAGTTACGATAATAGGTGTACTGAACGGTTTTCTTGAGACGGACAAAGAAAAAATCTTTCTTCTGCGCTCATTCGGCGCTTCAAAGAAGCAGATATTTACCACGGTAGTCTTCCCTGCCAGTATTCCCACAACCATAGCGACGCTTAAAATAAATGTCGGTATGGCCTGGGTAGGCGTTATCGTGGGCGAATTTCTGTCCTCCAAAAGCGGACTGGGCTATCTTTTGGTATACGGAGGGCAGGTTTTTAAGCTAGACCTTGTAATGGCCGGCATATTAATACTGTGCATACTGGCTGCGGCAATGTACTACATTGTAAGTTTACTGGAAAAACAAATAGTAAAAATGTTATCCGAATGAGCCAAACCTGCATTAAAGTGCAGGTTTTTCTCTGTTTAGTGTATTTATTTTTTATCTGAGCTATGTTATAATATAGCAAAATAAAATCCGCAGCGCCCAAGCGGCGCAGAAAGCGAAAGGAATATTGCAACATGAAACATCTCGCATTTGACTTCGGAGCCTCAAGCGGCCGCGCAATGCTGGGCACCTACAGCAACGGCAAGCTGGAGCTGACCGAAATCCACCGTTTCCTCAACGAGCCTGTTGAAATCAACGGCACTCTTCACTGGGATGTGCTCCGGCTCTTCCATGAGCTTAAGCAGGGTCTGCTCAAGGCTCAGCAGCAGGGGCACACCGATATCGTATCCGTCGGAATCGATACCTGGGGTGTCGACTTCGGCCTGATTGACAAAAACGGCGACCTGCTGGGCAATCCCGTGCATTACCGCGACTCCCGCACCGACGGCATGATACAGAAAAGCTTTGATATCATGTCACAGGAAGAGCAGTACAGCCGCTGCGGCCTTCAGTTTATGCAGTTTAATACTCTTTACCAGCTTATGGCCCTTAAAGAGCGCTCTCCGCAGCTGCTTCAAGCCGCCGATAAGGCACTTTTTATCCCGGATTTGCTCAATTATTTCCTGACCGGCAGCAAGGTTTGCGAACAGACCATTGCCAGCACCTCACAGCTTTGCAATCCGGCAACTCACGGCTTTGACAGCGTTATGTTTGACCGCTTCGGCATCCGTGAAGGCCTCTTCCCCGACATGGTTAAGCCGGGAACCAAAACCGGAGTGCTGAAGCAGTCCGTCGTGGATGAGCTGGGGCTTAAGTATAATCCTTGCGTAATATCCGTTTCTCAGCACGATACCGCAAGCGCGGTTATGGCAGTTCCCGCCGGTTCGGAGCGCTTTGCCTATATTTCCAGCGGCACATGGTCCCTGCTGGGCAGCGAGACCGCGGAGCCTCATACGGGCAAGGCTGCACAGGAGCTTAACTTTACCAATGAAGGCGGATATAACGGCACCACCAGGCTGCTTAAAAACATAATGGTGCTGTGGATCATTCAGGAATGCAAGCGCCAGTGGGACAGAAAGGGCGAGGTTTTCTCCTTTGGAGAAATAGCGGATATGGCGGCTGCCGAGCAGCCCCTCAGATGCTTTATAGACCCGGACGACAGCCTGTTTATGCCTCCTAACGGTATGGTGGACCGCATACAGAAATACTGCCGCGAAACCGGACAGTATGTTCCGCAAACTCACGGAGAAGTGGCGCGCTGCGTATATGAAAGCCTTGCAATGAAATACAGGTATGCCCTCAGCGGACTGGAGGACATTCTGGGCTACAGCCTGCCGGTACTGCATGTAGTGGGCGGCGGATGCCAGAACCGGGCTTTGTGCCAGTATACCGCCAACGCAATAAACAGACCCGTGGCCGCGGGCCCTGTGGAGGCTACCGCAATAGGCAACATAGTCTGCCAGATGATAGCCACCGGCGAGCTTCCCGACCTCAGAACCGCCCGTTCCGTCATTGCCGAGTCCTTCCCATGCGTTACCTATACTCCGCAGGATACCGAACTTTGGGACAGGAAGTATGAAGAATTCCTGCGTATTACGGGCAAATAACTGCTCAGGCGTCACGCCTTGGCTTTATTCCCTACTGCGCAAAGCACCCACATACAAATTGTAATTAATAAACGGACTCTGTCCGTAGCATTATAATTTGTTATACCTCTCTCAAGTATAAATTTCAAATACAAGAATTTTGTATTTATATATGTTTTTTTGATATACAAGCAAGTTGTATTCCACTGTTGCAAGCTCTGCACATTGTCACGGCAGACCATCCCGCAAAAAACAGATCACTCGGGAGTGCTCCCCGAGTGATCCTGTTTCTTATTATAGCTTAGCGCTAAGGCGACTTACTTTTTACCGTTCCTTTTAAGAAATACTGCAAGCACGGCAATTGCGGCTATGATCACTCCACCCGAAATTCCTACCACTGCCCAGGGGAGATCCTCGCCGCCCTCGGGCTTGTTAGCGCTCGGCCCATCGGTAGCGCTCGGCCCGTCGGTCGCACCGGGCTCTGCAGTTGGTCCGTCGGTGGTCTCCACCTGCTCCGACTCACCGCTGTAGCCCTCAACAAAGCAGGAAAGTATCTCCATGGCGGTCACGCGAATGAAGAAGTCGTTGGGGTGGTTGATGTTGTTTCCGCTTAAGGATATGTACTCCTTGCGCGCCATCATGTCCTTGTATACCTGAACAAGATCAGCGTATCCCATGCAGTGGTCAAACTCGTCGGCAAGCTGCTTGGTCTTTTCGCGGTATGCATCCGACTGAGCCACCGTGATATTGTTATTTATGGAGCCCGAAAGAATTACGAACTCGCAGTCGGGATTGTTGGAGCGCACCAGCTCCACGGTCTCCTTAAGAAGCTTGTAGTAATTATCGGCAGTAACTCCCGAGCCTACGTTGTTGCCCGCGAAGTAGCCGATGACAAACAGGTCCACTCCCGACTCGATGGCCCTCTTGTGGCTCTGGCCTACAGAGGCTCCGTTGCCCTTCTTGAGGGGCTTGGTAACACCGTTTAAGGTGTAATCCTTCTGTCCCTTGAGGGCGGCAAGACCCTGCGCAGTGTTCCATCCGCCAACGCCGATGTTCTTTACCTTTGCGGGGATACCGTTATCGTTAAGATAATTCTCCACAAGCTTGTGAAGCACGGGCATATTGGGAGCGCGGTTGTACATTCCCGACGCGTCACAGCCCTCGAAGTTGGAGGCGCCGAAGAACACGATGTTGAGCTCCTCTCCGTCCTTTATCTTCCTTGCTACGTTTTTAAAGCTCTGAGGCTGATACTTGGCGTGCTCAACATCCTTGGCCTGCTCGGTGTCGTACTCATAGGTGATGGAAAGCTGCTTTTCAAAGAGGAACTTGCCCACGCAGTAGAGCCATCCGCCCATGCGGCATCTGCCCGTCTCATCAAAGGAGCCGTCCCAGTTTTTAACGTACTCGGTGCCGCCCTCCTCCTTAAGGCCCTTGAGCGCGCCGTCAAAGAAGTAGGGGATTGCCGAGCCGTTGAGCCATTTTATCTCGTTGGTGCCCTCGGTCCACTCGAAATCCACTCCCGCCTCAAACTCAATTTTATGAGAGTTGTCAATGATGGAGATTATCCTCTTGGGAACAAAGAGGGTGTGTGCGGTGATGTTTCCATCCTTATCCTGAACGAAGGTGATGCACTCGTTGTGCATGATCTTATCTGTCCAGTAAGCCTGAATGCGCTCGTCATCGGTATAGGAATACTCGGGATTGCTGATGCTGTTGTCGGGCTTCTGGGGATAATCCTTGATGGTAACGCTTGGAAGCTCATCGGTAATAATAAACATGGTGCCAACCTTTACGGTTCCCTTGTCGGAACCCTCTCCTTTATCAAAAATATAGAAGCCAAGGCTCTCAAAGGGAAGATTTCCCCCCTTATCCCAGTCAGGGTCGTTTGCGGTAGCGTCCGAAACGCAGCTCGTGGGGATGACCAGAGTGCCCTTGAAGCCTGCGGGAAGCTTTACCGCAAGGCGGGCGTTGCTGGACTCCATTGCCGCCCTGTATACCTTGCCGTCGGTGGTGACAAGCAGAAGGTTCAGCTCGTCATCCTCCGCAACAATATGGGAGGTGCGGAACTTTCTGCCCCCCTGACGGGTGCCCTGGAAGTTAAAGAGGATGTCGCCCTTTGAGGGGTTTTCGATCTCAAAGCAAATATATTTGGCGTTCTTTACGTTTGCAGAGCCGATGTTGCCACCCTTGTAGTAGGTGTAGCTCTCAACGTATGAGGCAGATCCGGTCTCCATGGTGAGCACCCCTCCGTCAATGCTCATGCTGCCGCCACCCGACGAGCTTGCACTGCCGATGATCTGTCCGTCGGTAAAGTCGGTAAGTATCTCACCGTTTACGCTGTGCGAGCCGTAGGTAAGCTGCTTGTCTGCTGCGCTTGCCGATATTGCAAATATCGGAAGAAGTGCCAGGCAGAGCATCAAGCAAAGCATCTTTTTCATAATATCACTCCAGTTATAATTAATAAACGGATCCTCATATAACTATTATACATCACCTCAAGACAAAATTCAAATACAAAAATTTTATGTTAGTATATATTTTCAGATATGGATATAACCCATATAAATATGTTGAAAAGTTATGGATTGTCTGCTATAATGGTCATGTAGGGCTTTTACTCCTTGCAAAGCACCGTTTAAATACATTATATACAATAATATGAAAGGAATAATCAACCAATGAAAATCAGCGATATGCAACCAAGCGACAGACGGCTTCTGGACAGCTTCATCGCCATGAGCAGGGCCGTAGGCACCCGCCCCGACTGCATACAGGCAGGAGGCGGAAACACATCTGTTAAATTCGGTGATATAATGGCGGTCAAATGCTCCGGCTGCCAGTTAAAGGACATGAAAGAGGACTTCGGCTATGTTTGCCTGCCGTACGAGCGCATACGGGATATCTTTGCCCGTTCCGACCGCGGGCCGGGCAGCGAATCCGACACCTCCAGGCAGGTAAACGACTCCATCATACAGTTTGAGGATCTCGCTGCAAAGCGGCCCTCTGTGGAGGCAGGGTTCCACGCCATGCTGGGCAATGCTGTGATACACTCGCATGCCGTTTATGCCAATATTCTCAACTGCATAGAGGGCGGTGAAAGCATCATCAACGATATAATGAGCCGCAATTCCGTACCCTGCCTTGTGCTCCCCTTTATAAATCCCGGAGCCGAGCTGACTTTTGCCATTATGGACGCAAAGAACAGTATGGGCGATAAATTCCCGCAGGTGATATTCCTTAAAAATCACGGACTGGTGGTATGGGCAGATACCGTGGAGGAAGCCATTGCTCTTAACAGCCGCGTACTGGATATACTCGGCCGCGAGCTTACTCTTCCGGATTATCCCTCAGTATCACTTAAAGAACTTCCGGACGGAAAATTCGCCTCCGGCAGCGAGCTTATTGCCTCTATGCTGGCGGACGGCACGCTTTCCGTAAAACGCATAAACGAAACTCCCCTGTACCCCGACCAGCTGGTTTACCTTAATCCCAATCTTGCAGACGGCACCAAGCTTTCCTTTGACAAAACCGCCGTATATGACTGCGCTTATGACGCAGCATATTCTCTGGAGGAAACTCTGCTTGCCTATGCCTATTTGCTGCATGTCGTGGATAAAAACGGTTATCAGCTAAGCCTCATGCCGCAAAGCGGTATACAGTTTATTCTTGGCTGGGACGCCGAAAAATACCGCCGTCAGATGATCAGATAACAGCTTACGGTTTTATCGGCCGAATAAGCACACAATGCGGAACCCCCGTCGGTTCCGCATTTTTATCCGTCTCGGAATGCCGTTATTCCGTCATTTTCAATCGGAAAAAGCCGGCGGTCACCCGCCGGCTTTGTTCAGTTTTGGCCGCATTTTTCAGTTAATTCTGTATTGCTTTATAGTTTATAATTCTATTTTCAATTATAAAAAGGCAAAGCTAGTACCGGTATGCAAAAATCTTTGTAATTATTCTTCTTTGTTGGATATAAAACAAGCTGTAGGTATTTCCGTTTGAAAAAAATAAACCGCCTTCAAAAATGATTTTCGTCAGCAAGCAATTATTCTGTTTGTTCATTTGTCAATGATGTGAGACCGAAAAAGCGAAAGAGTTACGGGTTAGAAGATCGGTTTTGCTGACGGA